>JAUQOW010000081.1 GCA_030550675.1 Chloroflexota bacterium
CGCCTCTACCGATGGCGGCGGCGCCGGCGGCGGGCGATTTGCCGGATTGGTTGCGCGACATCGCCGCCGAACCGCCGCCTGCTGCCGGGCGACCCGCCGGGTCGCCCCCACCGCCTGCCGCACCTGCCAGCGACCTGCCTGACTGGCTCCAGTCGAGCGCTTCGCCACCATCGGAGACGCCGCCATGGCTTGAGGAAGAACACGGGCAAATTCCAGGCGGCGCTTCAGGAGATGCAGGTTTGCCGGATTGGTTGCGCGGCGCTGACATTGCAGCGCCTGGTGCAGAGGATGGACATTCTCAGATCTCACAACCCGCAGCGCCGCAGACTTCCAGTGACCTGTTTGGCGGCATCGATCTGCCCGAGTGGCTGCGCACCGAGCCGGAGCCGAAACCGGAGACGGCGCCGGTCAGTCCCCGCGATCTTGACTGGCTAACGCGCCTTGGCGGAGTCGCAGATGATGAAGTGAGTGTAGGAGCGACGGTTGCAGCGCCGAAACTTGCGCCGCCTCCGGTGCCAAAACGTACCACGGAACAACTCAAAGCGCTGAGTCTGTTGAAACATCTGGCTGCGGAGCCAATCCCCGCTGCTGCGCCGCTGCCAGCGCCACAGCAGGAAAGCGCTTTGCAGCGCATTGGGGTTGATCGTCTGCTCTCGATTGCTCTGCTGGCTCTCGTCGTTATTGCCGCCATATTCCCGGGAGTCGCCCCCTTCCTTGAAACACCGCCTGTGATGCCCGCTGTCTCTCAAGCACACGAGCAGATTGCAACGCTTGGCGAAAACGATGTTGTGCTCGTCGGCTATGAGTGGGATGCCAGACGTGTCGGCGAACTTCGTCCGCTTGAACGCGCGGTGATCGGACAGTTGATCGCTCAGAATGTCAAACTGGTGCTGGTGAGCACCGATCCTCAGGGAACGTTGCTTCAGTTCGATCTCCTTGACGCCTTGCGGGATGCCGGTTATCGTCAGCAAGGCGAGGGATACCTGCTGTTGGGGTACAAGCCTGGCGGCGAAATCGCGCTTCGGACGCTGGGACGCGATTTTCAGGTGATGTTACGGAGTGATTATCGCGGGGATGATGCGACCGGCAGCGCCCTGATTGCAGGCATTGACACGGGCCGTCCGATTACGAGTTTGAACGATCTCTCCCTGATTATCGTCCTGGCTGACGACACGCCCGATGTTCAGGGATGGATGGAACAGGTGTATCCCCAGGCGCAGCAAGGCGACCGTCCGGTATCGCTGGTCTTCCTGCTGCCTGAAGAGGCTGCCCCTATTGTTCAACCATATATGCGACAACCGGGTGTCGTCGCTATCGCCGGGCAACGCGGCGCTCTGGCGTATACGGCGCTCAGTCAGGGAAGCAGCGGGTCGGGCATCGCTGAGGCTGTGACGCAACAACGATTGACCACCCTCCTGTTCGTTGTGACGCTTCTGTTCGGTCTGGCATTCAGCGGCGTTGGGGCAATGCGCAGGAGACGTTCGTGATGCAGGATGTTATCGTCAACATCATTGCTGCATTGCTGACGCTCATGGTTTTGAGCAGGATCGCTGGCGACAATCCGTTGTTTCGGGCGGCGCAGTATCTGTTCGTCGGGACGTCGCTTGGGCTGGCGTTCGTTGTGGCGTACCATCAGGTGCTGCGCCCGGCGGCGCTGGCGCTGATTGACGGCTCGATGTCCGCGCTATGGCTGTATGGTGTGCCGTTTCTGCTCGGCGTGCTGCTTCTGCCGCGCGTCGTCGGCGAGCAGCGATGGTCGTGGATGGCAAACATTCCGCTGGCGCTTGTGTTTGGCGTTGGCGGAGCGCTGGCGGTTGGCGGCGCGATCATTGGTACGTTGCTGCCGCAGATCAGCGATACTGCGCGCCCGTTGTTCGGAGGAGCAGAGGAAATTGCCGGAGTCGCAGTGCTGGTCATCGGTACAGTCCTGACTCTGGCGTCCTTCTACTATACCGCGCCGTCAGAGAGCCGGAGCGGACGGATCGTCAGGGGAGCGGCTGCGATTGGTCACTGGCTGATTATGGTTGCGTTCGGTTTTTTCTTCGCCAGTGCGCTGCAAAGCTACCTGAGCGCCCTGGTTGAACGGATAAACTTTATTCTGGCGACGGTGCGCGGTTTGTTTGGCGCGTAGCACAAGGAAATCAGGCGCAACATGTCTGACCTGATCGCTCTGCATGCCTTTCTGGTCGCTGATGTCGGCAGCGCCACGACTCATATCTGGCTGGTTGACGCCGTCGATGGCGAGACGCGCCTGATCGGTCATGCCGAAGCGCCCAGCAGCATCGCCTCAACCGGAGACGCAACGCACGCTATTATCGAAGCGACTCGACGTATTGAGGAACAAACGGGTCGTCGCCTGCTTAACAACGATGCGCTGATCACACCCAAAAACGCTGAGGGCGACGGGGTGGACGGCATTCTCGCGTGTAGCAGCGCAGCAGGCGTGATGAGCCTGATCGTCGCTGCGGTCGCTGGCGATATCTCGGCGCGCAGTGCACAGCGCGCCGTACGAGCGACGTATACCCGCATTTTCCAGACGATTACCCTCGATGATGCGGTTCGTCAGGATCAGGTCGGGGTGATGGCCGATTCGGGATTAACCTGGATCGAGCGTCAGGTACAGGCGCTGCTCGGCGTGCCAGCCGATGGAGTCCTGATCGTCGGCGGGATCGAAAATGGCGCGCGTGATGCGCTCGTCCGCCTGGCGCACATCGTCAAACTGGCTTCGTTGAGCGTTCAATTCGACTCGCAGGGACAACAAACGCGCAACTTTAATCGGCGACCGGTCATTTTTGCAGGAAACAGTCAGGCGCGGGAAGGGGTGGCCGCAGCTCTGGCGGATCATGCAGATTTGACAATAGTTGACAACATTCGCCCAACCCTCGACGTTGAACGCCTCGATCCGGTGCGGCGCGAGATTGTGCGCGTGTACAACGAGCGGGTTCTGACTCGCTTCGCTCGAACATCTGGACTACAGCGGTTGATGCGCACCCCTCTTTATACGTCGTGTGATGCCGCTGGCGTTATGACCCGTTTCATTGCTGAACTGACGCAGTGCAACGTCCTGGCGCTGGATGTCGGATCGATGAACATCACGGCGCATCTGTGCAGCCAGGGACGTTATAGCCCGGTCGTGTTAGGGGGCGTCGGCAGCGGGTACGGCATCGGCGCAGTGCTGGCGCGACGCGGCGTTGACGCCATTCGACGCTGGTTGCCATTTCCCATCAGTGAACGCGATCTGGTGCACTGGCTCCTCAATAAAATGCTGCGTCCGCACATCCCGCCCCTGACCCGCGAAGAACTCCTGATCGAACACGCCGTTGCACGCGAAGCGCTTTCATGCGTCCTGGAAGCGTTGTTGGACGAGCGCCCCGACGCAGGATACGACCGCGTTTTCGTTGGCGGCGGGGTGCTGCGTCATGCGCCGCATCCCGGACTGGCGCTGCTGACGGTGCTTGACGCCCTGCAACCCACGTCCAGAGAGAATATCATGGCGCTTGATGTCCATCTCGACAGCCTGGGGTTGATGAATGCCTGCGGTGCACTGGCGTTTTCAGAAGCTGATGCAGCGCTGACGCTATTTGAACGTGACCTGATGAACAACACGCCGCTGGCGACCGTGGTCACGACGCTCGGCGCAGGACGAGCAGGCGAGATGGCAGTCGAAGCCGAGTTGCGGGTGGAAGGCGGAGCAACGCATACTGTGCGCGTCGCTCACGGTGAGATTGCGCGTCTGAACCTTGCTCCCGGCAGGTACGGCACACTGACGCTGCGTCCGGCGACTGGCGTGCAGATCGGGCGGAACGCTCCAGGCGCTGAGGTTGCCTCAGAACTGGCGGCGGTTCGCGGCAGCGCCCTCGGCGTTGTTATTGATGCGCGCGGAAGACCGCTGCGCCTGCCGGACGAGCCGCAGGCGCGTCAGCAGGCGCTCTGGTCGTGGTTGATGGCGCTTGGGGTCGAACGTGAACCGCTGCCCTACCCGGCGCTCGACAGCGTCGAAGAAGCGCCGGCGCCGGTTCTGTTGTCCGTGGTCGGCGAGCCGCGCGGCAGCCAGGCATCGCTGCCGCGCTATGATGAGCGGCAGACGATGGATGCCTCCGCTACCAGCCGCATCGAGGACGATCTGGCAAAACTGCGTCAGACGGTCGAGGCGCCCCAGAAGAAGCGCGGTCTCTTCCGTCGGAACTAGTCACTGCTCGGTAATCGTCACCTTCAACATCTGCTCTCCTGGTTCAGTCGGGTTCGCCTCCGGATCGCGCAGCGGGATTCCATTCACAATTTCCTGCCCTTCGATCACTTCGCCGAAAATGGTGTACTGACCATTGAGATGCGGCGCTGGCGCAGTCGTAATAAAGAACTGCGATCCGGCGCTGTTGGGCAGAGAGGTGCGCGCCATCGCTACAAGACCGGGGCGGTCGAAGATCATCTCAGGCGTAAACTCATCCTTGATGGTGTACCCTGGTCCTCCCGTGCCGGTTCCGGTCGGATCTCCTCCTTGCGCCATGAAATTGGGCAGCACCCGGTGCCAGGTGACGCCATCGTAGAACCCTTCGCGCGCCAGGAAGACGAAATTGTTGACCGTTTCCGGCGCGAGGTCGGGTCGCAGGCGGATGACAATATCGCCGCGCGGGGTTGTAATCGTCGCAATATAGGTCCTCGACGGGTCGATCGTCATTGGCGGCGGCGCGGTATAGAACCCGTTGCGCGCTGCGACGTCCGCTGGCAAACGCCCTGGCGCGCCGCCTGCTGCCGGCGTCGCGGCGGCAAATGGCGGGACTGTCGGCTCGATAGCCTGCGGTCTGCCGCTGGATTGCGCAAGCATCAATCCAAGAGCGACCAGCACTGCAACAACGGCGACCGCTGCGATGATCCCGGCTGGCGAGACGCCCTGCGGCGCCGGTTCCTGCGCCTTTTTGTTCCGTGATGCCTGACTCACACATGTCCTCCGTTCCGTATCTGCAGTTCTGACTTTCGCGCCACAGAGGCACAGAGAGCGCAGAGAGCGCCGCCTTCCTCATTCGCCCCTACAACCTGCAACCCCTCTTGCCTCGCGCCTCGTCTCTCAGACAAGCCGCTATTATAGCGTATCCGGCGCGACGTTTCCGCCGTCGCACATCCGCTGCGCGATAGAAGAGGTAAATCTGGTATCATGGCAACTACATATCGATGAGGAACCATATGAGCGAATCGGAACAGACGAGCAGTCGCAAACTCGACCATGTCCGCATTGTCCTGAATGAAGATGTCGCTGCCAAAGGGGTGACGACCGGTTTCGCCGCTTACCGCATGCCGCACGAGGCGGCGCCGGAGCTTGATCTTGCCGAAATTGACACCAGTCTGACGTTTCTTGGAAAGCGGATGCGTGCGCCGCTGCTCATCAGTTCGATGACTGGCGGGGCGCGAGATGTGGCACGCATCAATCTGGCGCTTGCGGAAGCCGCCGAAACCCTCGGACTGGCGATGGGGGTCGGTTCGCAGCGCGCTGCGCTGGTCGACCCGCGCCTGGCGGACACCTATCGTGTCCGGCATGTTGCGCCAACGATCCCGCTTCTGGCGAACCTTGGCGCGGTGCAGCTCAACTACGGGTTCGGCGTTGATGAGTGCCGCCGCGCAGTCGAGATGATCGAGGCGGACGCGCTGGTGCTGCACTTTAACGCGCTGCAGGAAGCGGTTCAGCCCGAAGGGAATACGAACTTCAAAGGGTTGCTGCGTCGAATTGAAGAAGTATGCGCCCGCCTCGACGTTCCAGTGATTGCCAAGGAAGTCGGCAATGGGATTGGCGCGGCGACGGCGCGCCGCCTGGTTGATGCCGGGGTGAAAGTCATCGATGTGGCTGGCGCCGGCGGCACCAGTTGGAGCGAGGTTGAACGTTTCCGCCACAAAACTGAACGCGGCGCGCAGGTGGCGGCGGCGTTCGCTGGCTGGGGCATTCCAACAACCGAAGCCATCCGTCAGGTGCGCGCCGCATTGCCAGACATTACAATCATTGGCAGCGGCGGCGTGCGCAGCGGCGTTGATGTGGCAAAGGCTATCGCGCTTGGCGCCGATCTTGCCGCTACCGCGAAACCGGCGCTCATTCCGGCGGTCGATGAACGCGGCGCAGAGGCGGTCGTTGAGAGTTTGCAGGTCTATATCGATGAACTGCGCATTGCGATGTTCTGCACCGGTTGCGGCGACCTCTCGGCGCTGCGGCGACTGCAACTCGAACGGATCTGAGCGCTGCGCGCCCGATGGTCGCCGTCATGTATGTCGCATACCTCAGTCTGCGTGATTTCCGCAACTACGAACGGCTCGATCTGAAGCTCGAACCGGGCGTGACGCTGCTCTACGGTCCCAACGCGGCGGGCAAGACGACGGTGCTGGAGGCGATCTATTTCCTGGCGACCACCCGATCGCCGCGCGCTGGCGCGGATCGCGAACTGGTGCGTTTTGATGCGCAGGGAGATATTGGCGTTCCGCCATTCGCCCGCCTGGCGTGTGATGTCGTCCGCGCCGACGGACATGTGCGGCTTGAGGTTGTTGTGCAGCGTCGCGCTGAGGAGGAAGCGGCGACCGGCGCTGCGCCGACAATCAAGACGGTGCGGGTTGACCGCAAGACAGTGCGCGCGCTCGACCTGGTGGGCAACCTGCGCGTGGTGCTCTTCACGCCTGCCGACATCGCGCTGGTGACCGGCGCGCCAGCCGAGCGGAGGCGCTACCTCGATGTGACCCTCTCACAAATCGACGGGCGCTATGTGCGTACTCTGGCGCATTATCAGAAGGTTGTGCAGCAGCGCAACAGTCTGCTGCGCGCCTGGCGCGAGGGGCGGCGTCCATTGCGCGACGCCGACGATGAACTGGCGTTCTGGGACCGGGAACTGGCGATGGCGGGCGCTTACCTGCTACGTGAACGATTGCTCGCGGTCGTTGACCTCAATGCGCTGGCAGGACCGCTCTACTGCCGGATGTTGGGGAACGACGCCCCGCTGACGCTCACGTACCAGAGCAGCGTGGCTGGCATTGAGCTGGCTTCCGACAGTCGCGCCGTCGAGCAGGCGTTTCTGGCGCACCTGGCGCGTCTGCGCGACGATGAGATCGGTCGCGGGCAAACGCTGATCGGACCGCACCGTGATGATCTGTTGATTTCAGTTAGCAACGTGCCGATTGGCGTATACGGCTCGCGCGGGCAGCAACGCAGCGCCACGCTGGCGCTCAAACTCGCTGAAGCGGAACTGATGCGGATGCGCACGGGTGATACGCCGGTGTTATTGCTCGATGACCTGCTCTCCGAACTGGACGCAGAGCGGCGAGCGCACGTTCAGGAAGTGCTGGAACGTTCGGATCAGCAAACCATCGTGACCGCCACCGGCATCGATGATTTCGATCTGGAGTTTCTCAGGCGCACGCGCCGCTGGCGCGTCGAAAGCGGACGCCTGTATCCGGCGTGAGGCAAAAGGCTCACACAAGCGACCCTACAATCCGCACCGGGACAATCCGTCCATTCCAGCGCCCTGGCGTGGCGTCGAACCGTCCTGGCAGCGGATGACCGCAGCGCACGCACCGACCGGCAGCGTCGAGCCGCCAGCGTTTCAGGCGATGCCAGTCGCGCTCGATAACGCATGCACCGCAACCTGCGCAATACGTCGCCTGCCCTTCGGAGTCGTAGACGTTCCCCGTATATACGTAGCGCAGACCAGCGGCGAGCGCCTGCTCGCGAGCGCGCTTCAGCGTTGCAGGCGGCGTTGGCGGCGTGTCGAGCATACGATAGTCAGGATGGAACGCCGTGAAATGCAGCGGCACATCCGGACCAAGTTCGTGCACAAACCACTCGCACAGGCGCGCAATGTCGTCCGGCGAGTCATTGGCGCCAGGGATAATCAGATTGGTCACTTCCAGCCAGACATTGGTTTCGCGGCGCAGCCAGCGGAGCGTATCGAGCACTGGCGCGAGCGAGCCAAGGCACAATTTCCGGTAGAACTCCTCGCTGAACCCTTTGAGGTCAATGTTCGCAGCATCAATATGCTCGAAGAAAGCGGGCCGCGCCTGCGGTGAAATATACCCTGCCGACACGACGACCGTCGCCAGCCCGCGCTCATGCGCTGCGCGCGCGCAATCAATCGCGTACTCGGCAAAAATGACTGGATCATTATAGGTAAAGGCAACGCTGCGACACCCCGCAGCGAGCGCCGCCTCTGCGACCTCCTCCGGCGTTGCGTATGCATCGAGCAGCGCCGTCTCGCGCGCTTTGGAGATTGACCAGTTCTGGCAGAAACGACATCCCAGATTGCACCCGGCAGTTCCGAAGGACAAGACCCCGGTGCCGGGATAGAAATGAAAGAGCGGCTTCTTCTCAATCGGGTCAGCGCAGAAACCAGACGCGCGACCATACGATGTCAGGACAATCCCCTTGGCGCGCGCCTCGCGCACGAAGCAGAAGCCGTGCTGACCAGGGCGCAGCGTGCAGCCGCGCGGACAGAGATCGCACTGAAAGCGGCCGTCGGCGGTGCGATGCCACCACTCGCCGGGAACGACGCCAGGCTCTATCATTGTGCGTTCGTTCATGGCGGCCTCCTCTGGTGAACTGTTGCTACCAGAGAGTCTACACCTTTTTGGGGGAGAATCAAGGTATTGTTTCTAACCCCGAATTCCGCTTCTCAGGCGCGCCTCGCGCCGCTCGGCGCCATACCGCGGCAGCGGTGTATGACGCGGCACATTGCGGCGGCGCGCCGGGCGCGGCGGACGGACCGGTTCGCGCGGTGCGCGGCGCTCCACCGGTACGCGCTCCGGCTGAGGCGCTGGCAGTTCCAGCGTCTCACAGGCATACCCCAGCAGACCCATGATCTGCCCCAGGTTCTGCGGCGCGATCTCGCGCACCACCAGCGCATCTTCATCCCGCTCGATAATGATCCGTCGCATTTCAGGCGTCAGACAGTGGTGCGCGCCGCCGCGACCGGCAATCATCTGCTGGTACGCGCCAACGCCGAAGAACGCCAGTTTCTGCCCGGGATACGGATCGGGCAACAAAAGCGGCGGCGAACCCGGTCGCGGAAAGAAATCATCGCTGTCGCACGTCAACCGACCGGCGAGCCGCACCGGACGTACTGGCCGGTCCCAACCGTTGAGCGGCAGGATGATGAACTCCTGCCCCGGCACGATCAGGCTGTCTGGCAATGAGACCATCAGGCTGCCGTTGAGCAACGCCCAATCCGGCGCGTCACCCTGACCGCGCTTGACCCGACCGACTTCCATAATGAACACGTTGTGCGACGCGACCGTATAGCGCCCGAATTCACCCACCAGCGTCGGCTGCGGAATATCGTGAGCGTCGCATACTGACGCCAGAGTGCGCATCAGGCGCTCCAGGAAGCCGACGTAGTCGAAACGGAAATCGAGCGAGTAGGCGGACGTCGGCATCCCGCCGCCAAAGTTGAACAGCCACAGCGACGGCGCACGCTGTCGCAGGCGGGCATACGCTTCCGCCGAACGCGCCAGACGCTCATTCCAGCGATCCGGGTCCTCGATCTGGCTCCCCACCATGGCGTGGTACATCACCAGGCGGTGCGGCGTGTGACGCAATCGCTCAACAATGCGCCCAATCTCGTCCGGCGTCAATCCAAAGCGCTCACCTCCTGGATGGTTGACATCGACATCCGCGGGAGCATGGCGCTCACGGACGCCGAGAAGCAATGGCTCACGGCACGTTGCCAGCAGCGTCTCGAGTTCGTCGAGATCGTCGATGACCGGTACAACGCGCGTAAACCCGGCGTGGCGCAGCGCGACGATCGCAGCAATGTAGGCGTCGTCCTTCGAGCCGTTGCAGAAAATGAACCGATCTGATGGCAGGATGCCCTGCTGCCAGAGATAATGCGCAATAGCGACATCCGCCGCAGCGGATGTCTCGTAGTGCGCGCCAGACGTGATGGCGGTACGTACAACCTCTTCAGCAAAATTGGCTTTTGTCGCGTAAGCGTATATGAAATCGCCAGCATACCCGCCGCGCGCACGCGCGATTTCAGCCCATGCGCGCATGCGCTCGATCTGCACCGTGATCTGCGGGCAATAGACGACCTCGAGCGGCGCGCCATAGCGCGCCACCATCGCATTGAGATCTATTTGATCCGCCAGAAGCAACCGGTCGCCGCGGCGGCTGATAAAATCGTTGATCTGTCCTTCGGGGCCGACCCCATAACGGTCGGTGAACGCGGTGACAAAGGTCTGCCCATTCAATTGGAGTGAACCTCCTTCATCTGCACGAGGCTGGCGTTGCCGCCAGCGAAACGAGTCCAGAAGACGCGACCGGACTCGCCCGGCAGACTGATGGGCGCAAAAAGCCCCCGCACCGCCAGGGTGCGGGGGCGCATAGTCGAGGGGTTCGTCAGAGGGGACGATCCTGAACGGCGAGCGCCGAACCGCACGCCAGGCAGTTCATCTGCTCAAGGCGCGACAGGTCGCAGCATGATAAATTGGCTTTGCCGTCCATACGCTATTCCTGAACGCTCTGCCGGGTCCATCGGTTCATCTATTGATGAACAACACACGTGATGGCACTCCAAAAACCGCAGCGCACCACTGCGCAGGTTTTTGCCGGAGAGCACGGATGCCTTCTGGCGCTTGCACGCCGAGTGGTATTGTAGTAGTTTTTGGCGCGATGTCAAGAGGGAAAATTGGGGGGTGACGGTCATCCAGGCGGGGGCGAGCGCAGATGACCATCACCGGGGGGCGAATTCCAGCGCCTACGCCGCCAGTCCCAGACTGCGCTTCTTCTCCTCCACATCAATGCCGTGGAGGCGCGCCAGGTTCAAACCCAGAATCTTCTTCTTCGCCTCTTTCGTTAACTGGCCACATCCATAACCCTGGACGATATCTTCTGGCAATTCAAACTCCCAGAACGCCTTCAGCGCGCCGCGCGGATGCCAGATCGGCGTTTCGCCGCCGTAGATGATCTTGTCTTCGCCGCACCAGAAGAGGAGTTTTGCCATGGTTTCAGCAAAGACGCGCGGCGAACGCACAACGAAGTTGACCGTCGCTGCAATCGAGGCGTAGAGGTTCGGGTAGCGCACCAGCTGCCAGCAGATTTCATCAATAAACGGCAGTCCGACGTGGAAAATGACGAAATTGATCTCCGGGAAGTTGGCTGCCGCGCCGTCCATATCCCATGCCTGCGTGTGCTCGACCGGCTGCGGTCCAAGTGGTACGCCTTTGTGAACGCCGATCAGGTTCACGCCCAGTTCCAGCGCCTTCTCGAAGACCGGGAACGCAACCCGCGGATCGTCCATCCGCCACGGGAACGGTTGTCCGTAGTCGTAGCGCACGTTGTAGAGCTTGAAGCCTCTGGCGCCATATTCCTTGACCTGAATCTCCATCAGCTCAAGCGCCTTTCTCCCTTCGAGGGGGTTGATCGATCCCCAGAAGATGGCCCGATCCGGGTATTTGCGCGCCATTTCAGCGCATTTCTCCCATTTCGATAGCCCATCCTTGAACAGATCGGTCAACGGCAACGGCTGTGCGACGATCATATCAGTGGGGCTTTCGTCGAAGACCATGCGCGCAATTTCGTCAACCGTCCATTCGCGCATGTACTCCTCGCGGGTGAGGGTTTTCTCGCCGGGAGCGTTGAGCACCTGATGAAAGGCGTACAGATGCTCGATAAACATCTCTCCTGGCTTTCCGAAAGCGTTGGACTTATCGAAGTTGAACACATGGCAGACACCGTCGAACACGAACGCATCGTCAATCATGGCGATCCTCCTGAAACCGCTGATACGCTACCGGTCCGACTCACGAACATGCTGCTCACGCGCCAGGCGCGCTTCGCGCAGCGGGATGAGTTGTTCTAGCGGGAGACGCAACCGTTCACGCGCCGTCGCTGACAGGCGCTCGGGGGACCATGGCGTGTTCCAGGTGATCTGGACGTTGACCGCCTCGACTCCCTGGATGCTTTTGACTTCTTCCTCCATCATCTGGAGGAGGTGGAGCGAAAAGGGGCACCAACCGGTCGTCAGGATAATATCAATATCCACCTGCCTGCCCAACACCCGCACCTGCTCGATCAATCCCATGTCCACCACGCTGACCTGTCGCTCTTTGCAACATGGATCGTAGCAACGCTGGAGGACAGTCATCACGTCGTCCACGGACACGGAGACCTGCACTGCTGAAGAGTCAGCGGTCATGGCTTCGACCATAGACACCTCCTTGTGTGAAACGGCAACAGAACTCCTGACCTGTCCTGACGATCAGGGTAGGCAGGATGAACCAGCGCTATGGCGCGACTGATGCCGCGTTTCTGGGTTCCTCAGGTGCGAACGTTTTCTTGCGGTGCGGAGATTTATGTGCAAAATCAGAATAGCATGCACCAGACAGGCATGTCAAGGATAGATCGAGGCTCACCGTCAGGGAACTGGTGAAAAACGATGTATAATCCCCGAGAAAACGCGATGATGCGTCTGTTGTCGCCTATGCTTACGTTCGCAGAGGATAGCGGAGAATGATTTCGTTCAATGGACTGGGCATGCACCTGGGCAATCTGGCGCGTCTGTCAAAGGCGCGCACTCGTTCGATCAGCCCGGAGAACTTCACCGGCGAGAAGGGCAAAGGCGGGATGGCGACCGATGGAACCGGCGCAGCATGCGCCCGCGATCTGGGAGTCGGCTGGAAGATCTCGCCGTCAATCCGCATCGCACCCGGTGAGACGCGAATCCTCGCCGACGTTCGAGGTTCAGGCGCCATTCAGCATATCTGGATGACGTTGACCGGTCACTGGCGTCACAGCATTCTGCGCATCTACTGGGACGATCAGGAAACGCCGTCGGTCGAGTGCCCGGCAGGCGACTTTTTTGCCTGCGGCTGGGGGCAGTATGCGCAGATCAGTTCGCTGGCGGTGTGCGTCAATCCGGGCAGCGCATTCAACTGCTACTGGGAAATGCCCTACCGCAAAGGGTTTCGCATAACGATGACGAACATCGCTGCGCAGGAAATGACGCTCTACTACCAGATCACGTTCACCGAAACCGACGTCCCCGACGACGCGGCATACTTCCATGCACAGTTCCGGCGCGTCAATCCGTTGCCCTACAAACAGGTCTACACGATTCTCGACGGTGTGCGCGGGCAGGGGCAATATGTCGGTACATACCTGGCGTGGGGGGTCAACAACAATGGCTGGTGGGGCGAGGGTGAGATCAAGTTCTATCTCGACGGCGATAATGAATACCCGACCATCTGCGGCACCGGTACGGAAGACTACTTCTGCGGCTCGTACAATTTTGATGTTGGCAAGGAGAACGGCGGTTACCGCGAATTCACAACACCCTATTCCGGGCTGGCGCAGGTTATTCGCCCCGATGGACTCTATCGCTCGCAAATGAGATTTGGTATGTACCGTTGGCACATTACCGATCCTATCCGTTTCGAGCGCGACCTGCGGGTGACGATTCAGGCGCTTGGCTGGCGCAGCGGCGGACGGTACCTGCCGTTGCAGGATGATATTGCGTCAGTAGCCTACTGGTATCAGACGCTCCCGACAGCGCCGTTCCCGCCGCTGCCCGACGCTGATTATCTCGAGGTGATATGATGAACGATCAGCGCGCAGGAGATGGTTTCACAACCGGAGTTGTCATTGGCGCATTCGTGGGGGCGATAGCAGCGACGCTTGCGCTGCGACGCCAGCTTCCCGCCGGACCAGGGAGCGATGAAAGGATGCTGGAGCTTCCCCCGCCTGATGATGCAACGCTGGCGAGGGCGCGCGCCGAAGCAGCCGCGATCGTGACGCGCTTGCGCCGGGCATTCCCGAATCTCACGGCGGTCGGGGGATGACATCGCACGAGGAAGAACGTGGTATACTGCATGGCAATCGGTGAACAAGGAGCGCACAGTCCGATGAATGCCAGCCTGTTTGATGATGAAATGAAACGCCGCCTGCTGGTCGGGTTGCTCAGCCTGCTGCTGACGACCCTGGCGGCGCGTCTTGCGGTGTATATCGCCGATCTGATCCTGGGACCAGAGGAAAAAGCAGAGGCGTAAGCGCCAGTCGCCCTTCTCGATAGCGCAACCGACAGAAGGGCGACTGCTGTCATGACGATGGCACGGTCGTCTCCGCCAGCATGCGCTCGCGGTAGTATCCCCAGTACTTCTCCGGCATCAATGCAGCGATCCGCATCATCATATCGTCGGTGAGTTCGCTCATCCGATCAAAGGGGATTTTATCCCCTTCGACTGGCGGGTGATATGGCTTGCCAAAGCGCACCCGCACCGGACTGCGCCGCAAGATGGCGCCGAAGCCAGCTTCTGTGCCCCAGATCGCCACCGGCACGATCGGGCAACCTGATCGAATCGCCAGCCGCACCGCTCCGCCGCGCCCCTGTTGCAACTGTTTCGTATCGCTGCGGTGACCTTCCGGGAACATGATCAGCACAGCGCCACGTTTGAGCGCTTCTTCAGCGGCTTCGAGCGCTGCCAGGTCGCGCTGCCCGCGCCGGATCGGGATGACGTGCATGACGCGGAACCACCAGGCAACGATGGGATGGTGGAACAATTCGACTTTCGCAATCCACCAGGGTCGATGTGACAGGGGTAGCGACGCTCCGACTGCGAGAATGTCGCTCCAGTGCAGATGATTCACCGCCAGGATCATTCCCTGCGGGCGCGGCGGCAGATTCTCGCGCCCTTCGACTTTCCAGTCGAACCATATCAACCGCAGAAGATTGAGCGGAATCCAGAGCAAAACATAGAAGAACAGTCCAAGCACAGCGTTCTCCTTCGCTTATATATAGCGCTGAGTGACGAGTGACAAGCGGGAGGCATGGCATTCTGATGCGCTCTGATCCGCATCATGCGCTCTTCTTCATGGAGCGAATAGATCTCCCCCTGTCTTCGCTCGCCTTACCCCTCTTGCCCAATCCCTTATTTCATCCCACTCCCAGGCGCATGGAATAGACAAGTTGTCCTCCCAGCCACCCGGTCAGCACGACAAGCGCCGCGCCGACAGCGAGAAGCGCCAGATATCTGCGCCGCGTTCGGGCATCGTCCAGGATCGTCGGATTCCGCCGACGGGATTGCCACGCCTGCCAGTACACAGCCATCACTGCCAGCCCTGCCAGTGCATGCGCATTAACCCAGACCAGCGCATCATCGCGTGGACGCACTGGATCGAACACCTGGCGGGCTGCGTCGATTGTTCCAGTGGCGACCGCAGGCAGCAGCAGCACCCATCCAAGCCATAGACAGTGATACGCAGCCGTTTCCAGCGAACGATCGCCACGCCAGAGGTAGAGCGCCGTCATGATCGCATTGCCGAGCAGCAATCCAATCGGCAGGTGAACGGTGAACGGGTGCAACGGAGACATAGCCGGTTCGCTTCCAGAATGCGAAATCATTATACCATGCGCCACTGATCTGGAAGCGTTACCGTACCACGATTCCAAGCCAGACGGCATATGGCGCCGGACGCATCGCTGCTTCAACCATGATCGTTGCGCTTCTACGACGCGGATCGCTGCTGAACAGCTTAACTCTTGTGCGCAGATGTGCACCCTGCGGCGGCGCCTGCCAGCGGTACGTCAGTCGGAGCGCGGCGCTGCCACCCGGCGCCACTGTTCCCCGATCCGGCGTCACAGCCAGCCACCCCTCCGGGACGAATTGCGGTCTGAATTCGATGGCTAACCCTGAAGCAATTGGAGTATCGGCGCCGCACCCGATGCGTTGCACCCGGTTCAGGGTTTGCTGAACGCCGACGCTCAGGCGATCTGGCAACGCGCTCAGACTGGCGTACTGAAACACAATCCGTCCATCGCGGTGAAGGAGCGTCTGAAACGTAAAGGTCTGATCGGGCGGACCGTGAGCCAGCGGCACATTCTCGAAACTGACCACAAATGTTGTGCCTTCGTTGACGGTCCCGTAACGTACCTGCCCGCCGCGCGAGGGGTCGAGGTCAGTGCGGAACGGCGCCAGCAAGTAAAAGTACGACTCGGTTGCTGGCAGGCAGCGTTCAAGCAGACCAGCATACGAAAAGGTCCAGCCAAACGAGAGGGTTCCGTCCGACGCGACCGATGTTTCGGTGACCGTAAACGTATAAAGCGGAAACTCGAAACCAAGGGGAATGTCATCGATCCGGGTTGTATCGGTCAATACGAGCTTTGGCGCGTCAGGAGGCAGATCAATCCACTGATAAACCGGACCTCCGGGTTCGTCGCTGCGGTGAATGCCGAAGGGCGCGTACTCGACGCTTGCCTCAAACGTCAGTGGGCGCGTGCCAGTATTCGTGATCAAGACCGTTTGATCCGCAGTGGCATTGAAATTGAGCGTGGCTGTCACGCGGTCAGTCGAGAGAGATAGCCGCGGCGCATCGAGGAGCAATTCAAAATCGACTGGTCCGCTTGCTGGCACAGTGACCACGTGTTGCCGCGGCACATATGAGAGCGCGGACGCAGTAATCGTGTAGACGCCTGGCGCCAGGATGAGCGAGTATGTTCCGTCAGTCGCAGTTCTCGCGCCTGCGCCGCTGCTGGCGCTGATGGTCGCCGCCAGCCTTTCGCCGGTATCGGCGTCGCGCACTGTGCCGCTGACGATCATCCCGCCCAGGGCAGTCACGTGCAGGATTGTCTCAACTGTTGTCGGCGGTCGCGTCAGGTCATTGACATAGATTTGAAGGCGCGCCGTGTACGTGCCCGGCGCGGTGACTTTACTGGCGTCGAAGGTGACATTGATCGTCGCGTTCTGTCCTGGAATGAGCGTCAGCGTTGTCGGTGAAAGGCGCAACCACGGCACGTCAACACGGGCGCGCGCAACCGCAGCGTGTGCATTGACCAATCCCCATCCGTAGACGTTGTTGCCGCCGCCGGGCGCGACGCCGCACTGCGAGTCTTCAATTCTGCGCGCCGTATCGCGCAGGATGGCGTAAGTCGTTTCAAAATCGCCGATCAGGGCTGGATTTGCCGCATAGAGCAACGCCACAACCCCGGCGATGTGCGGCGTTGCCATCGATGTACCGCGCAGAGCAGCGTACCCGTCATTCAGGTGCGCCGAGTAAATGCCGCCATCGCCGGGCGCGACGAAATCCGGCTTCATGCGACCGTCGGCAGTCGGACCGCGCAGGCTGAACGAGGCGATGGTATTGCTGCGGTTCGTGGCGCCAACCGCCACGACATCAGCGTAGTCGCCAGGGGAAGCGATTGAGCGGCAGGCGCCCGCACCGTTGCCCGCTGCGAAGACCGGAAAGATGCCAGCCGCGCGCCAGGCGGCGGTGTATCCGGCATACCACGAATCGTTGCTGCCGCCAGCCCATGAGTTGTTGACGATCACCGGGCGCAGGTCAGGACGCGGATTACGATCATTGAGGTCGGTCGGCGCCAGGATCCACTGCGCAGCGGCGATCAGATCGCTTTCGGTGCAGGACGATCCCTCGCATCCTTGCGCGGCGATCCAGCGGGCGCCAGGGGCGACGCCAAATTGCTCGCCGTTTGCGAGCCTGCCGACCATGGCGCCGATGGTATGCGTCCCATGCCCGTTCTGGTCAGTCGGCGCCAGAAAAGCGCCCTGCGGATCGTACCAGTTATAGTTGTGGTCGTATGCGCCGTTGCCGAGCGTGCCGCGGTACTGTTCGCGCAGCGCAGGGTGATTGAAGAGACCGCCGGTATCGATTGAGGCGACGGTCACGCCCTGACCGGTGATGCCAAACTCGTTCCACACGCGATCAGCGTGGATGGCGCGAATATTCCAGCACACCGGATTGCCGTCGATGCTGCAGCGGGCGTCGAGATTCGCGGGAAACGCCTGCGGCGCAACCATGATGCTGGCGTCGGCGCGCACCAGGGCAACGTCGGCGCGTCGCTCCAACGCCTGTGCATCGGCGAGCGAACCTTCCACCTGGATGGCGTTGACGATCCAGAACGGTCGGTATGTCAGACCGCGCGCCCCTAACTCTGCGCGCAGCGAGCGCTGGGTGCGTTCAGCGTGCTCCGCCAGCGTGCGATAGACGAATCGTCCGCGTTCCGCCCAATCGGAGATGCCATAAGCGGCGCTCAGGTCCGCCTGGTCGCGCAGATAGACGATGAATGACCCCTGCTCTGCGGGTTCGTCCAGTTGCGTCACCAGACGGGGATCGAGCGAACCATCCTGCTGCGGCAGGGAAACGCTTGCGGGACCGATGGCATGCGTTGTCGTCAGCCACGGTTGCGCCCGCGACTCGTATACCATCACAGTGACAGCAGTTGACCCCGGGTTGGTGATGACCAGCGGTCGCGTGATCTGCTGACCCAGTGACAGCGTTTCGCTGAGAGAAGTTGGAGAAGCAATGATAATGCCGGACGCCTGAACGGAGAGGCTGTCTGCGGGAGCGATCAACGCCGCAATCAGCAGAAACGCAGCAATGAACAAACGTGCACCGGCAGCGCGACCCGACATGAAACGGTCCTGACGCGAAAGCTGTTGTGTCGAGCGCCATCAGCATAGCATCTGGAGAGGAGGAGTGTCAAGAAATCGTTGTTGAAAATACTGTAATCCTGTTAAGCGGGTTGCTTAACAATT
>JAUQOW010000336.1 GCA_030550675.1 Chloroflexota bacterium
GCTTGTTTGCGCAGCGCATCATTGATCCGAACGAAGGTTCCGTCACGTCTCCATTTGTCAAAAGAGTATCGTACTGCGCTGATTGGCGGAAAATCCCTCGGAAGCATACGCCATTGACACCCAGTACGATGTTTGTAGATGAGCGCATTCACGATCGCCCGCAGATCAATCTCGGTCGGGCGACCGCCCTTTGGCGACGACGTAGGAACGATCGGCTCAATCGCTGCCCATTGGTCATCGGTCACGTCTGTCGGCTCGTTGGTTGGATAGTAGCGGCGCGCGCGCTTTGGCATGCGGTCCTTCTCCTCATCAGAACGCTCTGATCGCCGCTATCATATCACAAATCCGAGTTTCCGATCACGCTCTCAGATCGGGGCAATGCCCGTTCTTGATAAGGTGCTTCCCTTGGTAACGCTCATAGTCGGATTCTTCTTCGGACACAAGACCAGTAATAGGACATAGATACTAAAGTAGCGATCTTCCGACCCGTCCCAACGCCTCTGATTGTCTGTGAAGATCGTTGTCACCGGCATAGAGCCAGGTGTCCCCGGCGTAGAACCCCTGTCTCTATGTCGCGCTGGCGAAGACGGGCGGATGCGGCTGACCGGCGACGTATCGGACGAGCGCGCCACGATGCGGAGAGATATGCTAGAATACTGGTACGATTATGGTCTATTTTGATCGAGAGATTACACATGCCAATTCCCGTTGAGGTTAAACCCCTTGATAACTACCGCCTCTGGGTCAAATATTCGGATGGCATCGAAGGCGTCGTAGACTTGTCGGATCTGGCGGGCAAAGGTGTTTTCGCGCTCTGGAACGATTACCGGGAGTTTGAAAAGGTTCATATCGGTCCAGGAGGAGAGATCGCCTGGGGTGATCAGATTGATCTGTGTCCCGACTCAATCTACCTGAAGATGACAGGGAAACGTCCTGAAGATTTGTTCCCCCGACTGCGCGAGTTGCTGGCGTATGCCCGAGATTAGCCGATTCTTCGGCATTGTCGTCAAGATGTACTTCGACGACCATCCGCCGCCGCATTTTCACGCGGAATATGGCGAGCACAAAGCGGTGATCGATATCCATACGCTGGTCGTCATTGGCGGTTATCTGCCGCCACGTGTATTAGGGCTGGTTGTTGAATGGGCATCGAGCCATCGTGAAGATCTGCTCATTCTGTGGGAGCGCGCCACTCAACGACAACCATTGTATCCATTGCCGCCGCTCACATAGTCACTCGCCTGAGCAACCTGGCTGTCGCTCGCAGGCGCTTGAGCAGGGTTGTCTATCGAAAACTCGCATAGTCACTTGCCTGAGCAGCCTGGTTGTCGCAGTGAACTTCCCTCCCCGCCGCGCAGGTCTCGAATGCCCTCGCGCTGCAATCATGCGTTGCAGAGCGAACATGGGAGTCCTGCTCCTCCTCCTGCTCTCTGCGCTCGTCTCCCACACCATCGCGTGATACCCTACGTGCAGGAATGCGTGTAGACAAGGAGGGCGTTATGCAGAAGAAACTGACTATTACGATTGATGAGGAGGTCTACAATGGGCTTCACAAAGTGATCGGTCGTCGCCGCATCAGTCAATTCATCGCAAATCTGGTTCGCCCGTATGTCGTGAGCAGCGATCTGGATGCCAGCTATCGGGCGATGGCGATGGATGAAGCGCGTGAAGCCGAGGCGCTGGAATGGGCTGAAGCAACGATCGGAGATGTGGCTGATGCAGCGCAGTGAAGTCTGGCGGGTCGATTTTGATCCTTCAGTCGGCGGCGAAATCCAAAAGCAACGTCCCGCCGTCATTCTCAGACGCTTCGAAGAAGCATCTCAACCGCGTTCAGATGGTTCCGCTCTCAACAAACGTTGATCGTCTCTATCCCGGTGAGGCGATCGTTACCCTCGATGGCAAGACGCAGAAAGCGATGGCATACCCGTTGACGACTGTGAGCAAACAGCGCCTCAGTCATCGCGTCGTGCGTTTGTCCGCCTGCTCAGCACGCCGGTGCTTTCTGGTAGAAAGATCAACCTAAACCTGAACAATCACACATGCACGTATGGAGTGGTCAGCGCGGGCTTCGACAGGCTCAGCCAGCGCCGATCACGAGATTGTCCAGCATCTAGTTGATCTCTCTATGAGGTTTTTGTTGCTGTCACCCGAAAGATCGCCGCTCCCCTTCCCGTACCGGATGTCTTTGATGCGACCTCAACACTTCGTTGCACCATCCCCCATCCGCCCCATCACCATCTGATACACTGTCGCCAGCGGCACGCCGCGCTCGCGCGCGATCCGGGCGCAATCTTCGTACTCTGGCGCCGCGCCGATCAGTTCGCCGCGCCGCCATTTCCGCTTGACCCGCGCCGTTCCCAGCGGCGTCACAACCTCGACAATATCACGGTCGCATTCGTGGCGCTCAACAACGCGCCGCCGCACCCCCAGCGTTGTCGTTTCGCGCATAATCAGGTCAACTGCTGTCTCCTCCAGCTCAGCAGATACGAGCGCGGAGAGCAGCACGCCGGTGCGTCCCTTCTTCATCAGAATGGGCGTGCACCAGACATCGAGGGCGCCAGCTTCGCGCAGTCGGTCGGCGGCGTATGCGACCTGCTCTGCTGACTGGTCATCAATGTTCGTTTCCAGCAGCACCAGACTCGACTGCCGCGCGCTGGCTTCTTTCTCGTCGAGATCGCCCATCCAGACGCGCAGGGCGTTCGGGCGTTCCGTCTGGCGCGCGCCGAAGCCATAGCCGATCGCACGCAGGCGCATCGGCGGACGGCGAAACGTCGCCAGCGCTGCCAGGATCGCCGCGCCGGTCGGCGTCGTCAACTCGAACGGCGTCTCATCAGGGGTGACCGGCGCCCCGACCGACGCCAGGATTTCCAGAGTAGCAGGCGCAGGGACGGGCAAAGGTCCGTGCGCCGTGCGGACCCATCCGGCGCCGAGCGGCAATGGCGAGGCGAAGACCTGCTCAACGCCAAGCAGGTCGAGACCGGTGACGACGCCGACGATGTCGATGATTGCGTCGAGCGCGCCGACTTCGTGGAAATGGATCTGATCGACCGTCGTACCATGAACCCGCGCCTCGGCTTCGGCAAGAATGGTGAAAATCCGCATGCTGCGCTCGATGACTGCCGCCGGCAACGACGCCGCAGTGATAATGGCGCGAATGTCGTCGAGGTTGCGGTGGACGTGATCTTCAGGCGCAACGACATTAGCGCGCGTGCCCGCGAGCGATCCGCGCACCTCGCGGGTGGCGTGCAGCGTCCACCCGTGAATGTCGAGGCGCTGCAATGCAGCACGAAGCGCCTCAAGCGACAACCCGGCGTCCAGCAGCGCACCGAGCGCCATGTCGCCGCTGATGCCGGAAAAACAGTCGAAATAAATGACACGCGGCATGAATGTACTCAAGCACAGGATTCTTCAACGCAAGACAACCTCAGCGTGACCATTCAGCGCCGCAGGCGTCTTGCCTTCTTCGCCTTCAACGGCATACTGTGACTCTTCGAGAGAAACACGATTGCGCCCGCGTTGTTTGCTCTGATAGAGCATATGGTCCGCGCGATCAAACAGGCTGAACGGCGTATCGTCCGAACGAGCGATCGCCACACCGAGCGAGACAGTCACATGAATAGACAAAGTATCGACAGAGAGCGTCGATTGCTCGACCAGCACACGCAGACGCTCCGCAAGCACGCGCAGCATCCCGGCGCTAACATTCTGTGCGACGATGGCAAACTCTTCGCCGCCCCATCGCCCGACAGCGTCGAACGCGCGCACATTGTGCGCCAGCGTGCGTGCGACCATTGTCAACACATCATCGCCAACGAGATGCCCGAAGGTGTCATTGACCGCCTTGAAATGATCGATGTCCGCCAGGATAACTCCGAAGGGCCAGCCATACCGGCGCAATTCTTCGAGACGCGCATAGGTGACGCTTTCAATGAAACGCCGGTTGCCGACGCCAGTCAGCGGATCGAGCAGCGCCATGTGGCGCAGACGCTCAATTTCTTCCAGCGCCGCTTTCTGCTGCGAGTTATCGCTGAACACCTCAACCGCGCCGATAATATCTCCGCGCTCGTCCCGAATCGGCGCCACGCGCACCAGCACTGGCACGCGATGTCCGAGTTTATGGTGCATAATCACTTCCGCCTGGCGCGGTTGACCGTCACGGATCGTCGCAGCCAGCGGACACGCGCCTTTGCATAACTGTCGTCCGTATTCGTCGATATGACGCAGCAGATCATCGTGGCAGAAATGTCCCACCACCTCGCCGGCGCTGTACCCGGAGAGGCGTTCGGCGCCGCGGTTCCAGTACAGAATGCGGCGATGGCGATCAACAAAGTAGACGCCATCATACATCTCGTCGAGCAAATGTTTATAGAATGCGTCATTCATACCGCGCCTCCGGGTCGATGCAAGGCTGCAACGCCTGATTCGTCCGGTCAAGTATATCATTTCTGATATGTGGTCGGCATGCAACAATCGTAACGACTCTGATACAATATGGCTAACGATTGAGCAGTGAGCGCGGTGGAGCACGTGGCATGCGCATGATCTTATTGGGCGTCGGAAC
>JAUQOW010000082.1 GCA_030550675.1 Chloroflexota bacterium
TTTGAGGTCTATGCCGAAGATCAGGCGCCGCCATTGAACGTGACTGGCGGGAAGGGTTGCGCCCACGCCGGGAACGCCACCCGACCTCAAAGGTCCTGGTGGGAAACGTCCCCGACCTTTGAGGTCTGTGCCGAAGATCAGGCGCCGCCATTGAACGTGACTGGCGGGAAGGGTTGCGCCCACGCCGGGAACGCCACCCGACCTCAAAGGTCTTGGCGGGAAACGTCCCCGACCTTTGAGGTCTATGCCGGAGACGCGTCGCTGCCGGCGAACCTCGCTGGCGGCGTGGTTCCTGCTCGCTCCAGGCGCGTCGGTTGACCTCAAGGGTCTTGAGGGAAGGCGAGAGTAAGGTTGGGAAGGTCGCAGGTTGCAGGTAAAAGGATGGCAGGTGGCAGGTGCAAGGTGAGAGGTTGGCGCGTTGAACGTTGCAGACGGTAATGTGGGAAGGTTAGCAAGTCAAGAAGGGGAAGGTGTGAGGGGGAAGTCCAGGTAGTTCTCAGTTCTTGGTTCTTGGTTCTCGGTTCTCGTAACCTCTCACTCCTCACTTCTGATCAGGAAACCGCTATGCGACTGGCTCTCTGGATGTATCAGGGCACTGCCCATCATGGCGTCGGGCGGATCGCCAACAGCATGCGCGGGGTGCATGCGGTCTTTCACGCACCGCAGGGCGACGATTACGTGAACCCGATCTTCACGATGCTTGAGCGCACCCCCGATTTCCCGCGCATGACGACCAGCGTCGTCAGCGGGCGCGACCTGGCGCAGGGAACCGTGCGGCTGCCTGAAACCCTCCGTCAGGTCGATGCGCAGGCGCAGCCGGATCTGATCGTCGTGTGCGCCAGTTGCTCGACCATTCTGCTCCAGGAAGACCTGGAGCGCATGGCGCGCAGCGCCGGAACGCGCGCCGAGACGCTGGTGTACGACGCCAATCCCTATCGCATGCAGGAGGTGCGCTCCGCCGATGGGCTGTTCACGCTGCTGACGCAGCGCTTTGCACGCGCGCAGTCGCCGACGGCAGTTCCAAGCGTCAATATTCTCGGTCCAGCGTCGCTCGGCTTCCACAACCGCAGCGACCTGATTTGCCTGCGGCGAATGCTGGCGACCCTCGGCGTCCAGGTGAACGTCGTCGCGCCCCTCGGCGCTTCGATCCGCGACCTGGAGCGTCTGCCGGCAGCCTGGGCAACGATTGCGCCCTACCGCGAACTGGGGCAGAACGCGGCGCGCTGGCTCGAAGAGCAGTTCGGCGTTCCGGCGCTCACCGACGCACCCATCGGCGTGCAACCGACCCTGCGCTGGCTGCGGCGCCTGGTCGAACTGCTCAATGAGGCTGGCGAGCGGTTGCAGCGCCTGACGACGCCGCTGCGCCTGCCGCCGCTGACCGCCTTCTCGCTCGATGGCATGAGCGCGCCGAGTTCGGTCCCCTGGTTTGCGCGCACCGCCGACATGGAAAGCTACAGCATGAAGCGCGCCTTCGTCTTCGGCGACGCAACCCATACCGTCGGCATGGTGAAGTTCCTGCGCGATGAACTGGGCATGCAGATCGCCGGAGCGGGAACCTATCTGGAGCACGAAGCCGACTGGGTGCGCCAGGAACTTCAGGGTTATCTGCCTGCCGACGAGACCGGATCAACCGACTCCGCCTTCCTGGTGACTGAGGTGTTCCAGGATGTCGCGCGGCGCATCGCCGACCTCTCGCCTGAACTGGTCTGCGGCACGCAGATGGAACGCCACGCCTGCCGCAAACTCGATATTCCGTGCCTGGTCATCGCCCCGCCGACGCATATCGAAAACCATCTCCTGAGTTACCGACCAGTGCTCGGCTTCGATGGCGCTGACGTGCTGGCGGACTCAGTCTACACCACGGCGACGCTAGGGATGGAGAAGCACCTGATCGACATGTTTGGCGATGCAGGGCTGGATTACGAAGAACCGAGAACTGAGAATCGAGAACCGGGAACTGAGAACCGAGAACCGAGAGCCGAGAGCCGAGAACCGAGAGCCGAGAACCGAGAACTGAGAACTGAGAACCAGGAAGCGGGAACTCAGAGCGAGGAACTGAGAATGGGAGAACCGGCAGTCGCGGTTGCAGGATCAAACGGCGGCGTTGCTGGCTCAGCAGTCACTCCTGCTGCTCAGGTCGCGACGGCATCACCCCGTTCTGTCACGCCGGTCTGGTCGCCGGAGGCGCAGGCAATGCTCAAGAAAGTGCCGTTCTTCGTGCGAGGACGGGTGCAGAAGAATGTCGAGCGGTACGCGGCGCAACGCGGATATGCCACGATTACCGCCGAGGTTCTGGTTGAGGCGAAAGAAGCGCTTGGCGGTTGAAACGCTGGCGGAGGAATGAAGGTATGAGTCTCACGCTTGCCATCTACGGAAAAGGCGGTATCGGGAAAAGCACGACGAGCTCGAATCTGTCGGCGGCGATGGCGCTCAAAGGCGCGAAGGTGTTGCAGATTGGCTGCGATCCGAAGCACGACAGCACCTTTGCGCTTACCGGCGCGCTCCAGCCGACGGTCATCGATGTGCTGACCGAAGTGGATTTCCATCACGAAGAAGTATCGGTGGAGGACGTGGTGCACACTGGCTTCGCCGGGGTGGACACGCTCGAGTCGGGCGGACCGCCGGCGGGCAGCGGCTGCGGCGGCTACGTCGTCGGCGAAACGGTCAAGCTGTTGCACGAGTTCGGGCTGTACGACAAGTACGACGTGATTGTGTTCGACGTGCTTGGCGATGTGGTGTGCGGCGGGTTCTCGGCGCCGTTGAACTACGCTGATTACGGCGTCATCATCGCCTGCAACGACTTCGACAGCATCTTCGCCGCCAACCGCCTGTGCCTGGCGATCAAACAGAAGAGCGCGCGCTACCGCGTTGAACTGGCAGGCATCATCGCCAACCGGGTGGACTACGAACTTGGCGGCGGCACCGCGCTGCTGGAACAGTTCGCCGCGACTGTCGGGACGCAGATCATCGGGCGGGTGCCGTACCACGACCTCATCCGCCGCTCGCGTCTGATGGGCAAGACCCTCTTCGAGATGGAAGGTCCTGGCAAAGAGGAGTGCACCAGGCCATTTCTGGACATGGCGGAGTATCTGCTGAACCGTCCGCGCTCGACGGTGCCGAAGCCGCTGGGTGACCGTGAGATCTTCAATGTGATCGGCGGGTGGCGATGATCGACGTAACTCGACATAAACAACAGTTGCGCGACTACTTCGACGGCGACGGATTTCGGCGCTGGAGCGCTATCTACGGCGACGCCGAGGTGTCGCGCGTCCGGCGCACCATCCGCGTCGGGCATGCCCGCATGCTGGCGCGCGCCGAAGCCTGGCTGCTGGAGTGGATCGGCACAACAGGGCGCACACCATTAGCGATGAACGCCCTCGATGCCGGATGCGGCACTGGCGTCTTCAGCATCATGCTGGCGCAGCACGGCATGCAGGTCACGGCAGTCGATATTGCGCCGCAGATGGTCGCCGCCGCCGCGGATCGCGCACGAGCGGCAGGTGTGGCGCAGCGGGTGACGTTCACGGCTGGCGACATTGAAGACGTGCAGGGTTCATTTGACGTGGTTGCATGCTTCGATGTGCTGATCCACTACCCGCAACCGGCGTTCGATCAGTTGCTCAGCCATCTGGCGCAGTGCACCTGTGGACTGCTGTTGTTCACGTATGCGCCATATGAGCCGCTGCTTGCGGCAATGCACTGGATCGGCGGGTTCTTCCCGCGCGCCCACCGCCGCACCGAGATTCAGATGATCCGCGAGAACGATGTGCGGCACACCGTCGCCAGGCACGGTTTGCGCGTCGGTCGGATCGAACCGATCCGCAGCGGGTTCTACCACGTCAACCTGGTGGAGGCGACACGTGAATGAGACGAGAATGACCCTTGAGGTCTACGCCAGGCATCCCGATCTGCGCAGGAACGCTGGCAGCGGAATGATTGCTGCGCTTGGATTGAGTCCGTCACAACCTCAAAGGTCTCGGCGGGAAACATCCCCGACCTTTGAGGTCTGCGCCAGGAATCAGGTTCCGCCGTTGAACGCCGCAGGCGGAATGGGTCGCGCCCGGTTCAGGTTCGCCACAACCTCAAAGGTCTGCACCGGGCATCCCTGTCTGCGCAGGAACGCTGGCGGCGCAATGGTCGACGCGCTGCAACCTCAGAGGTCTCTAACGATTTTTGTGCCTGTAGTAACGAATATGAACTACAGAAGCGAGGGAGTATGAACCGATTACTCCTAGGTTTGCTGGCAATGCTTGTCGGCGGGCTCTGGCTCTGGTATCGCCGCGAAAAGGTCCTGGAAGGCGAGGGAATGGTACATCTCCAGAGCGAGCATGAACACTTCCACCTGCACGTCGATCTGCCGCCGGGCATGGAGATCGAACCGGGCGACACGCTCGAAATTTTGACTGTGCCACAGACGCACGGACAGACGAATGGGGAAATCACGTACTCTAGCCGGATTCGGCTGACGAAGGCGAGCAGCCTGCGCCGCGAACTGGTGAAGCGCAGCAGCCTGGTGGAGATCAATGAGTTGGTTGAGCACCCATGACTGCGGAATGTTGATTTCGAACCGACGCAGTATGAAGAGGAGGATGCAACGATGATCAACATGCCTGGCGAGTACAGCCCGACGACACGCCATGCGCTGCGCGAAGCGATCCTGAATCCGCGTTTTTACACGACCGACTTCCGCGCCATCGACCGCCTCAACGTTGCGCACATGCGCGATGAATTCGAATGGATCCGCAACGAATTCGAGTTCGATTACAACAAGAAGCATTTTGTGCGCAACGAGGAGTTTCTGGCAAACTTTGACGATATGCCAGCCCGTGATCTGTTCATCGAGTTTCTCGAGCGCAGTTGCACCGCCGAATTCAGCGGGTGTCTGCTCTATGCTGAAATGGTCAAGCATCTGCACGATCCGACGCTCAAGGCGATCTTCCGCTGTATGAGCCGCGATGAGGGGCGTCATGCTGGTTTCCTCAACAAGACAATGGCGGACCTCGGCGTGGAAATGAATCTTCAGGTGCTCCATACTCGGAAGAAGTATACCTATTTCCAACCGAAGTTTATTTTCTACAGCGTCTATCTCTCGGAAAAGATCGGCTATGCCCGCTATATCACGATTTATCGCCATTTGCAGCAGCATCCGCAGCGCATGATTCACCCGATCTTCAAATGGTTCGAGAAGTGGTGCAACGACGAATACCGGCACGGCGAGTTCTTCTCGTTGTTGATGCGCAGTCAGCCCGACCTGCTGCGCGGCGGGAACTTGCGCTGGATCCGGTTCTTCCTGCTGGCGGTGTACGCCACCATGTACCTGAACGATGCGCGCCGCGCCGGGTTCTACGAGGCGCTTGGCTTAAACTGGCGCGACTACGATCAGCGCGTGATTCGCCTGACGAACCACATCGCCACGCAGGTGTTTCCGGTGACGCTGCCGGTGGACGATCCGCGCTTCTTCCGCCATCTCGACGCCTGCGTGCGCTACGACGCTCAGATCCGCGCCCTCGAAGGACGGAACGATCCGATCGCCCAGATGCACAGGGCGCGCCTTGGCGCTGCGATCGCTGCGCGCCTGCTGGCGACTTATCGCTTGCCGCCTGTGCCGACGACCGATGCGAACCGCTGGAAGGGTCTCGAAGGCTTCCCGAACTATCCCGGTCCGGGCTGGAAAAAGGATGCATCGCTCAACGAACGGGTTCTCTCAGCATAAATCGCCAGGGTTCAGGGGCGGATTGGGAGTCGCTCAACCTCCCAACCCCTAACCCTTAACCCCTAAGGAATCTGCCATGCGCTTCGTCTTCCTGACCATGGACGGCAACCATTTCGCGGCGCTGCGTGAAGGCGCCAGGTTGCTGAACCGCGACGAGGGGATCGTTCTGAACTTGGCGTGCTATGACGCGAATGCGCTGCGCACCGCTGCTGACTGGCAACGCCTGGCGGACGATGTGGCAACGAGCGATTTCGTGTTTGGCTCCATGCTCTTTGGCGAGGAGTTCGTCCGTCCGCTGGAGCCGATTCTGGCGCAGGCGACAGCGCCGGTGTGCGTTATCACCAGCAATCCGGCGCTCATCCGCATGACTCGTCTGGGACGCTTTGATCTGCGGAAGAAGGTGGAAGAACAGGAAGCATCGCTCCTGAGTCGCTGGATGCAGAAGTTTCGCCCCAAAAACGGGCGGGGCGAGGGGCAGCGGCAACTGGCGCTGATGCGCAATCTGGGGCGCGTCCTGCAACACATCCCCGGCAAGGCGCGCGATCTGGCGACCTATATCGCGGTGTATCAGTACTGGCTGAATAGCTCGCCCGAAAATTTGCGGCGCATGCTGGCGATGCTGATCGAGCGGTATGTGCCCGGCTATCAGGGTCGCCTCAAGGTGCTGCCGCCGATTGAGTATCCCGATGTGGCGCTGCTGCACCCCGATGCGCCGGAGCCGTTCGCCGACGAGCGGGAGTACGAGAAGTGGCTGGCGCAGCGCGCGAAACGCCGTAAGAGCGCGCGATCGAACGGCACAGTGGGGCTGCTGACGTTGCGCACGGTGGCGTTGAGCGGCAATATGGCGCACCTCCACGCCCTCTATCGTGCGCTGGAGCAGCGTGGTCTCGAGGTGCGCATGGCATACGCCGCCGGTCTCGATTTTCGCCCCGCGATCGAGCGCTTTTTCCTGGAGCGTGAGCCACACACCCGCTGGTTCGGCGGGCATGCCAGTCACCATCCCCGGCGGGCGCGGATTGATGTGCTGGTCAATGGCGTGGGATTCGCGCTTGTCGGCGGGATGGCGGCGAGCCAGCCCGACGAGGCGGTAGCGGCGTTGCGCGACCTCGATACCCGCTACCTGGGGCTGATCCCGCTCTCATTTCAGCGCGTCGAGGAGTGGCGCCGCGATGATAGCGGGTTGACGCCGATTCAGGTGGCGATGAATGTCGCGCTGCCCGAACTCGATGGCGCGGTCGAGCCGCTGGTTTTCGGCGGACCGGCGGCTGGCAGCGATCGCTTTGTGCCGCTGCCCGAACAGATCGAACTGGCAGCCGAACGGATCGCACGGCATGTGGCGCTGCGCCGCACCCCGCCCCACGCCAGAAAACTGGCGATTGTGCTCTTCAACTTCCCGCCGACCCTCGGCAACGCCGGCACTGCCGCCTACCTCGATGTCTTCGCCTCGGTGCATCGCCTGCTCTGCGCCCTGCGCGACTCCGGGTACACCGTCGAGGTTCCGGCGTCGCCGGAAGAACTGCGCCACCTCGTGGTGGAGCAGAATGCGGAATTGTTCGGCACACCCGGCAACGTCGCCGCGCGCCTCAGCGTCGCCGATTACCGCCGTCTCTTCCCCGCCTATACCGCCATTGAGCCGTTCTGGGGCGCGGCGCCCGGCGAGTTGTTGACCGATGGACGCGACTTCTTCATCTGTGGCTACACGTTCGGCAATGTGTTCGTCGGGTTGCAGCCGTCCTTTGGCTATGAGCGCGACCCGATGCGCCTGCTGATGGCGAAGGATGCTGCGCCGCACCACGGCTTCGCAGCGTTCTATACCTGGGTGGCGCACGTGTTCGGTGCGCACGCGGTGCTCCACTTCGGCACCCACGGCGCGCTGGAGTTTATGCCGGGGAAACAGACCGGCGTCAGCACGCAGTGCTGGCCCATGCGTTTGCTCGGTCCGCTGCCGAACATCTATTACTACAGCGTCAACAATCCGAGCGAGGGAACGATTGCCAAACGCCGCAGCGCCGCGACGCTGGTGAGTTACATGGTTCCGCCGCTGCAACAGGCAGGGCTGTACAAAGGGTTGCGCCGCTTGAAGGATGCTCTCGATGCGTATCGGGCGCGTCCGCAGCCGGGCATGCTGGAGGATATTCGCGCGCAGGCGGAGCAGTTGGGCATTGGCGGCGATCTGATTGACAGAATAGATGACGAGGCGTATATCGCAGCGCTGGCGCACGAACTGTTGCAGATCGAACAGCGCATGATCCCGGTCGGATTGCACGTGCTCGACAAAGAACCCGATCCCGCCGAACTGACCGACGTGCTGGCGCTGGCGGCGGCATTCGCCCGACCTTCAGGCGTCGAGCAGCCGTTGACCCATCTGGTTGCAGCGGCAATGGGTTACGAATATGGACGACTTCAGTCGGGGCTGCACCACGACCCGCAGGCGCAAGAGGTCTTTCAGCGCATCGATGCGCTGGTGCGCAACGCAATGCGCGCGCTGGTCGACGAATACCGCAGCCGGGCATCGTCTTCGCCCGCACCAGCGGTGACGTTCGAGCAGGCGCTGCTGCGGCAGGCGTCGCTCCCTTCCGGCGTCTTGCGCCGGTTCCGCGCCTATCTGGAAGATCTGCTCGACCGCATGGTTCACGACCACGAACTGCGCAACCTGCTGCATGCGCTCGATGGCGGCTACATCCCGCCATCGCCGGGCAACGACGCGGTGCGCAACCCGGCGGTCGTTCCCACTGGACGCAACATTCACGGTCTCGACCCGTACCGCGTGCCGACAGCGGCGGCGCAGGCGACTGGCGAGCGCCTGGTGGCGGATCTGCTGGCGCGCCTGAGCCGTGAGTTGGGACGCATGCCGGAGAGCGTTGCGATTGTGCTGTGGGGAACCGATAACCTGAAGAGCGACGGCGAAGGCATCGCGCAAGCGCTGGCGCTGATGGGCGCGCGTCCGGTCGCCGATGAACTCGGCAACATCAGCGATGTCGCGCTCATTCCGCTGGCGGAACTGGGCAGACCGCGCATCGACGCGGTGATCACCGTCAGCGGCATCTTCCGCGATCTGTTCAGCCATCAGATGCAGTTGCTGAGCAAGGCGGCGCGGCTGGCGGCGCATGCCGATGAGCCGCCGGAGTGGAACTATGTGCGCAAACACGCGCTGGTGCATGCCGCCGAACTTGGCATCAGCCTTGACGAAGCCGCCACGCGCGTTTTCTCGAATGCGCCGGGCAGCTACGGCGCGAATGTCAACCATCTGGTTGAAAGCAGCGCGTGGAACAGCGACTCCGAGATGAGCGAAGCCTTTGTGGCGCGGAAGAGTTTTGCCCCTGGCGCGCATGGCGAATGGCGCGATGCGCGCGCAATACTGGAACGGGCGCTGGCGACCGTCGACGCGACGTTTCAGAACGTGGACAGTTTCGAGATCGGGATCAGCGACATCGACCACTACTACGAATACCTCGGCGGTGTGACGAAGAGCGTGGAGAAGTTGCGCGGCAACCGACCGCGCGTGCTCGTTGCTGAGGCGCTGGCGACCACTGGCGAGCGCATCAGTACGCTGGAGCAACAGGTGCGGATCGAAACCCGCGCCAAACTGCTGAACCCAAAATGGTTCGAGGCGATGCTGGCGCACGGTTACCAGGGGGTCCGCGAAATCGAAGCGCGCGTCAGCAACACTTACGGCTGGAGCGCCACTGCCGACGCCGTCGAAGGATGGGTGTACCAGGGAGTCGCCGAAACCTTCATGCTCGACGAGGAGATGCGCGAACGCCTGGCGCGCCTCAACCCGCATGCCGCCACCGCCATCGCGGGCAGGCTGCTCGAAGCGCACAGTCGCGGGTTCTGGCAGGCGGACGAAGCCACGCTCGCAGCGTTACAAGCCATTTATGCGGATCTTGAAGATCGACTGGAAGGGATTGCCGTTGAGCGGTAAACGTCCGGCATTCAGGAAAGGAGCGCACGATGACGCTATTCAAGAACATTCGCCTGGGGTTGTTGCACGTTGCGATCGCCATGACCTTCGTGCTGATCAACAGCGTGCTGAACCGCATCATGATCCACGACCTCGGCATTCTGGCGAGCGTTGTCGCCGTGCTGGTGGTGCTGCCATACATCCTCTCGCCAGCGCAGGTCTGGATCGGGCAATATTCCGACACCCATCCGATCTTCGGGTATCGGCGCACGCCGTACATTGCGCTGGGCACACTGCTTGCAATCACCGGCGCGACGCTGGCGCCGCACGCGGCGCTGGCGCTGGCGCACAATCCGCTGGTCGGCGTGCCGCTGGCGATTCTGCTGTTTGGCATGTGGGGCGTCGGGTACAACCTGGCGGTCGTCGCGTACCTGTCGCTCGCCAGTGACATGTCCACCGAGCAGCAGCGCTCGCGCACGGTGGCGATCATGTGGTTCATGATGATCGCCAGCGTCATTGTGACTGCCATTGTCGTCGGGCGCGCGCTGGAGCCGTATAGCGAGGAACGCCTCTTTACCGTCTTTCTGGAGACCGGCGGCGTGGCGCTGACTCTTGCCCTGGCGGGGCTGATCGGTCTCGAACCGCGGCGCGAAACCGTCACAGCGAAGCAGAACCGCGCCGGGCAAATGGCAGCCATCCGCGCTGTGATCGACAACCCGCAGGCGCGCATCTTTTTCGTCTACCTGATTATGATGCTGGCGGCGATTCTGGGGCAGGACGTGCTGCTGGAGCCGTTCGGCGCGCAGGCGTTCGGAATGAACGTCAAGGAAACGACCCAGCTCACCGCAATATGGGGCGGCGCAACGCTCTCGGCGCTGCTGCTGTATGGCGCGGTGCTCAGCCGCTGGATCGGCAAGAAGCGCGGCGCGCTGATCGGCGGCTCGATTGCTGCGACCGGCTTCCTGCTCATTGCTCTGAGCGGTATGACGGCAATCGAGGCGATGTTCATCCCCGGCATCGTGCTGCTCGGCTTTGGCACCGGCATCGCCACAACCACCAACCTAGCGCTCATGCTTGACATGACGACCGCCGAGCAGGTCGGGTTGTTCATCGGCGCATGGGGTGTGGCGGACGCCATCGCGCGCGGGGTAGGCACATTGCTTGGCGGCGTCATGCGTGACGTGATTGCGCATATGAGCGGAAGCGCTGTCAGCGGGTACGTGAGCGTCTTCCTGATCGAGGCGTTGCTGTTGGGCGTTTCTCTGGTATTATTACAGCGGATCGACGTAACCGCCTTCCGCAGCCGCCAGCCATCGCTGACCGAACTGGTCGCGATCACTGGCGACGCCTGATGGCGCGTCGGCGCTGGCTGAGCCTGTCACAGCCAACCGGCGACGCCTGATATCGAGGTGCTATGACAACCACCGCAACCGAAACGCACAACGGCAAAATGACCGACAGCGGACTCGCCACGCTGCCGGTCTATCCATTTACTGCAATCGTCGGTCAGGCGGAGTTGAAACTTGCTCTGCTCCTGTGCGTCATCGATCCGACGATCGGCGGCGTGATGGTCATGGGGCATCGCGGCACGGCGAAGAGCACGGCGGTGCGCGCGCTGGCCGCGCTATTGCCGCCGCAACGCGCCGTCGCCGGGTGCCCTTACGGGTGCGACCCGGCTGCGCCGTCGCCGATCTGCCCGCACTGCTCGGCGCCTGACCAGCGCCCTGCGAAGAATGGTCAGGAAAAGCGACGCAGCAGTACAAAACGCCTCCCCTCGGTCCTGCGCCCGGTGCCGGTCGTCGATCTGCCGCTCGGCGCGACCGAAGATCGGGTAGTCGGCGCGCTCGACATCGAGCGGGCATTGGTCGAGGGAGTGCAGGCATTTGCGCCAGGGTTGCTGGCGCGCGCCAATCGCGGCTTCCTCTACATTGACGAAGTGAACCTGCTGGAAGACCACCTGGTCGATCTGTTGCTCGATGTAGCGCAGAGCGGCGTCAACGTCGTCGAGCGCGAGGGGATCTCGGTGCGTCACCCGGCGCGATTCGTGCTCGTCGGCAGCGGCAACCCCGAAGAGGGCGACCTGCGACCGCAGTTGCTCGACCGGTTTGGGTTGCATGCGCGCATCACCACCATCGACGACGTGGCGGAGCGCGTTGAGATTGTCAAGCGGCGGCGAGCCTTCGATGCCGACCCGGTGGCATTTGCGCAGCAGTGGGAACCGGAGCAACGGCGGTTGCAGCGGCGCATCCGCATGGCGCAGAAGCGCCTTCCCTCGGTGGAGTTGACCGACGAGGCGCTATATGCCGCAGCGCGATTGTGCGTGGCGCTAAATATCGACGGTCATCGCGGCGAGTTGACGCTGGCGCGCGCGGCGGTGGCGCTTGCCGCGTTCGAGGGTCGTCAGAGCGTGCAGCCGTCGGACATTGCGCGGGTTGCAACGCTGTCGCTGCGCCACCGGCTGCGCAAAGACCCGCTCGAAACCTCCGGCGACGACGCGCGGATCGAACGCGCTGTCGCCGAAACCATTGGCGCCGCTGCGCGCGCGTGAGGGGCAGACTCGCTCACAAGAAGATTGATGACCGGTCGGATCGCGCCGCCGCGCGCGCGTGAGGGGCAGACCGCTGGTTGACCTGGCGCGGTCGCTGGATGCGCCGCCGCCGCGCGTAAGAGCAGACAAACTCAAACCGTGGTACACTCTAGCGCAAGAATGATCAGGGAAGGGTTTGTTATGCCTCCGCGGATGCTGGAAAGAGTCATACTCAAAGGCTACAAATCATTCCGGGAGCTTGATCTATCGCTTGAGCCGGTCAATGTGCTGATCGGTGCGAATGGTTCAGGCAAATCGAATTTTATCAGCCTCTTCAAGTTTCTTAACCGGATGATGGAGGAGAGTCTTCAGGTTCACGTCGCACTGAGCGGCGGCGCGGATCGGTTTCTTTATTACGGGCGCAAGACTACTGATCGGATCGACATCATGCTATGGTTCAGGCAAAATAGTACGACGAATGGGTATGCCTGCACACTTATTCCTTCTGAAGAACCTTTTGTCTTATTGATCAAATCCGAGTCGACGTGGCGCCGCGACCGTCGTCGCTCTGCTGAACCGCATCTGGATCAACGCGATGATCTGTTGAAGCGTGAGAGCAGTCTGAGTCGCTGGGTGCAAGAGAGCCGGGTGTCCAGGTATGTCTACCGGGCAATGCGTTCCTGGCAGCTTTACCACTTTCACGATACGAGCGAATTCGCCGGTGTCAGGAGTTGGTGCGATATCCACAACAATCAATCGTTACACCCCGAAGGCGACAACCTTGCAGCATACCTTTACCTGTTGCGTGAACGGTATGCAGACCATTATCGCACGATCGTTGAGACGGTGCGGTTGGTTGCGCCGTTTTTCGGCGATTTTGTGCTGCGTCCTTCCCCGTACAATCCAGAAAACATTCGGCTTGAATGGAAAGAGCGCGGTTCGGATGCAATCTTTGGTCCGGGTGCGTTTTCCGATGGAACACTGCGCTTTATCTGTCTGGCGACACTATTCCTGCAACCACCTGAAAGAATGCCCGCAACGATTGTTCTTGATGAACCTGAGCTGGGTTTGCATCCCTATGCTATCAAACTGCTGTCCGAAATGATTCGCAGCGTCTCCCATCAAGTTCAGTCGATTCTATCGACGCAATCGGTGACCCTTATTAATCAGTTTACTGCACCGGAGATCCTGGTCGTTGATCGCATCGAAGGCGGATCTGTCATTCGCCGTCTGGATGAAGGAGAAATCAGGCACTGGTTGGACGATTACAGTCTCGGTGATCTATGGGAGAAAAATGTGCTGGGAGGGCGTCCAGGACGGTGAAATGAAGAAAGTGCTCATATTGTGTGAAGGACAAACAGAAGAAACGTTTGTTAATCGCAGCGTAGCGCCACATTTGTTGAGCCTTAATGTCACCGCAATCCCTACCCTGATTGTGACGAAACTATCGAGATCAGGTGCGGCATCTCGTGGAGGCATTACACGCTATGCGCAGGTTCGTCGCGATATTTTCAATCTGCTTCGCGACAAAAGCGCCGCACTGGTGACCACGCTCATTGACTACTACGGATTGCCTGCTGATTTTCCGGGAGTATCGACACTTCCTGTCGCCTCGCCACATCAAAAAGTCGCACATCTGGAGCAGGCGCTTGCTCAAGATGTCGGCGATGCTCGCTTTCTCCCCTATCTAATACTTCACGAATTCGAGGCGTTTTTGTTTGTGCAGCCGGAGTTAATCACGCGAACGTTCGCACAGCGCGGCGCTGCGGCGCGCATGTTTGGAAACTGGCAATCGTTTGCGTCGCCTGAAGAGATCAACGATGGTCAGCATTCTCACCCAGCGGCGCGCATTCAGCGACATTTTCCACAATACCGGAAGCCGCTCCACGGACCGCTGATCGTTGAAAAAATTGGTCTGACCGCCATTCGCGAGAAATGCCCGCACTTCGACGCCTGGATGCGCCGGTTGGAATGTGTGTGACGGAACATCGCGCTGATTTTCCGACGAAACACGTTCTAGCGTCGGTGTTGTGTTTTCGCAGACGACGCTTCGCTGGAGGCGGCGTTGGTCGCGCCATTGCCCGCCGCCAGGAACCGCCGCGCCAGGTCGGGGAGGCGCTGCAGCGGACCGGTGCGCACCGTGGTGTGCGGCAGAGAGTCGAGGAATGTCTGACCGTATTTCTTCGTCAGCAAGCGGCGGTCGAGCACCGCCACAATGCCGCGGTCGTCCTTCGAGCGGATCAGGCGTCCGAATCCTTGCTTGAAGCGCAGGATCGACTGCGGCACGGCATACTGGCTGAACGCATCGTCGAACTGCTCCGAGCGCGCGGCGAAGATCGGGTCGGTCGGCACACTGAAGGGGAGTTTGGCGATCACCAGTACCGAGAGCGCATCGCCGACCACATCGACCCCCTCCCAGAAACTTGAGGTGCCGAGCAACACGGTGCCGGGGAACTCCTTGAAGCGTTCGAGCAGACTGCGGCGCGAACCGTCGATCCCCTGACCGAGCACCGCAATCCCGGCGTCTTCCAGCGGCTCCTGGATGGCGCGGTACGTCTGCCGCAGCGCATTGATGGCGGTGAACAGCACCAGCATCCGTCCATTGGTTGCGCGCGCCAGGTCGATGATCGCCTGCTCCATCGCGCGCTGATACCCCGCCTGTGATGGTTCAGGAATATCGTTCGGAATGTAAAGCAGCGCCTGACGGGTGTAGTCGAACGGCGAATCGAGCATCAGTTCTTCGGCATCGTCAAGACCGATCCGTTCGCGGACGAAGCGGAAATCGCCGCCGACCGACAGCGTCGCCGACGTCAGCACCGTCGTGGTTTTGCGTTCAAAAAGATTGGTGCGCAAGATTTCGGCGACCGAGAGCGGCGCAGCGGAGAGGGTCAGCGTATCGCGCACGCGGTCGTAGGTCAGCCATGTGACTTTCTCTTCCGCGCCGCCGGTCAGAATATGCCCGATACTGATGCGCACCTCGGTCGCATACCGTTTGAGCGCCTGCACCCGCAGCAGCAGCGCGTCGTACTCAAGCAGTTCGGCGTCTTTCAGGTCAATCAGCAGCGACTCCAGTTGCCCCAACCCTTCGCCGACGGCGGTGAGGGCGCTGCTGAGCGACTCCCAGGCGCGTTCGACCTCTGCCCAGGCTGGTTTGCGCCGCAGCGCAGGTGTGATGCGCAGGCGCGTATCGGCATTCAGATCGGCATCGCGGCGGACGAACGCAATCAGCGCATTGAAGCAGCCATAGACCGCATCGCGCGCGCGCGCCACCGCCGGACGCAGGGCAGCCGCAATCGAGTCGGCGCGGTCAATATCGATGCGGGTCGCCATGCTTTCGCGGAAATGGTTCGGCAGTTCGCTGAGCAACCCGCCGACAATCTGCGCCTGATCTGCAACAAAAATATCATCAAGGAACGAGAGCAGCCCTTCCCGGTCAACATTGAAACTCAACTGATCGGTGGCGACATCTTCCAGGTTGTGCGCTTCGTCGATAATGAGATAATCGTAGGGCGGAATGACATCATTCTCAACCGCCAGGTCCGCCATCAGCAGCGCGTGATTGACAATCACCAGGTGCGCCGCTTCCGCCTGCCGGCGCGCCTTGAAGAAGAAGCAGCGCTGGAACTCGCTGCAGCGCGGACCGGTGCACTGATCCCAGGCGGCGCTCAGTTTGTTCCATGTCGCATTTTCGCCTTCCTGAAGCGGCAATTCGGCGCGGTCGCCGCTCTCGGTGGCGTGGAGCCACAACTGCACCTTGAGCAACGCGCGCACATCGTCCGACATCAGCCGCTGATCGCGCCGCAGGTCGTGGTACCGTTTGAGGCACAGATAATTGCTGCGTCCCTTGAGCAACGCAGCGGTGAACGGCGGCTTATCGGACGCGCCATTTGACATAACCTTCTGGAGCGCCGGAATATCCTTGAAGAAGAGCTGATCCTGTAAATTGATCGTATTGGTCGAAATAACGACGCGCTCGCCGCGGCGCGCAGCGTGCAACGCTGCCGGAACCAGGTACGCCAGACCCTTGCCGGTGCCGGTGCCGGCCTCGGCGATCAGCGCCCCGCCCTGATTGAGCGCCTCGGCGACCGCTTCCGACATCCGCACCTGCTGATCGCGCTGTTCATACCCCGCGAAAGCGCGACCAAGCGCCCCATTGGGGCTGAAGAACCGCCGGATCTCTGCCAGATCAATCGGGCGATCATTCCCCGTTGGCTTGAGCGGCGTCAGTTTCTCCTCTTCACGCGCGTCGGCGGCGCTGATCGGCGTTTCGTCCACAAAGACGCGCAAAGCTTTGGCGCGCTGCGCCTCCTCGAAGAGCGGACGCAGCGACCAGTCGATCCGCGCCGTCAGGCGCACAATCTCATTCAAGTCATTCAGGCTGAGGTTCGCAATGCGCTTGAGCAAATGCAGGAAGACCTGCCGGGTCACATCGGCGTCGCTGAGCGCGCGATGCGCCTCATCGTGAGCAATGCCAAGGGTTTCAGCGAGGGCGCTGAGGCGATAAGCAGGCGTGCGCGGCATCAGGAGCGTCGCCAGTTCGAACGTATCGAACGCCGGTTGCGGCAGGCGCATGCCCTGCGCCTGGAGCATACGAATATCGAACCCGATATTGTGCCCGACGAGCGGATAATGTTTGAGGAATGCGGCAAATCGCGGCGCCACTTCGGCAAAGCGCGGCGCGCCAGCGAGCATCTCAGCAGTGATGCCCGTCAACCGGCTGGAATTGAGCGGCAGCGAATGGCGTGGCTGCACCAGAGTGTCGAACGTCTCGATCACCTCATCGGCGCGAAACTTAACCGCCGCAATCTCGATGATTTCATCGACCCCCGCCTCGAGACCGGTGGTTTCGACGTCGATTGCCACATAGATCTGGTCCATAACGCGCCCCTGCCTGCCGACGAGCCGACCGGAGAGACATTATAGCATGGCGATGAACGCAGGTTGAAGGTTGCAGGTTGAAGGTTACAGGTGTATTGGCGCCTGCGACTTCTGGCGCCCTCGCAGCCAGGTTGAAGATTGAAATCGGTGAGTCCAAAGCTCTTCTGCCGCCCGGAAAATCCTGAAATCTTGCTCTCTAATAGGAAGATCAACCAGACGTTGGACAATCTCGTGATCGGCGTTGGCTGAGCCTGTCGAAGCCAACGCCGACCGCTCCGCAGGTACAGGAAGTTTGCCCATCTTGGCGCCTGAAACGATCGATGCAACACGGGGGTGCGCCGCTCTTTTGCGAGCCGAAAATTCCGAAATATCGTTTGGATGCAATGCAAATTTCACCGGCGTCGCGTTTCAGTGCTCTTCTGCGAGCCGAAAATTCCGAATGCGCGCGCGTGCGCGCGGAGCGCGGCAGGAATGGCGGTTTCAGTGCTCTTCTGCGAGCCGAAAATTCCGAAATTTTTTTATGGAATGGTGAAAATGTATATGCTAAAACGAGGTTTCAGTGCTCTTCTGCGAGCCGAAAATTCCGAAATCTTCGGCGACGCGCGCAGGCGTCGCGCAACGATGAGTTTCAGTGCTCTTCTGCGAGCCGAAAATTCCGAAATAAACGCTGTCGGAAGCGGGGATTGCGCCAAGACAGTGTTTCAGTGCTCTTCTGCGAGCCGAAAATTCCGAAATCTCTTGTTGCGCGGCATGGGCGCGTGGCCGATGAGTTTCAGTGCTCTTCTGCGAGCCGAAAATTCCGAAATTTTGGCAAGCGCGGGCTGATCGTGATCTACACTAGCCGTTTCAGTGCTCTTCTGCGAGCCGAAAATTCCGAAATCTTCAAGGCACACGCGAGTGCCTTAAATCTTTATCGGGTTTCAGTGCTCTTCTGCGAGCCGAAAATTCCGAAATTTTGTTTAGCAGAGTTATGTGATCTTTTGTATCGTAAGGTTTCAGTGCTCTTCTGCGAGCCGAAAATTCCGAAATTCTGTCTTGAAAGAGAATCTTTCCGATTCCCCTTCCAGTTTCAGTGCTCTTCTGCGAGCCGAAAATTCCGAAATCAGTATGTGTTCTCCTCCGCTACGGTGGAGGAGATGTTTCAGTGCTCTTCTGCGAGCCGAAAATTCCGAAATTCGGCGGTACCCTTACCCCGACCCTTTTGTATCGCAAGTTTCAGTGCTCTTCTGCGAGCCGAAAATTCCGAAATTCTCAGACCTCATCTCCAACTCCGAAACGTCGAAAGTTTCAGTGCTCTTCTGCGAGCCGAAAATTCCGAAATTTGCGCGCGCATGCGCGCGC
>JAUQOW010000083.1 GCA_030550675.1 Chloroflexota bacterium
TGCTTCTTGCGCGACCCGGACGGGTATCTGGTCGAGATTCAGCGTTTCCTCGATCCGGCATGGCCTCGCGCGGGATCAGGATAATCTCGGCTGTAGCGCCCATGGCGCCTCTGGAAGCGTCCAGGGTGCGAGAGAAGGGGCGTGTTCCACAATGCGTGATGGAAATGACGCAAGGTTGCGACGATGCAGAAATTGAAAGCAAAGTAGGTGCAGGCGTGATGTGTCAGGAAACGACGCTCCGGTTGCCAGCGATTGAAATCGCCCCTGACAGACCTGCGGCCGACCGTCCGCCTGCGCGGACGGGAATGGCGGCGTCCACTCGCGGTGAGCGTGTCGAACCGCGCGCGGTGAGCATGCCGAACCGCGCAGGTGGACGCCTGGCGGAACGCCTGCCCGGCGCACCCCCGCTTGCGGGGTTGGGAGGCTCGCAAGGGTAGAGTTTTTGGGTACGCGGGGTGTTTGCTGCATCCTGACGCCTCTTTTTCCCTCGTCCCCCCTACCCCCTTCTCCCACAAGGGGAGAAGGGGGAGTTTGCCCATCCTGATGCCTGAAACGGACGATTCAACATGAGGGCTTGCCGAGAAACTCTACCCTTGTAAGGGGCTGGGGGCAGTCGCCAGCCGGGGCGCAGCGCAGCGGGGATGCGCTTGCTTTCCACCTGACAATTCGTGCCTGGACCCAAGCAAAGTTTGGCACATGCCCGACACACGCACCCACGATATGATCACCCTTGCCACCGGCGCGCTCCTCGCTCCGGCAACGTATGCGCTGCTAGAGTCTGGCGGTCGGGAATACGCAGCAACCGGTGCGGCGGTGCTCACCGGCGCGCATCTAATCTCCGGTCTCCTCTTCTCGCCCGACCTCGACATCGACTCGGCAATCGATAATCGCTGGGGCGTCTTCTTCTGGATATGGCGACCGTACATGTGGATTATCCCGCATCGCCATTTCTGGAGCCACAGTCTTGTTATCGCGCCGCTCCTGCGGCTGGTCTACTTCTATGTCGTCACCATGCTGATCATCCTCTGGGGCGCGTGGCTCCTGGGGCGCATCGGCATCGGCACGCCAGACCTTCATGCACAGGCGTCGGCATGGATTTTCGACATTATGCGCCGCAACCCTGATATGGTGCGGCTGTTCCTCTTCGGTTTCATCAGTGGCAGCGCAGCGCACACCATCGCCGACTGGCTGGTGACCGGCGGGAGGCGCTACCTGCAGATGATTGGGATACGTCTGCGCGGCGACTATCGGAACCACGACCGCGTCAGATCGCGCGTTCGCTGAGTATTACTGCGGATGATGAAGATAATTCTGGTAAACGCAGGCGCCCGGTTGCGCGTTCTTTGGGCTGCGGGCTGAAGCCCTTGCTTAGTCCATTGAAGCCCCTTCGGGGCTTTCCTGATTTCAGCTATGGCTTCAGCCCGCAGCGTCCCGACAATACATTAGCCCTCGGTCAGCACATGGAAGCCTCTTTGGGTCCAGATCTGAATCCATTGCTCCGAGCCCGGCGACTGATGAGGGCCAGGAAATCCGGTATATCTGCGCTGCCGAGCCGCGCGCTGAGCTGCGGGCTAAAGCCCTCGCTCAGCGCGTGGAAGCCCCTTCGGGCTTGTCGGCGCGCCAGGCGTTGCTCCAGACGTCACCAGAAAAACGCAATTGCGGACGTGGTCGTGCCATCTCCTCGCGCCGCCGATGGCTTCGCACACATGGCAGCCCCGCAGGGGCGTGCCTGACGTGAGCCAGGGCTGGAGCTCGCTGCACCGGTGTACCGTCTCATTAGGGAGATCAAATAAAACCTGGACCATCGATCCTTCACCTTTGGAGCGGTTGGCGTTGGCTTCGACAGGCTCAACCAACGCCGACTGCGAGATAGCCAACACAGGCAGAAGTGTTCAATGTCTGGTTGATCTTCCTATCACTTCATGCCTGAACCCTTCGCTCCGAGACCAGCGGCTGAAGCTGCGGGCTGTAGTTGCGCAGCCTGTCTGCGCAGGCGGCAGATGACCGTCACCTGGACGCTGGTGCAGCAATCTGAGGACAGCGGCAGCGCCGGGAGTCGCCCTGGTACGGCGTCGCCCGGCACAGATGACGGTCATCTATGACTGCGCCGCCTGCCGCAGGTGATCGACGGTCAGCGTATAGGCGCGCGCGAAGCCGCCAACGTATCGCGCTCCGCTGGCGGTGAAACGGTAGAGATTGAAATCGGCGAAGTCGAAGAGCATCGCCGCTGCCGGATGTCGCGCCAGGTAACGTTCGCGACCAGCAGCGTATTCGGGCGAGTCTTTCGCCACCGGCGCAACCATACCGCTCAACGTGATGCGCGCCAAGGTCTGCACATCGTCAGTCTCGGCGGTCTCCGGTTCGGCAATCAGCAACGCAGCGCGCGGGTCAGCGCGCAGATGGCGGGTGTGCGGCGAGAGATCGCTCAGGTGGAGCAGATAACCGCACAGGTCGTCTTCCACGACGTAGGCGACGAGTGAGACAAAGGGCGCGCCATCGGCGAGCGTTCCCAGCGATGCGACGCGGTGACCGCGCAGGAGACGCGCAACGAGCGGAAGTTCATCCTGGAGCATGACAATGTTCCCCCTGGCAATTTTCAGGTATGATACTGCAAACCGTGGAGTTCACGGCGAATAAGCTCATACAAAGGCGCAAAGGAAAAAGAACATAGAATAAGAACATAGCTGGAACGATGCGGACTGAAGCCCTTGCTGAGATCGTGAGAGCCCCTCTGGGGCTTCCACGTCCTGAGCGAGGGCTTTAGCCCGCAGCCCAAAGAACGCGCAACCCGGCGGCACAGGCGTACCGGATGTGTTTCTTCGCAAGCTGAAGGCTCCAGTTGCAAAGGAGTGCAGGCATGAATTGTCAGGCGACAAGAAAGCGCATACCTGCCGCGCCCCGGCTGGCGACCGCCCCCCCAACCCCCCGCAAGCGGGGGGCGCGCGGCAGGCGTTCCGCCGGGCATCTACCTGCGCGGTTCGACATGCTCACCGCGCGCGGTTCGACATGCTCACCGCGCGCGGACGCTATCGTTCCCGTCTGCGCAGGCGGACGGTCGGCCGCAGGTCCGTCAGGGGCGATTTTAATCGCTGGCAACCGGAGCGCCGTTTCCTGACACATCATGCCTGCACCCGTTGCAAAACCCGTCTGCGCAGGACAGACCAGGCGATGCCGAATTAAGGATATATGTCACTCTTTGCGCCTCTGTGCCTTCGTGTGAGGTTCTCAACCTCTGGATCAGGAGACGATAATGACCCAAAGCGAGTCTATCATATCCACCGAGGCGGCGTACACGTCTGGCGTTTATCCCAAGCGGCAGGTTGCGATTGTGCGCGGCGAAGGCGCGCTGCTCTGGGATGCCGATGGTCGCGTGTATATCGATTGCGTTGGCGGGCAGGGCGCTGCTAACCTGGGGCACGCCCATCCCGCAGTCGTGGCAGCCATCCGTGAACAGGCGGAGCGCCTGATCAGTTGCCCGGAGATTTTTTACAACGACCAGCGCGCCGCCTATCTTGCGGAACTTGCCGCTGCGCTGCCCTTCGCCGCCAGGATTTTTCTGTGCAACTCAGGCGCCGAGGCTGTTGAGGGCGCGATCAAAATTGCGCGCCTGAAGACCGGACGCACCGGGATTGTTGCGGCTGTGCGCGGTTTCCACGGTCGCACGATGGGCGCGCTCTCCGCCACGTTCGAGCCGAAGTACCGCGAGCCGTTCATGCCGCTGGTGCCCGATTTTACGCATGTGCCGTACAACAACATCGCGGCGCTCGATGCGGCGGTCACCGACCGCACCGCAGCCGTCATCCTGGAACCGGTGCAGGGCGAAGGCGGCGTGCATCCCGCTGCACCCGGCTATCTGGCGGATGTCGAGCGGATCTGCTGCGAACGCGGCGCACTCCTGATCATCGACGAGGTGCAGACCGGTTTCGGGCGCACCGGGACGCTGTTCGCCATCGAACATCACGGGATTGCCCCGGCGCTCCTCTGCCTGGCAAAATCGATTGCTGGCGGGTTGCCGATGGGCGCTATCGCCATCAACGCCGCCCTCGGTCCGCTGCCGCCTGCCAGCCACGGAACGACCTTCGGCGGGTCGCCGCTGGTCTGCGCTGCTGCCCGCGCTACGCTGCGCGTCATGCGCGATGAGGAGTTGCCGCGTCAGGCTGCCGAAAAAGGCGCCTATGCGCTCGAACGCCTGGCTGCGCTGCGTCTGCCGCGCATCCGCGCTGTTCGCGGGCAGGGATTGCTGATCGGCATCGAACTGAAGGAGCGGGTGCAGCCGTTCCTGGTTGCGCTGATGGAACGCGGCGTCCTGGCGCTGCCCGCCGGACCGAACGTGCTGCGGCTGTTGCCGCCGCTCGTCATCACCTATGAGCAGATCGACGCAGTGATCGCCGCGATTGCCGAGGTGCTGGCATGACCCTCGATCCTGTTGCGCTGCTGACTCGCATGCTGGAGATTCCGTCCGTCTCCACGCACGAAGCCGAACTGGCGCACTTTCTGGCGACAGAACTGGCGCGTCTGGGGTTCGAGAGTTTCGTCGATGAAGCCGGGAATGCAATCGGCATCGTCGGCGCCGGTCCCGATGTGGCGCTCCTGGGGCACATCGACACCGTGCCAGGCGCGATACCGGTGCGCCTTGAAGACGGCAGACTCTACGGTCGCGGCGCGGTCGACGCCAAAGGACCGTTCGCCGCGTTCATCTGCGCTGCGGCGCGGCTGGCGGCGTCTGGGGGACATTTGCCGTTCCGTCTTGTGCTGATCGGCGCGGTAGAAGAAGAAGCCGCCTCGTCGAAGGGCGCGCGTTATGCCGCCGAACGCTACCATCCGGTCGCCTGCGTGATCGGCGAACCGAGCGGCTGGGACCGGATTACCCTGGGTTACAAAGGGCGCCTGCTGGTCGATGGCGTCTGGGAGCAGCCGATGAGCCACAGCGCCGGACGCGAGGCGTCGGCTGCGGAGCGCGCCGTCGCCTTCTGGAACGACGTGGCTGCCCATTGCGCGGCGTACAATCAGGGGCGGGAGCGCCTGTTCGACCAGTTGTTGCCCTCGTTGCGCTCCATTTGCAGCCAGAGCGACGGACTGACCGATCGGGCGGAACTGACGATTGGCGTGCGCCTGCCGCCCGATGTGCCGCCCGAAACGCTGGCAGCCGCCATCGCAGAACGCGCCCATGGCGGCGTGTTGCGCTTCCGTGACCTCTGCCCGGCGTATCAGGCGGAGAAGAACACGCCGCTGGCGCGCGCCTTCCTTCGCGGCATTCGCGCGGCTGGCGGAACGCCAGGCTTCCTGCTGAAAACCGGCACCTCCGACATGAACATCGTCGGACCTGTCTGGCGCTGCCCGATCCTTGCCTATGGACCGGGTGATTCGAGCCTGGATCACGCGCCAAACGAGCACATCGTCATCGAGGAATACCTGCGTGCTATCGAGGTGCTGGAGCAGGCGCTGCGACATTTCGGACCCATACCCTGATGGGGAGATCAACCTGAACCTGGACAATCACGCCTGCGCCAGCGGAGCGGTTGGCGCTGGCTTCGACAGGCTCAGCCAGCGCCGATCACAAGATTGTCCAACATCCAGTGATCTTCCCATAAGCTCACCCAAGGGCATAGAGGCGCAGCGATCCGCACTCAGGCGCCGTTGATACGTGTGGGAAAGACGGGGTTACAACGTCGTATCTGGTGCGCCAGCGAAGAGTTCCGCCACCGGCAGCGGCAGGTCGGGCAGGCAGGACAGGCGGAGGGTATGGGTGGAGTCATACACGACAGGCGCGCCATAGACGCCTTCCTCAAGACGATACACAGTCGCAGTGCGCTGCGCCGGGTCGATTTCCACATACTCCGCGACGCCAGCGCGCGCGTAGACGGCGCGTTTCTGCGCCATCGCCTCAGCGCTGTTGCCCGGCGACAGCACCTCGATGATCAGATCAGGCGCGCCATGGATGCGGCGTTCGCGCACCAGTGCGGCAACCCGCTCAGCGCGAATGAAGAGAAAATCGGACTGCACAGCGTCGTGCGGCGACAGAATGACGCCAATAGGCGCGGTAAACCAGATGCCAAGACCGCGCGCTCGCGCAGGGATGCCCAGCAACTCGATACACATGCTGACGATCCACTGATGGAATGCACTCGGAGCAGTTGTCATACCCAGTGTTCCTTCAATGATCTCATAGCGGTTGCCGTCGTCGGGCAGGCGCTCCCACCAGTCAACCGTCCAGCGTCCCTGCGGCGGTCCTGGCAGCGCGTGATCGAGCAGCAGCGGGGCGACAGTCGTGATTTCGAGAGTCATGCGCGTCCTCCATCCTGTACAGCGCTTGTCATCATTATACTGTATGCGCTTGCTCAACAAATCGAAAATTCTCGAAAATAGTTGACAAAAATCGAAAATCACAGTACACTTGCGTCAACGTTCCGCGCGACACGTTTCCAGTTCACGAGTCTATGTCCGATCACAGCGCCGACGCGCTTCCGCCCGAAGTGCGGCGCGACCAGATCATGGCGCTGCTTCAGCGTCACGGGCAGATCTCCGTCAAGTGGTGCGCCGAACAGCTCGGCGTTTCCGAGGTGACGATTCGCCACGATTTTGCACTCCTCGAACGGGAGGGCATGCTGCGGCGCATTTGGGGCGGCGCGGTGCTCGACCGGCCCCTGTGGCCTGAGGGGAGCTTCGCTTCACGTTTGAAGAAACAGGCGGCGGAAAAGGAGCGCATTGCGCGCGCGGCGGCGCGCCTGATCAACGACGGCGATACCGTGATGCTCGACGCCAGCACGACCGCTTACGCCATCGCCCGTCAGATTGCCGACCGGCGCAACCTTACTGTCATTACCAACGGCATGCACCTTGCCCTGTCGCTTGGCGCGCACCCTGCGATCACGACTATCGTCATCGGCGGGCAGGTGCGCGGCGACACCGGCTCACTGACCGGCACGCTGGCAGAGGAGATGTTGCAGCGTTTGCATGCCGACAAGGGGTTCTTCTCGGCGCGCGGATTGACGCTGGCGAAGGGACTGACCGAAAGTTCCATCCCGGAAGGATTGCTTAAGGCGGCGATGGTGCGTCACGTGGATCAGGTGATTGCCGTGCTTGACAGCACAAAACTGGGTGTCAACTCGCTGACGAGCTTCTGCCCGGTTGAGGCGATCCGCCTCCTGATCACTGCCGGACCGGACGCCGCCGAACGGAGCGCTCCTTTCGCAGATCTTTTTCCGGTGACGATTGCGTAGCGAGGAGAACATATGAAACGGGTCGGTTTCACGCTCAAAGTCAAGCCGGAACTCATCGAGGAATACAAAGCCCATCATGCGAATGTCTGGCCCGAGATGCTCGACGCGCTGCGACGACACGGCTGGCATAACTATACCCTTTTCATGCGCGACGACGGGTTGCTTTTCGGGTACGTGGAGGTGCCAGAGAGTTTTGAGAAGGCGCTGGCGGGCATGGCGACGGAAGAGGTCAATGCGCGCTGGCAGGCGATGATGGCGCCCTACTTCGAGAACCTCAGCGGCGCCTACGCCGATCAGAGCATGGTCGAACTGGAAGAGGTCTTTCATCTGGATTAAGTCGGTTGTCCTGCGGACAGCATGTTTTGAAGCGATTGACGCAACGGCGCAAGGGCGCGAAGCGTCGCAATCAATAATGATCCCCCGCCGGTACGCACGCCTTTCTGATCGGGAGATCAAATCGATAAAACCTGAACCATCAAGCCTGCACCTTCGAAGCGGTTGGCGTTGGCTTCGACAGGCTCAGCCAACGCCAACTGCGCAGTGGTCAACGCGGGCAAGAGTGTTCAATGTCTGGTTGATCTTCCTATGAAAAACCTTCTGGAGGAGTCCATGACGTTCACCGCACCGACTCCGGCGCAGATCGAAGCCGCCTATGCCGTCGCGCGCGAGCGCTACGCCGCGCTTGGCGTCGATACCGAAGCGGCGATGGCGACCCTGGCGACGGTCAGTATCAGCCTGCACTGCTGGCAGGGCGATGATGTCGGCGGCTTCGAGAACCCCGGCGCTCCGCTCGAAGGCGGGATCGCTGCTACCGGCAACTATCCAGGCAAGGCGCGCAATGCCGACGAACTGCGCAGTGATCTCGATATGGTCTACCGGCTGCTGCCCGGTCGCCATCGGCTCAACCTTCACGCGATCTACGCCGAAACCGGCGGTGCGAAGGTCGGGCGCGACGAATTGGGACCTGAACACTTCGCTGCGTGGCTCGACTGGGCGAAGGCAGGAGGGCACGGAATTGACTTCAACCCGACATGTTTCTCCCACCCGCTGGCAGCCGATGGACTGACCCTCTCCCATCCCGACCCGGCGGTGCGCCGCTTCTGGATCGACCACTGCATCGCCTGCCGGCGCATTGGCGCGCACTTCGGTCAGGCGCTGGGCACGCCGTGCATCACGAATATCTGGATTCCAGACGGCACGAAAGATAATCCGGTGGACCGGCTGGGACCGCGCCAGCGCCTGCGCGAGTCGCTCGACGCTATCCTGGCAGAGCCGCTCAACCCGGCGCACAATCGCGATGCGGTGGAAGCCAAACTCTTCGGCATCGGCTCGGAAAGTTACGTCGTCGGCTCGCACGAGTTTTACCTGGGGTACGCCATCAACCGACCGGGGTTGATCCTCTGCCTGGATACCGGTCATTTCCATCCGACCGAACTGGTCTCCGACAAAATCTCGTCGGTTCTGCTGTATGTGAGCGATATTCTGTTGCACGTCAGCCGCGGGGTGCGCTGGGACAGCGATCATGTCGTGACGTTGAACGACGAGACGCAGGCGATCATGCAGGAAGTGGTGCGTGGCGGCTTCCTGACGCGCACCCACATCGGGCTTGATTTCTTCGACGCCAGCATCAACCGGATCGCCGCCTGGACCATCGGCGCGCGCAATGCGCTGCGCGCTCTGCTGCTGGCGCTGCTCGAACCAACCGACCGGCTGCGCGAGCTGGAGCTGGCAGGTGATACGACAGCGCGCCTCGCCCTGCTCGAAGAGTTGAAGGGCATGCCGTGGGGCGCGGTCTGGGATATGTACTGCCACCGCCACGATGTGCCGGTGGGCGCAAGCTTCCTGAATGAGGTGCGCCGGTATGAAGCCGAGGCGCTTGCAGCGCGGCGCTCGTAACGTGTCATTTACCACAAAGACAAGAAGGCGCAAAGGCTTGTGTTTTGCATCGTTGCGTTTTCCATCCGAATCGTTATCCGCCCGTCTGCCTGGCGGCTGATGAATCTGGCAGATCCGCCCCGCCAGGGCGCGCGTCCGTGGCGCTGCGGGCTGATGGGAAACCCATGCTTCGCGGTCGCGCGTTCTTTGGGCTGCGGGCTAAAGCCCTGGCTGAGTCCATTGAAGCCCCTGCGGGGCTTGCATGATCTCAGCCGGGGTCTATGAACGGGCAGCAAATCGTTTGGCGGCGCCGGGGTGCTGCGGGCTGATGAAATGAAGGAAACCTGTGCTGCCCGGTCGCGCGTTCTTTGGGCTGCGGGCTAAAGCCCTGGCTGAGTCCATTGAAGCCCCTGCGGGGCTTGCATGATCTCAGCCGGGGTCTATGAACGGTAAGAAAATAGGTGCTAGGGGCTGAAGCCCTTGCTGAACTCGTGAAAGCCCCTTCGGGGCTTCCACGCACTGAGCGAGGGCTTTAGCCCGCAGCTTAGAAGAGGTGCGGCTCGGCAGCACAGGCATACCGGCACACTGAGCGTCGGCTTCGACAGGCTCAGCCACCGCTCACCTGTGACGCAAACCGCTACAATCCGTCAGAATCCGTCCCGATCCGTGCAAATCCGTGTGCCATTGCGGCTCAGGCTCGAATGTTTGATGCTTCCAGGAGCAGGAGATGACAATACACCCCAATCGATCACGCTTCCGCCACGTCCGTTACGGTTGGGACGAAGCCTATGCCGCCACGCTCGATCCGGTCGGTCGGCTGGTGTACCGTTCCAATCTGCTGGGCAGCGATCAGCGCATCACCAATACCGGCGGCGGCAACACATCGGCGAAGATCATGGAGCGCGACCCGCTGACCGGCGATCCGGTCGAGGTGTTGTGGGTCAAGGGGTCTGGCGGCGATCTGCGCACCAGCACAAGGGCGAATTTTGCGTCGCTAGAACTCAAAAAACTGCACACACTGCGCTCGATCTACCTGCACGATCCGGCGCGCGGACCAAAGAGCGCCGCCGAAGATGCGATGGTCAACCTCTACCCGCATTGCACCTTCAACTTGAACCCGCGCGCTTCTTCGATTGATACGCCGCTCCACGCCTTTATTCCCTACCGCCACGTCGATCACATGCACCCACATGCGGTGATCGCGATTGCCGCTGCGCGCAACGGCGAACGTCTGACCCGCGCGATCTACGGCGATGAGGTGATCTGGACGTCCTGGCAGCGCCCCGGTTTCGAGCTCGGATTGACGCTCGAACGCATCTGCCGCGAGCATCCGCAGGCGAGGGGGGTGATCCTGGGCGGGCACGGGTTGATCAACTGGGCTGACGATGACCAGGAGTGCTATGAGCGCACCCTCGACCTGATCGAGCGGGCTGCCAGGTATATCGAAGCGCACGACCGCGGCAACGCGACGTTCGGCGGACCGAAGTACGAAGCGTTACCGTTCGACCGGCGGCGCGCAGCGCTGGCAGACATCCTGCCGTGGCTGCGCGGTCGGATCAGCCGGGAGCGCCGCTTTATCGCCACGATCCAGGACGATGATGCCACCCTGCGTTTCGTCAATAGCGTCGATGCGCCCCGCCTGACGGAACTGGGAACCAGTTGCCCCGACCACTTTCTGCGCACCAAGATCAAGCCGCTCTACGTCGGATGGAATCCGCACAGCGAAACCCTCGACGACCTGAAGCGCAAACTGTCCGATGGGCTGGAACAGTACCGCGCCGATTACAAGCGCTATTACGAAACGTTTCGCCGGAGCGACTCGCCGCCGATGCGCGATCCCAACCCGACGGTCATCCTGATCCCTGGGCTGGGCATGATCGCCTGGGGCAAGGACAAGAGCGAGTCGCGGGTGACGGCGGAGTTCTACACTGCCGCCATTGAGGTGATGCGCGGGGCGGAGGCAATTGACGAGTACACGGCGTTGCCGCTGCAAGAGGCGTTCGACATTGAATACTGGCAACTCGAAGAGGCAAAACTGCGCCGGATGCCGCCGGAGAAAGAACTGGCGCGGCAGGTGATCGCCGTCATCGGCAGCGGCAGCGGCATCGGGCGGGAGGTCGCGCTGCGGCTGGCGGACGAAGGCGCCCATGTGGTCTGTGTCGATAAGGACGAAACCGCTGCCAGCGCCACGGCACAAATGATTATCGACCGGCACGGCGTGGGCATCGGCGTGGCGGGCAGCGACATTTCCGCCTGCGGACCGGCGATCAGCCTGGCTGCCGACATTACTGATCGCGCCAGCGTGCGCCAGATGGTGCAGAACCTGATCCTCGCCTATGGCGGACTCGACGCGGTTGCGATCACAGCGGGCATCTTCGTGGCGCCTGATCTGGAAGGGCGCATCCGTGACGACCAGTGGGCGCTGACCTTTGCTATCAACGTCACCGGGCAATATATCGTCGCCGATGAAGCCGCAGCGATCTGGCGCGCGCAGGGATTGCCCGCCAGCCTGGTGTTGACCACTTCGGTCAATGCGGTGGTGGCAAAGAAGGGATCGCTGGCATACGACACGAGCAAAGCCGCCGCCAACCATCTCGTCCGCGAACTGGCGATTGAACTTGCCCCGCTGGTGCGGGTCAACGGCGTCGCACCGGCGACGGTCGTGCAGGGGAGCGGCATGTTTCCCCGCGAGCGAGTGATGGCGTCGCTCGCCAAATACGGCATTCCCTTCGAACCCGACGAGCCGACTGAGGCGCTGACGGCGAAACTGGCGCAGTTCTACGCTGAACGATCCCTGCTCAAACGACCGGTCACGCCTGCCGATCAGGCGGAGGCTTTCTTCCTGCTGCTCAGCCAGCAGCTGCGACAGACGACCGGGCAGATTATCACGGTGGACGGCGGATTGCACGAGGCTTTTCTGCGGTGACGAGGAACGATTATGAGCGACCAGGCGCATGTTCTGGCGGTTGATATTGGCGCGTCCAGCGGTCGGGTGATGCTTGGGCGCTGGGATGGCAGCCACATCGCGCTGGAAGAGGTTCATCGCTTCGCTAATGGGATGGTAGAGCGGGATGGTCATCTGTTCTGGGATGTCAACCGGCTCTGGCGCGAGATTCAGGCGGGGATGCAGCGTTACGCGACACAGGAGAACCAGGCGCTGCTCGCCAGCATCGGCATCGACACATGGGCTGTCGATTATGCGCTGCTCGATGATAATGGCGCGTTGATCGGCAACCCCTACGCCTACCGCGACCCGCGCAACGAGGGGATGGCGGAACTGGTCGATGCCATTATTCCGCCGGAAGAACTGTACGAACGCACTGGATTGCAGCGCCTGCCATTCAATACGCTGTACCAGTTGTACGCCGAGCGGAACGGTCCCCGGCTGGCGGGGGCGGCGACGTTGCTGCTTATGCCCGACCTTTTTCACTACTGGTTGACTGGAGCGCGGGTGACGGAGTACACCAACGCCACCACAACCATGTTTCTCGACGCTCGCCAGCGGGTGTGGGCAACGGACCTGCTCGAGCGCCTGGGGCTGCCGACGCGCATCCTGCCCCCGCTGGTGACGCCCGGAACACGCCTGGGTCCGCTGTTACCAGAAGTCCAGAACGCTGTTGGATTGTCCCGCTCGATTGAGGTCATCGCCGTTGGAACCCACGACACCGCCAGCGCCGTGGCGGCCATTCCGGGTCTCGACGCGCACAGCGCGTACATCAGCAGCGGCACGTGGAGTCTGGTCGGCGTTGAGCGCACCGAACCGCTCATCAGCGCCGAGGCGCGCCAGTTGAATGTCACGAATGAGGGCGGCGTCTATGGAACCATCCGCCTGCTGAAGAACGTGAGCGGGCTATGGCTGTTGCAGGAATGTCAGCGGCGCTGGAACGAGGAGGGACGCCAGTTGACCTGGGACGAGATCATCGCGCAGGCGGAGGCGGCGCCGCCGTTGCGCGCGCTGATTGACCCGGACGCGCCGGAGTTTCTGGCGGTCGGCGACATGCCCGCGCGCATCCGCGACTACTGCCGCCGCACCGGTCAACCTATTCCTGAGACAATCGGCGAAATTGCGCGATGCTGTCTGGAAAGCCTGGCGCTGCGCTACCGCCAGGTGATCGAGGCGCTAGAGCGGCTCACCGGTCAGTCGATCACGACGGTACGGATCGTCGGCGGCGGCAGCCAGAACACACTGCTCTGCCAGTTGACCGCCGACGCCTGCCGCCGAACCGTCGTCGCCGGTCCCACCGAGAGCACGGCGCTGGGGAACATCCTGGTTCAGGCGATTGCGATGGGATATCTGCCCGACCTGGCTACGGCGCGCCAGGTCGTGGCAGCATCCGTTCCGCAGCGGGTATACACACCACGCGACGCGGTGAATTGGGAGGCGGTAACGCTGCCTGGTTAGCAGCTCTTTACACAAACAGCGGCGTCATCTGACGCTCCGCCACCAGACGATCCATCTCCTCGTCACTCGGGCGCGCCTGGAAGCGGCTCGCCGCATCGAGCACCTTCGGCAGCAGATAGATGTCGCCGACCGTATTGAGGAACATTTCTGGACGACCAAGCACCCAGTGCACCGCCAGATCGATATCCGCCTGATCTTCGAGCGGCGCATACCAGGTGGCATACACCCGCTCACGCTCACCCCAGGGCGCCTGCGTGATCGCTTTGATCGTTTGAATAGCGACGCCGCGTTCACGGCAGACCGCTGCAAGCGCCTCGAAGTCGGCGGCATACTGCGGATTCTGCATCAGAATGTAACTGTACGGCAACAACACCGAGTCGAACGGGAAGCGCTCGAGCGCGCGGCGGTGCTGCGCTGCGACCGTCACGCCGTGACCGGTGACGCCGATGAAGCGCACCAACCCCTGATCACGCGCTTCGATTGCCGCTTCGAGCGCGCCGCCAGGACCAAGCGCCTGCTCCCACTCCTGCGGGTCGACCAGGTTGTGCAACTGGATCAGATCAACCGAATCGACGCGCAGGCGTTCGAGCGACCGGCGAATTTCGTCGCGCGCGCGTTGATACGTGCGTTCACCAGTTTTCGTCGCCAGAAAGAAACGCGAACGATGTTCCCGCATCCAGGGACCGATCCGCAGTTCGCTGTCGCCGTAACTGGCAGCCGTGTCGATATGATTGACCCCGTACTGCAAGAGCAATTCCAACGTGCGATCAGCTTCCTCCTGAGACACGCGACTGAGCGCCGCGGCGCCGAAGATGGCGCGAGTGCTGTGGTGGCCCGTGCGGCCAAACGGGGCAGTGGGGATCATGGCGAGGCTCCTTTGCTTCTCCGGGTACACAGGTCTCACGGTACCACAGGTTCGCTGGCTGTCAAGTCCGGCTCATGCTATAATCGTTTCCTGTGCCACACCCCACGATCCATACCGCCGGTCGCTCATCGCCGCTGATGCTGACGCGCATTGCGGGCGCGCTGGCCCCTGCTGCGCTCGCTGCACTCGTTGCGGCGCATCTGGTCTTCTTCGTGTTGCGCACCTGGCATGTGCTGGCGTTCCCCTACCCCCTTGATTACGGCGAGGGACCGCTGCTGGCGCAGGTGAACGCGCTGCGCAGCGGCGCATCCCTGCCGCGCCTGTACGGCGACCCCGGCGCGCCGCCCTACCTGGTCGTCAACTACCCGCCGGTCTATCTGGTCGCTGTGTGGTTTCTTGCTCCGCTGATCGACATCGCGGCGCCCGGAAGCGACGCAACGCTGCTCGCAGGTCGCCTGGCAACGCTGATGGCGACTCTGGGGAGCGCATTCCTGCTCTGGCGACTGGCATTCCCGCCTGACATCCCGCACACCACACCGACGCAGCGGATCACGGTGTTCATTGTCGCGCTCGCCTTTCTTGCATTGCCCATCGTGCGCGAATGGGGCGCGTTGATGCGTGTCGATCTGCTGGGTGTCTGTCTGGGGCTGTGGGGGTTGTTGCTGACTCGCCGTCTGTCGCGTTGGGCAGCCCTCCCGCTGGCGCTGAGCCTGCTGGTGAAACCGTCGCTGATCGCCGCGCCAGCGGCAGCGCTCTTCTGGCTCTGGTTTCGCCATCGCCGCCGCGCGCTGGAAACGGCGCTGATCATGGCTGCCATCGGGGGCGCTGCCGCTGGCGCGCTGCAACTGGCATCCGGCGGCTGGTTCTGGCTTCACGTCGTCGCCGCCAACGCCAACCCCTGGTCGGCGGCGCTCGCCGAAGGGTTCTGGCAGGATCAGGCGGCTCTTCTGTGGACCCTCTGGATCGGCGCAGCGTGCGCTGCTGCGCTCCTGCTGGCGCGCACCGCACCGGACGCCTCGAACCGGCGCCGTTCCTCGTCGCCGTCAGACACGTCGCCAGCACACGGTCTGCTGCCGGTTGTCTACACCTGCTTTGGCGCATTCGTGGCATTCGGCGTCGGCAAGGTCGGCGCCTACGCCAACTATTTTCTCGAGTTCTACGCTGGCGCGATCTGGCTTATTGCCGCCGCCGTCGCCTATCTTCTCGCACCAGACCAGTTTCGCAACGGACAGCGCCGCGCTTCGACCCGGCGATCCGTTTCGGATGAGCAAACGCCTGAGCCAGAAGAGCAAACGCCCTCGTTGAGTTCTCGCATTTCGATGCTGACCTCCTGGTTCCTGGCGGTCAACGCACGCATGCAACCATCCGCCGCTCGTACCCGGCATTTCAATTCCTGGTTCTCAGTGCTTGGTTCTGCAACCCTGCTCCTGATGCTCGCTGCTGCGCTCCTCCGCTACTACCCGCTCTGGAGCGAAAATTATGTCAAACCATACGGTCTCATCGAGGGAGACAACCCGCCGCGGATGGCGTTCGGAACTTACGGCGTCTGGCGCGATCTCCAGCGCGAAGAGGAGATCCTCGCTACCCTGCGCCGAGTGAACGCCGCACTTGTCAAAGACGTGCAGGCGGCTGGCGCGCCAATCGTCACCGACATGCCCGGCGTCGCGGCGCAGGGTGGCGTACTGTCGCGGCTCCAGGCGTTTGAGCATCGCCAGTTGTACGATGCCGGACTGCTGGATCAGCGCCCGCTCCTGCGCGATATGGCGAACGGGCGCGTACCGCTGGTCGTGCTCGATTACCTGGGAAACTGGCTCACCCCGGAGATGATTGCGCTGATCACCCATCGCTACGCCCAAACCGGCTCCCGCGGCACGTTCGACCTATACCAACCGGTCGATCCAGGGCGCCGCAGCGACGTGGCGCTCGACATCGGCGCAGGCATTCGAGTGACCGGCGTGTTCCTTGCCACTCCCGGCGGCGCGACGTATGCGCCGGGAGAGCGTGTCGTTCTGACCCTGGAACTGGAGCGCGCTATGGCTGCTCCGGGTCTCTGTGACGCTGCCCTTTGCCAGGTGCGCGTGATCCTGGCAACCAACGATGGCGCAACCATCGCCGCGTGGGAACGTCCGTTGATCTACGGCGCACTCCGCCCTGCCGATTGGGGCGATGCCGCGATCCAGCACATGCACCCGGTTGATCTGCCGTTTGAACTGCCGCCAGGAACCTACCGGCTGGCGGCGGCGCTGCGCAGCGACGCGAACCCTTTAACCCCTCCGCAGCGCGTGGCGCAGATCGAGGTTGGCGAACCGGGCGGACGGTTGCTCGGCGAACGCGGCTATTTCGTGCCCGCGCCGATCTTCGCTGCCTGGTTGGATGCCGGAGGGTACGAGGGACCAGGCGATCCGCTGATGCCTGCCGTGCCGTTTGCTGACGGGGTATTGCAATGTTTTCTGCGGGCATGCGTGCGCTATGCCGAAGGCGGCGTCACCCGCCTGCCCCTTGGCGAACTGGTGTTGCTCGGCGAAAGCGGTCTGCGTCCCGTGCAACCGGAAACCGGCGCGTCACAGTTCTTTCCAGAAACCGGCTATGCTGTGCACGGCGCATTTCTGGCGGCCTGGGAAGCCTATGGCGGCATGGCGGCGCTGGGACCGCCGATCAGCGCCGAGATGCAACGCGGCGCGACGCGCGTCCAGTACACCCGCTATGCCCGGCTTGAGCGTCCCGAAGGGGAGAATGTTGTGCTGCTGGCGAACCTGGGGGAGGAATATCTGCGGCTGCCGGGCATTCCGTATCGGTGGCGGTGAAGTAGGGGTTAGGGGTTAGACCATTCCGCCTTCAACTTGTAACCTTTCAAATTTGAACCACAGAGACGCAGAGGACACAGAGAGGCGCGCTACACCTCATCTTCCACTTTCGCATGTTCAACTTCCCACGCCCTCTGGCGTGCAACATTCACGCTTTCCCACATGGAACGTTCGATTCGGAGCCGTTGCGGTGCAACGGCGCTACCTGTTCACCCGCCATGCGCCAGGGCGCGCCAGCGGCGCGCCCCTACCTTGCTACCTTCAACCTGCAACCTTCAACCACCGAACAGCGCCTCGACCGGCGTCGCAAATCCGGGCAACACATCCCCGCCGTCGAGTAGATCGCCGGGGCGCAGCACCTGCACCTGGCGCAGCGAGCGATACACCGTCACCGTGCGCGTGCGCGGGCGCACAATCCAGACCATTTTCGCGCCCGCTTCCAGATAATCGAGCACCTTCGCCTCGACATCCTCCGCCGTGTCGTTGGGCGACACCACTTCAACCGCCAGGTCGGGCGGACCCTCGAAGAAGCCGGTGCGTCCACGCTGTTGCGCCGCCCGTTCGGCGGCGACGAACGCCACATCCGGCGCGCGCACCGTGTCCGGGTTGCGCCTCAGAAGAAACCCGGTTTCGGCGGCGTAGACGACTCCCAACTGATGCTCGCGCACAAAGGCGTAGATCAGCGCTCCGAGCGTCATCGCCATCTCGCCGTGCTCCGCGCCAGCTGGCGCCATCGTGATCACCTCCCCGCGCACGAGTTCGACTCGCTGCTCGCCAAACGACATCTGCGCCAGGTCTTCGGCGGTTATCGCGGCTGTTTCGATACTCATAGGTCACCCTTCAACCTTCCTGCCCTTGCGGAGCCGTTGCGGGGCAACGGATCATAGAGACGTTGCGGGGCAACGTCTCTACCTGGACGGTGCGGGGCAACGGCGTTATGAGCCGTTGCGGTGCAACGTCTCTACCGGTTCACACGCCATGCGCCAGGCGCGCTACACTCTCATCTTACATCCGGAGACGTTGCGGTGCAACGTCTCTACCTGTTTACACGCCATGCGCCAGGCGCGCCTTTACCTTCCCACCTTCAACCTGCAACCTTCAACCACCGAACAGCGCCTCGACCGGCGTCGCAAATCCGGGCAACACATCCCCGCCGTCGAGTAGATCGCCGGGGCGCAGCACCTGCACCTGGCG
>JAUQOW010000003.1 GCA_030550675.1 Chloroflexota bacterium
CAGCGCGTAGTGTGGAGGTCTCTATGGCGACCATCCTGGTTGCTGATGATTTTCTTGAAAACCGTGACATCTTGTGCAGGATGCTGGAACTTGTCGGACATCGGGCAGTAAGCGCCGCCAATGGTCAGGAAGCCCTCGAACTCGCGCAGGTCCATCACCCCGACGTTATTCTGATGGATCTGTCAATGCCGGTATTGGATGGATGGGAGGCAACAGCCCGAATCAAGGCGCACGATGGACTGCGCCGTATTCCGGTGCTCGCCATTACAGGACACGTGACGCCGCACGAACTGCAACGCGCCTTCGAAGCAGGATGCGTTGATTACATTGCAAAGCCAATCGATTTCGAGCGCCTGATTGGAAAATTGACCACTCTCCTGAACGATGGGCGGGATGGTCAGTAGGGGCAGGTCGCAGACCTGCCTGGCCCCCAGCCACCGAATCAGTCGCCCTCAGCGCTGCATTAGAACAACCGACGCCTCATCTACCGCATTTGCCGCGATCACCCGTTGCATGAACAGCGCCGAGTCCTTCGGAATGCGGCGCTGGGTTGCATAATCCACGTAAACGATCCCGAATCGTCGGCTATAGCCAAAAGCCCACTCGAAGTTGTCCATCAACGACCAGACAAAGTAGCCGCGCAGCGGAACGCCAGTTGCGATAGCGTCGTGGCACGCCGAAAGATGACGTGCAATGTAGCGCACCCGATTCGGGTCGTGAACGCCGCCATCGGGCGAGACTTCGTCCGGGTAGGCAGCGCCGTTTTCGGTGATGTACAGCGTCGCTGGCGCGTAGTCCTGGTGCAATCGCTCCAGCAATCGGCGTAACGAGTCAGGGTGGACTTCCCAGTCCATCTGGGTGTACTCGCCATCCGGTCGTTCGTGCGCATATCTGAGACCGCCAGCCTGCGGGTCGTCACGAATGACGGCGCGCGAGTAGTAGTTCACCCCCAGAAAATCAAGCGGCGCAGCGATGATGCGCATGTCATCGTTCTGCACTGGCGGCGACTGCCCCATCTGCGCGTAGAGTTCGAGCATATCGGCGGGATAGGCGCCACGGTAGAGCGGGTCGAGAAACCAGCGATTGAAAAAGCCATCGTAGCGCCGCGCGGCTGCGCGATCCGCGTTGCTGTCGCTCGCCGGATCGGCGGGCGAGAAGTTGAGAGTGATGCCTGCCTGCACATCGGAGCGGGCGGCGCGAATAGCGGCAATCGCCAGCCCATGACCGAGGAGCAGGTGGTGCGCTGCCGCAAGCGCCGGTCCTTTCTTCCGCCCCGGCGCGTGGTCGCCAGTCCAGTAACCGAGGAACGCCGAACACCACGGTTCGTTGAGCGTGATCCAGCGCTTCACGCGATCCCCCAGGCGGCGCACCACTACATCGGTGTAGTCAGCAAACGCATACGCGGTGGCGCGCGCGGGCCATCCGCCAGCGTCTTCGAGCGCCTGCGGCAGATCCCAGTGATAGAGCGTTACGAAGGGTTGAATGTCAGCTTCCAGCAAGCCATCCACAAGGCGGTCGTAGAAATCGAGACCGGCGAGATTGATCGCTCCTGCGCCCTGTGGAAGAACGCGGGGCCAGGCGATGGAAAACCGGTATGCCTGAAAGCCGAGCGATTTCATCAGTGCGATGTCGTCGCGCCAGCGATGGTAGTGATCACATGCCGGGTCGCCAGTGTCGCCATTGAGCACGTTTCCCGGCGTGGCGCAGAACCGGTCCCAGATCGACTCGCCGCGTCCGTCTTCACGGGTCGCTCCTTCGATTTGAAAGGCGGCTGTCGCCGCGCCCCAAAGAAAACCATCGGGAAAGCGTCGTACTGCCATAATGAGGCATCCTTTGCAAGCCTGAACGTCATCCAGACCCGCGCTGTCAGAGAAGCCCGTAATATTCATCGATGTCGCGCTGATAGGCGTCCACGGCGCCATCGAGCACTTCCTGCTGCGTCACAGTGCGTCCCAGCGCCGAGGACTCCAGAATGGCGAAGGCGCACGCCAGGTCGCGCAACCCTTCCTCGCCGCTGGTCTCCGGATCGGCGCCGCGCTCAATCGCGCGCAGCCAGTCGAGGTTCTGAATGGCGCAGGGATCCGTCAGTCCGAGCGGGAAGAACTGCTCACGCTCAGCGGGCGTCATGCCCTGCTCGAAGGTCTCGTCCAGCGGCAGGCGTTCGCCGTCCGCCGTCACAATCCATCCGCCGCGAATGACCCCTTTGCTGCCAATGACGGCTGGCGCGCCGTCGATTGTCAGTTCCTCCGGCGAACCAGCCCAGCTCCACCACAACTGCCCAATGGCGCCGCGTTCGAACTGAAGGGTCGCCATATAGGTGTCATCGACATCCGCCTGCACCTGATCAATGACGTTGCCCTGCGGGTCGCGCAGATACCGCACTGGCGCAAAGGTGCGCGCAACGGCGCTCACTGCGGCGATTTCACCGACCACATAGCGCTGGAAGTGCATCTGATGCACCCCAATATCAATACTTCCGCCGCCGCCGCCGAGCAGTTTCGTGTGACGCCACGGCGTTTCTGCAACAACTCGATCCGGCGACCAGAGTCCGCCGAGGAACCCCATCACCGAGATCTGCGGCTCGCCGATTAATCCCTGGCGCACTGCCCACGCCATCGCGCGCACACTACGCGCCTGACGCACATTCTCGAACACGCCAAACGTGACCCCGCGCGCCTTTGCCGCTGCAACCATCTTTTTCGCAGCGCGCACCGAAATCGCCAGCGGCTTCTGCGACAGCAGATGCAACCCGGCGTCGATGGCGGCAAGCCCCACCTGATGGTGCAGCGCCAGCGTCGTCAGATCATTGATCGCATCCACCTTGCCTGATGCGATCAGGTCGCGGTAGTCGGTATAGACGGCGACCTCCACATCGTCGTGGATATCGGAGACATACGTATGCGGCGCCGCCAGCGGATCGCCGGTCGCCGGGTCGAGCACCGGCGGACGGGGAGGCGGTCCTTCGCCGCGTTTACGGAACATGAGCGCATCTTCGACCCGGCGCGCACACAGGGCGGTAATGCGAAACGTGTCGATCCCCAACCGGCGGAGTTGCAGATATCCCTGGAGATGGGCGTTCAGGATTCGCCCGCAGCCAACGATGCCAATCCGTATCATGGCGTCTGCTCCTGAGCGGTATAGCGGGCGCGCAGGCGCTCCAGCCGCGCCACGCTGTCGGACAACCCGCCAAGGCGGTTGCGCGCCAGCCAGAGACGTTCGTATTCGCGGATGATTTCGCGCATGTCATCATTCAGCAACCGACGCCGCGGCAAAGCGCCAGCGCCATCGGGCTGGGTCAACAACTGCCCCAGGCGACAGGCATGCCGCAACAGGCGCACGGTATTGTCGAACTCCTGGAGAATAAGCGAAGCGTCGGGGCGGGTCATGCGCTCAGCGGCGATCGGCTGGATCGCTGCGTCGATCGCATCGAGCGCGCGGTCGAAATCGAGCGGCGGCAGGGCGGACGGACTGGCGACCGACGGCGATTGCAATACCCAGAACAGCACCGACGAGTTCGGCGGTTCATATCCGACCGCGCGGTACACATTCCCCAGGTCATATGCCACCTTTCCCATCGCGCCAGTCGGGTCAGTGAACGCATGGCGACTGACCGCCGCCTGAACGTCCATATCGCGGTTAGCGGCGTATGCCCAGGCGAATGCCGCGCCGACAGCAAACCCCAGAAAACTCACGGGCAACACCTGCCAGTGCCCCATGTCACCCCAGTCGGTGATCAGGTAGCCGATGGCGCCGTGCTTCAATCCATTCTCGGCTGCATTGCGCAGATTCCCCAGCGCATTGTCGGTGCGTCCGGCAATGCTCTGCCACGACGACGTGCCGGGGCAGACATAGAACGGAATGCCTGCTGCGGCATAACGGGCGCAGTTGCGGTCGAAAGGATGATCGGCTTCATACCCCCATTCGAGCGCAATGACATCACGCGGCAATTCGCCGATCAGTTCCGGGTGATTGTTAACGATGTCGCCCCAGAACATCATCGTGCGCCCGTGCTGTTTCACCGCATCGTAGAGTTTGAGCAGAAAATCGAGGTAGACCCGCCCGATGCCGCGCTGTGCGCAGGCGTCCTTGCTGCGCCCCTGACCAAGATCGAAGGTTTCATCGCAGCCGACATTGAACAGGCGGCTGGAGAAATGCGGCAGCAGTTCATCGTACAGGCTGCGGATCAATTCAATGCTGCCCGGATCTTCCGGCGCCAGGCTGAACGGTCCCTGCATCACCCCCCACGGCGCCTGAAACTCGCCGTGGACTTCGGCGAGCGCCGCGTAGCGTGGGTGGATGAGCCAGCGGTGCATATGCCCGAACGAGTTCTGGTTGGGCACGAGATCAATGAACCGCTCTTTGCAATATGCATCGAGTGTCAGCGCCTCTTCGCCGGTCAGCGGTGACGCGCGCGCCCATACATCGGGATGGTTGCGGTAGGCGAAGGTATGCTCGGTGTAGAGCTGCACCTGATTGATCTTCCATCCCGCCAGCATATCGATCAGCATGAACAGGGTTTCCATCTTTGGAACCTTGTCGCGGCTGATATCGATCATCACCCCACGCGCGGCAAAATCAGGGTAGTCGTTGATATGCAGGCAGGGAAAAGTGCGTCCGGTTTGCTCCACGATCTGGATCAGGGTGCAGACGCCGTAGAAGATGCCAGCCGTGGTTGGCGCTTCGATCAGGATGCCGCCGTCCTTGATGGTCAAAATATATCCCTGCGGATGGCTGGCGCTGTCGCCGGTCACCCGCAGCGTGGCGCCGATCTCTCCCGGAGGACCTTCTGGCGTCGCGGTCAGTTCCCACTCGACGCCAGCGTGGGCGCGCAGCGCACGTTGCAGGCGGCGCGCCGCAAACAGCAGGTCTCCCGGCGCAGCGCCCTGCAGCAGAATGCGCTGCGCCGATGTCGCCACATACGCCCCTGGCAGGAAGGTCAACGACTGCGGCATCGGAAGGAGCGAAAGATGGTCCATACGCCTCCTCTTGCACCATTCCTCACAAAGGTTGACACAAAGACGCAAAGCTTCACGATCAATATGACGCACCTTTGCGTCTTTGCGCCTTTGCGTCAGCTTTGCTGAAAACTCTCTACGTCAACAATGTCATTGGCAGCGGCAGCGACACGGCGCGCCCTTCGGCAGCAGAAATGATGCCCGCCTCCAGCACCTCCTGCGCCATCAAGCCGACGTCGGCGCTGCACAGACCGGTGATCGGCTTGCCGGACCGGATATGACCCAGGAAGTACTCCGCGCTGTTGCGCATACCGACCGGCGGTTCCGGCACGTCGAGGCGAACGCCGTTGCGATGCTCGCGGTCCGCCAGCCATAGTTCTTTACCGTGCTCACGGATATGAATGGTTCCCTCACTGCCATAGATCATCGGCTCGTAGCTGGTCATATCGCCGACCTGCGTCCACGATGCAGTCGCCGTGCTGATGGCGCGCGCGTGCTGCATGACAATGACTGCATTATCTTCCGCTGGCAGATCGGGCTTCCACAGGCGTCCCGTCATCGCCGTGACGCGCGACGGCAACCCGAGCAGCGCGCAGGTCAGCGCCGCGCCGTAGCAGCAGTAATCCATCAGCGCGCCAGCGCCATTGCGTCGCGGGTCGTAGAGCCACTCACAGAAAAAGGGCGAGCAGCCAAGTTCACGCGGTCCAATGTGGGCAGCGCGATAGTTGACCTGCCAGACCTGACCGATGCGCCCTTCGGCGATCAGGTTCAACGCGTGCTGCACCGCGGGCCACCACATAATGGGCCAGTTGACCATCAACTGAACGCCAGCCGCCGCAGCAGCGCCGCGCATGCGCGCCGCATCGGCATACGTCGCCGCCATTGGCTTCTCAACCATAACGTGCAGCCCACGCTCCGCCGCCATTTCGGTCAACTCTGCGCCGCGCAGATTGTCGCTGAAGACATACACTGCGTCGAGTTTGACCGCATCAAGCATGTTGCTGTAGTCGTCGAACACCTGCTCACACCCCAATGATCTGATATGCTCGCGCAGCGCCGGGTTGGGGTCTGCTGCCGCCACCAGCACGCCGTCGTCGCAATTTGCCAGGTCCCGGAGGTTCCCCCATACGTGGTCGTGGGTTAGCCCCAGCACACCGACCCGTAGTTTGTCCGCCATGGTTTGCTCCTTCTACCGCAGTACTCAAGCAGAGTTGACGAAAAGATGTCAGAACGCAACGTTGCGCAATCAAACTCAGCGCCTTCGCGCCTTTGCATGAGCCTTTCAGAGAAATCCGCCCGTCATCGCGTTTGTTTAGCGCCCTGCATCGCGCGCTGCGGCGCGCGCATACGGTTCGAGCGCCGCCAGAATGCGCTCACGATCCATTGCCGGAATGAAAAAGGCGCGGTCATCACGCACAATGCGCCCCTCTGCTGCAAATGCCGCCACTTCGTCCTCGTGCATGATCAGGTCCGCCGCCAGCAACCGCCCATCGCCGAGGTCCGCACCCGCCGCCGACTGCTTCAAGCGCGCGTCGAGCGCCAGAATCTGATCGCGCGTCAGGGAGTATGGCGTGGCGACGAGGAAGCTATGCGTGGCGCCAGTGTACCAGAGCGTCGTGTGGGGGAAAACGCGCTGGAACGTGTGGATAATGTCGCGGTAGTCGCGTTCCGAAAGGTCGTGGAACGGCAGCCACTGGATGAAGACGCCATCATGAGCAAGACGGTCTTTCACCATCGTGTAGAACTCAAAGGTAAACAGCGCCCAGCTGCTGCTGTTAATCGGATGGGTGGCGTCGGCTGTGATGATGTCGTAGCGTTCGGCGCTGCGCAGGAGGTAATTTCGCCCATCCTCAATCGTGATCTGGAAGCCGGGACGATGAAGGATGCCCCGATTTTCGGCTTCGTAGAAACGCGCTGCTTCGACCTGTTCGGCAACCAGTTCGACGGCGTGGATGCGCGGAATCGGATGAGTCGCCATCGCGCCTGAAGCGATGCCATTGCCGAAGCTGATCATCAGCGCATTCTGCGCATTGGGGCGCAAAAGCGCTGGCAGATGACCGAGGAGATGGAAGGCGCGCATACTATGTTTGTCGGTAGGGACCTCATTCCGTCCGTTGACAAACGACATCTTGAGCGGGGGATACTTAACCTCGAACACCGCAACGGTCGCGTCCACCCCTTCACGGTAGTACACCAGTTCCGGGATGACCCCTTCGCGGAACCCCAGGTAGACGCCCGGCGGCAGCAGCGCCGCTGCCAGCGCCGTCGCTCCCAACGCCCCTGCCAGACGCACCCGCGCGCCCCATACCGGTGACGCCATCAGCACGGCAGCGCCGCCGATCGCCAGATTGAGCGCCGCAAGCAGCAGAGAGGAGCGTTGCAGCCCAATCAGCGGAATGAAGACAAAACCTGCCATAAATGCGCCCAACGTCGCGCCAATGGTGTTGAGCGCATAGAGCCGTCCAATCCGCGACCCCACCGCCTCATCGGGGGCAACGGCGACATCTGCGGCGAAGGAAGCGGCGTACAAGCGCGCTGCGACCGGAAAGACCGCCCCCATAAGCAGCGTCGGGATGATCATAATCACGGCGGCGGCGAAGAACTCCGCCCACAGCGTGCCGAGAAAAGTGGTTCTGGCAGTGAACATGTCGAGCAGAGTCGGCATGCGCGCAAAAGCGTAAAGCGCAATCACCGCTCCCATTCCGATCCCAATCTGCAACCAGCCAAAAAGCGCCAGCGGCTGCATATGCCGGTCGATCCGCCGTCCTATCCAGGCGCTGCCCGCCGCCAGCCCGATCAGAAACGTCACCAGCATGATGGTGAACGAATAAACGGCATTCAGACTGAAGATCGCCAGCGTGCGCGTCCACCCCACCTGATAGCCCAGCGCCGTAAACCCGGACAACGCATACCCGATCAGCGCCAGTCGCGCCGGGGTAAGCAGGGACGCTGCAGGTACGGCAGCAGAAAGCGCTGGCGTGGTCGCAACGGCGCCGTTATGCATGATGCGCCCGCCAGTCGCTGTTTCACTGGTCGTCTGGAGCGCCATCACAACGCGCCCGCCCGACGCGCGCTGCGCCGGTTTGCGCGCCGTGCGTTTCGGTTGGGGCGCTGCTGAGGGGACAGGCTGCGTTGACGCTGACGCAACGACGGGCGGCGCTTCCCGCCAGCGACGCGCCAGCCAGAATGCCGCGCCAGCCGCCGCCAGGTCCAACCCGCCGCCGAAGGAGAGCGACCCGTTAACGCCGAGCGCTGGGATCAGGATCAGCCCGGCAGCCAGCGCCCCCAGCACGCCGCCAAACGTGTTGACGGCATACAGCGCGCCGATCCTCCATCCGCGCTCCTGGCTGCGCGCCGCCAGCAACTGCGCCAGCGCTGGCAGCGTGCCTCCCATCAGAAACGTCGGCGGCGCGAGCGCCAGGGTGGCGAGCGCAGTGCGCACAGCGTTGTACGCGAAGAGATCCGGCTGGAGATGGCGCGCAATCCAGACATAGAGCTCGGTCAGTCCGGCAAACAGCGGCGGCGTGGCGAAGGCGAACAGCGCAACGCCAATCTGTAACAGAGCGAAGAGGCGCAGGAGCGCTGCCGCTGGCGCTTCGGAGTTCTCACACCGCTTCAGGCGCGCCGTGATGTTGCCGAACACCCAACTGCCCAGCGCCAGCCCGCCCATAAAAGCGGTCAACACCGCGCTGGCAGCATACACACTGACGCCGAAACTGAGGCTGAGCAGGCGAAACCAGACGACCTCGTAGATCAAGCCGCTCGCACCGCTCACAAAGAAGATCGCCAAGACCAGCCCGGTATGCTGCGCCTGCTTCACGGATCACTCCCGCTTATTTGTAACAAAGGCGCTTCGCGCAACGCGCAGGCGTCACACAAAGCGCCCTGTTCGACACGTCAGCGCTCCGAACAGTTGCCCGCAGTGACGGGCATCTCTGCGGGCGACGTCATGACCTACCGTCCCGCCTCTTTACGGATGCGCTCCAGCGCGGCATTGACGTCTGCTTCGAGGATCGGCATCAGGTCCGAGGCTTTCGCGTTGGGATCGTTCCAGAACGGACTCAAGAGATTGTCCCAGGTCTGGCTGAGTTCGTCGAACTTGACCAGCAGGTGGTTCGATGACTCCCGCCCGTGACTGAAGGCGCCCTGGAACGACTCTTTGGTCTTTTCTGCCGGAACGCACTTCTCGTATTGCTTGTAGTATTCATCGAGCAGGCTCTGACGCACCGGCGGGGTGCCAGTCGCTAGCGTATAGGCGCGCTGCTGCTCCGCCGACGCCAGGAACTTCACAAAGTCCCATGCCAGATCGGTGTTCTCAGCGTCCATTCCGGCAGTAATCACCCAGGGATCGGTAAAAATAGTCGCGCGGATATTGGCGTCGGGCGTGCCCCAGGGGAGCGGCGCAGCGCCCCAGCAGAAGCCATTCGGATCGTCGATGATATCCTTATAGTTCCAGTGGCCCCAGCCGCCAGTCATAAACATGGCGACACGCCCGGAGAGGAAGGCGCCGCCCAGTTGATCGAGCGCCTGTGACGCCGCCTGGTCTGGAGCGACCTTGTGGACGTATACCAGATCGTGGATTGCCTGGAACGCCGCAGCCGTCTGTTCATCCAGCTTGATAGGATCAGAGAAGCCGCTTTCAAGCGCTTCCGGGGTGAACGGATCCCTGCCCCAGATCATCGGGATGCTGTCGAAGGGGGGCCACAAGCCGTTGACGCCGCCATACACCGCCTTGCTTGGGTCCTCCGGGTTCTTCGTCAGCTTCTTGGCAGTCTCAAGGAATGCTTCCCACGTCCACGACTTATCATTCCAGTCGCTCGGCGGGTAGGGCACGCCAGCCTCATCGAACAGCTTCATGTTGTAGTACACGTAGCTGCCGGTGGTGAGGAACGGAATGCCGTACTGTTTGCCCTCGACATTGTAGATAGCGAACACTTCGGGAATGAAGTCGCTCGTGTCCCACTTATCGCGTTCGATCAGCGGCGTCAGATCTGCCAGCAAGCCACGGAAGCGGTCGCTGGCGAAGCCGTCGCCGCCCCAGTTGGACGACCAGACGTGCAGCGGTTCTTTGGCGGCGATCATCGCTTCACGCTTGACGGCAATGTCGTCCTGGTTGATGTTAAGCACCTTCACGAACACATCCGGCGCGACCTTCTGATATGCGGGCAGCACGACATCGCGCTCCCAGCGGTTTTCAACTGTGCTGATGCGCACCATCCACACCAGCACCTTCTGACCAGGTTGCGGCTGCTGCGCGAATTCAATCACCGGCGTCGGTGTCGGCAGGTCGGCTGCAGGCGCAGTCGTTGGCGCTTCACCCGGAGCTGCGGTTGGCGTCGTCGCCTGTTGCCCGCCACATGCCGCCAGCACCAACATGAGCGCGCCAAGCAGTAGAATCCAGGGATACTGTTTCAGCCTCATAATTGTGTGTCTCCTTCATCGTCGCAAGGCTACACCGTGTGAATGAGTCTCTGTCCCGATTCCACCTCCTCTCCAGTTTCTTCACCCGACGGAAGCGGCATCCTGCGTCGCGCGCTAACGTATGGCTGACAGCGAATGCACGGCGTGGTGCATTGCGCGGAACAGGTGCATCCGGAGTGCGCACGGACTCCGCCCTTCCGGCTGTCGGAAACGCACAATGCCGCAGTCTCCCGCCTGATAACCTCCCATACAGCGCCGTCGGCATTCCGGGACGACAGCGCAGGCGCAAGCAATGGAAGCAGCGAGCTGCTGATCTACCCTTTGACGCCAGTCACCACGATGCCCTGGATGAAATAGCGTTGCGCCAGGAAGAACAGCGCCATTGGCGGAATCAGCGTGACCAGCGACGCCGCCATCAGCAGGTGGAACGCAGTGCCGCCGAATGGCGCACGGAACTGTTGCAACCCCAGCGATATCGGATAGTTGTACTGCGAATTGATATAAAGCAGCGGACCCATGAAGTCCTGATAGTGGAACATGAAGCTCATAATGGCGACGGCGCCGATGGCTGGCAGCGACAGCGGCACAATGATGCGCCACCAGATGCCGAAATAGCCAGCGCCATCAATCAGCGCCGCCTCCTCATAATCCTTGGGCAGCGTCTTATAGAACTGACGGAGGAGGAAGATGAGATAGGCGCTGCCGAAGAACTTCGGTACAAGAAGCGGAAGATACGTGTCAATCCATCCAAGACGGGCGAAGATGATATATTGCGGAATGAGCGTCACCCAGAACGGCAGCATCATGGTTGCGAGCACTAGCACGAACAGCGCATTCTTCCCCGGCGCACGCAACCGCGCAAAGCCATAGGCGACAAGGGCACACGACAGAGTCTCGCCCAACGTGGCGCCGCCCGCGTAGATCAACGTGTTCCGGAAATAGATGTCGAAGCGGTTTTCTCCGGTCAGCGCTACGCGATAATTGTCCCACTGCGGCGCCGCCGGAATCCAGACCGGCGGAAACTTTGCCACTTCTGCGCGGGTTTTCAGTGATGTGGAAAACATCCACACCAGCGGGAACAGAATGATGATCAAGCCAAGAGAGACAATAACTGTTGAAAGAATGGTGATGATCTGCTCACGTCGCCGCTTGCTCGCCCAGAGACCGCGCCGCACCAGCGGAGTCGCCGAACGCACGCTCGAAGATGTGGTTTGGGTTGCCATTGCTCTTCCTCCTGATCATGCACGACCGCGCAGTCCGGTCAGATCGCGCCTTCTTCGTCCGACTCATAGTGCACATAGCGGCGTGACACCCAAAACATCGCCAGTGTCAGCAGCAGAATGACCACCAGCAAAATCCACGCCTGCGCCGATGCCAGCCCCATGCGGTAGCGACGGAACGCATTTAAAAAGAGATACAGGTTGTAAAACATCGACGAATAGGCGGGAGCGCCGAGGTTGTTGCCGCCGGAAATGACGTATGCCGCCGTAAACTGCTGCATAGCGCCGATAACGCCGGTAATGAAGGTGAACAGAATGACCGGCGAAATCATCGGGACGGTAACGTTGAAGAATTGCTGGATGCGGTTGGCGCCATCGATTTCAGCGGCTTCGTAGAGCGCGGTAGGAACGCCTTGAAGCGCTGAGAGGTAGATCAGCATCGTACCGCCGAACCCCCAGAGCGACATCAGCGTGTACGACGGGATGACCCAGTTCGGATCCTGAAGCCAGCGCGGCCCGGTGATGCCGAGCGGGATCAGACCACTGGGACCGACCAGATTGCGGATGATCAGATTGATCGCGCCAAACTGCGGATTGAGCAGCCAGGAGAAGAGCAGCGCAACCGCGACGCTGCCGCCGAGCAGAGATGGCAGATAGTAGAGCGTGCGAAAGACGCCAAGCGCCGGAACGCGCTGATTGAGCAGCACCGCCAGCATCAAACCAAAAGCGATGCCCAGCGGAACGCTCAACAATGTGTAATAGCCGGTGACCTGGAGCGACTTCCAGTACACCCGATCATTGAAAAGATTGGCATAGTTCTCGAAGCCAACCCAGACCGGCGGACTCGCCACATTGAACACCGTCATGCTGTAGTAGGCGGACATGACGATCGGGTAGAGGGTAAACGCGAGAAACCCGATGACCCATGGCGAAATGAAGATCCAGAACCAGAGCGCCTCGCGTCGCTCAATCTTCCCAGCCGGGATCAAGCCGAAGAGTGCTGGCTTGCGTTTTTGCCGGGCTGGAGCCTGCGCCGTTTGCACCGCCATGCTGCACCCCCTGTTTCCGTGTTGCGCCGTTGCACTTCTGCGTTTCAGGCGATCTGAAACCAATCTCAACTCAGCAGTTCGATGACTCTGCCATCGGTTGTACGCACGTAGATCGCGCGACCGGCGATAATCGGCGCGGTGGTCGCCAAGCGCGGCACTGTCTGCGACCAAACGGCGGCGCCGGTTGTCATATCGAGCGCCGCCACCGATGCGCCCGCCCCCATCCCATTCACAATAAAGACATATTCCTGCGTCAGCGCGGGAAGCGAGACATAGTTGACATCCCGGAACGACCACAACTCTCGCCCGTCGCTGCGATTGAGCGCAAACAGTTCATTCGTCGTCTTGACAAAGACGATATCGCCCTGCGCTCCGGCAGGAATGAGCGACTTGCCGGGAACGCTCTTCTCCCAGCGTCTGGCGCCGTTGCTTATGTCGAGCGCGATCATGTTTTGCCCACTGCTGATCAGCACCAGATCACCAGTCGCCACCGATGAGAAGTAGACGGCGGAATGCGCCGGATACGACCAGATGAGCCTCCCTGTCGCCTGATCAATCGCGTAGAAGTAGGAAAAGTCGGAAACGAACACCCGTCCATCGGCAACTGCTGCAGACGAAGTGATGAAATCCTGCGCGCTGAATTCCCAGCGAAGCTTCCCGCTGATGGCATCCAGCGCGTAGAGTTCTTTGCCAGCGCCGACGTACACCGTCCCATCGACAACCACCGGCGAGGTCAGATGCCCGCCGAAGTAGTTGTTGGCAGCGGCGCTGAGTCGCCTGGGGGTAAATGTCCAGCGTTGCCGTCCGCTGCTCAGTTCCAGCGCTACCAGTTGCCCCTGATTCGCCCGTTCCGCGCGGAAATAGACCGTATCGCCAGCGATGGCGGGCGAGATGTAGGCGCCTTTCTGACGGTATGCCCAGCGTTGCCGACCGGTGCGCATATCGATGGCGCTCAACGCATCTCTGGTCTCCACCAGCATGAGACCGCGAGCGACGACTGGCGGCGACACGCCTTCTTCAAACGACGCAGTGACAATCACGCGCTGCTGGTTGAGCGGGGGGGCTATTGGCGTTTCGACCGCGCGTGTGCGAGCAGGGTTCAATCCTTCCATCGCCCAATCGCCCGAAAGGTCGCGTTCCGCCGGCACGGATGCGGATTGGGTGAAAGGATTTGCGGGAGCGACCGGCGCCGCAGCAAGCGGTGCAGCCGTCGGCGCCGACGGCGCAGGAGCGGCGGGAGGCTGTGACGGCGGACGCAAAGCGACGTAGCCAATCGCGCCAAGAAAAGCGAGAACGGCGATCATCCACAAGCCGCGTTGCCCGGTGGCATGCATACCGTGCTCCCTCAGGATCGCAGAGCGGCAATCATCTGGTGTGCGGAGAAAATCTGAGAGATGCCCACGCAGAGATGACGTACCGCGCTGTACTGTCCTCTTTCTCGTGGCGCAGGTTCCAGGATTATAGGACCTACAACGTCTCCCTGTCAATCAATCGGACAGCGCCCCGTCGACGAACGAACGATCAATTCGGTCTCGACGGTATACCGCATCTGTTCCGGCGTTTCACCGTCGATCAGGCGGCAAACCAGATCGGCAGCCATCTCGCCCATAGCGCGCAACGGCTGACGCATCGTCGTCAGCGGCGGATACACCAGCGCCGCCTCCGGCGTGTCATCGAATCCCATGATCGAGAGATCGTGCGGGATGCGCAGCCCCTGGCGCGTGGCGACATGCAACGTTCCAATCGCCATCAAATCGTTGCAGGCGAAGATCGCCGTCGGGCGCGGATCGAGCGCCAGCAGGCGTTCAGCCCCCGTCACGCCGCTGGCAAAGGTGAAATCGCCTGATGCAACCAGCGCCGGATCGAACGGTATGCCATGATCACGGAGCGCTGCCCTGTACCCGTCGAGCCGCAATTGACCGACGGGAATATCGCCTCGTCCGGTAATAATTCCAATCCGGCGATGTCCAAGCCCGATCAGGTGTTCGGTTGCCACGTAGGCGCCGCGATAGTTATTGACTGTGATGCCGTACACGTCCATGTCGTACTGCAAGTCGATATGCACGATCGGCACACGCCCCGGCGCCAGGCGGCTCAGGCTCAGGCTATTCGCCAGCGGCAACACGATCACCAGACCATCGATCCGGCGACTGCGCTGCAAGGTGTCGATGACGTCAAACTGCGTGGCATCTTCAACCGTCGCTAGCAGCATGAATCGCCCGCGGCGACGCAACGCCTGCGCGACGCCGTCGATGGTTTGCGCGAAGAAGGTGGACGTAACGGTATCGACAATAATGCCGACGATGTCGGTGCGGTTGCGTGAGAGGCTGACGGCTTGAGCGTTGGGGTGGTAGTCGAGCTCAGCGATGACGCGCAGCACGTGCTCGCGTGTCGCTTCCGCCACATCGGGGCTGTTGTTGATCACGCGCGAGACGGTCTGATACGACACGCCAGCGCGGAGCGCCACTTCGCGGATCGTGCTGCGTCGCATGACTCCGCCCCTGTGTTCAATCGAGTGAACGAATACTGTGATCGGTCACACTATAACACATGGAATGATTTTGTCAAGACGGATTTCCGTTCCACAGGTACGTATTCAGATCGACATAGCCGCGCTCGTCGAAGACGACCCCTTCAGCCTCCAGGAGCGCCCGCTGCAATTCGGCGTGGTACTCGTTGCTGATGCGCCCGGCGGCGTTGATCACGCGCCACCAGGGAACGTCGCGCGCCTGCGCCGGACCAAGCGCGTACAACGCCCATCCGACGCCGCGCGCTCCGCGCGGAACCGGCGTCATCGCCGCGATCCGCCCATACGTCGAGACCCGCCCGCGCGGGATGCGGCGGACGATTTCGTAGACGTCGTCGTAGTAACTCGTCATGGCGCAAACGTATCATCGTACCGCTCGAACGTCCCATCGGCGTACAGCACATAGATTGTTTTCCCCCGACCCAACCCTTCGCGGCTGTAGATCATCGCGCCGCCGGTGAACGGCTGATACGCGCCCTCGATCTGGTCGCTCTGCGGGCGCAACGCAAAGCCAAGATTCTGGCGCACTCCCGGATTGGCTGCCCAGATGACGCCAAAGGTGTCGGTCGGCGTCTGCAAACCGGCTGGCGGCGTCGGCGTGGCGGGAGTGTCGGGCGGCAACGGCGACGGGTAGGGGAAACGCTGCCACTCGCCGCGGGCGAAACCGACCAGGACGTAGACATCGCCAATCGGCAGGAATGAAATCATGCTGCCGCCCTCGAAGCGCTGCTCGATGAGTGCGCGGTCGCCGCCGCGCTCAATATCAGTCGGGCATCCAAGACGCCGCGCTACAGGTGCGTTTTTATTCCAGACCTCACCAAAACCGCGAATGGGCGCAATCGCGCAGGGAGTCGGCGTCGGCGTCGCGCTCGGCGTGAACGTCGCCGTCGCGGTCGGCGTCGCCGAGGGCGTGGGCGTGATCGACGGCGTTGGCGTGTCTGTTGGCGCGGCGGTCGGCGTCTCAGTCGGCGTCTCAGTCGGCGTCGCGGTCGGGCGCGGCGTCGGCGTCGGCGGAACTGGCGTATCGGTCGGCGCAGGAGTGACTGTCGGCGTGTCGGTCGGCATGACAGTCGGTTCCGGGGTCGAGGTCGGAAGAGGCGTTTCAGTCGGCGTTGGCGTGAATGTATGAGTTGGCGTCGCTGTGTCAATGACCGGCGGCAGGGTAGGCGTAGGAGTCGGTGTCGGCGGAAGCAGCAGCCTGCCCGCCAGCACAGCTCCGCCGCCGCCGAGAATCAGAGCGCCAAGCGCCAGCAACGCTACCAGCGCCGGATGCAATGGACGGCGCGGCGGCGCTGCTGCACCGCTTGCTGGCGGCATCGGCGGCGCCGCATCTTCCCGCACAACAGGCGGACGTACATCGCCGATACCCGTCGGCGCATCGGGAGCGACGCGCACCACGTCGGGCGCCGGTCGCGGCGCAGCCGCCATCGGTCGGGGCAGCGGCGCCTCCATGTGCGCTGCTGATCGCAGGGCGCGGGCAAATTCCCCGGCAGTGCGGCAGCGGTCGTCTGGTCGGCGCGCCAGCGCCAGGCGGATCGCAGCGCCAATCAGCTGCGGAATGGACGGGACGAGCGTCGATGGATCGACAATGGCGCCTTCGAGATGCCCCAGCAGCACCTCCTGCGTCGTTCCCTCGAACGGGCTGCGCCCCGTAAGACAGCGAAACGCCACAACTCCCAGCGCATAGACATCAGCGCGCCCATCGATGCGCGCATCGCCGCGAATCTGTTCCGGCGCCATATACTCCGGCGTGCCGACCAGAAAGCCGGTCGTGGTGGTTCCAGGCGCATCGAGCGCCTTGGCAATGCCGAAATCGGTCAGGATAGCGCGCATACCTGGCGCCGTCAGGCGCACCCGTTCCAGCGTCGAAAGATCGCGCCTGTCCCACAGGGCGCCTACCCCTTCCAGAATGATATTCGCGGGCTTAATATCGCGGTGAATGACACCGCGTGCATGCGCATAATCGAGCGCATCAGCCAGTTGATCGATCAATGCAACGGTTTCTTCGACCGTCAGGCGCGGACGCACCCGCAATACATCCGCAAGCGAGGGTCCGTCGAGCAGGCGCATAGCGATGAACGCCAGCCCATCGAACTCGCCGATATCGTAGATTGGCACAATGCCAGGGTGATCGAGACGGGCGGCGAGCACCGCCTCGCGCCGAAAGCGTTCGACGAGCGAGGCGTCGCTGAGGAATTGCGGGTAGAGCACTTTCAGCGCCACGTCGCGCTGCAGCGCCGTATCGCGCGCACGATAGACCGCCGCCATACCTCCGCGACCCAGCAGGGCGATCACTTCGTACCGATCTATCCGGCGACCAACCAGGTCTTCGAGCCGCATAAATTTCCCGCTACCCGACAAAAAAGCCATTGACGAACAAGGCAGTCGCCCATGTCAGCAGGATGAGCGCTGCCGGCGTCGCCAGCGCCAGCGTCATCGGGCGACGCTCGATCAGCACCGCCGCAGCAACGAATGCTGGCAGCGCCAGCAGAACATAGCGCGGCAGCGAATGCGACACATTCGTCAGATACGCAGGCGCAAGCATCATGACCGCCGTCAGACTATAGACCAGCGGCATGCGACGCAGCGCCAGCGCCGATAAGCCAGCGAACATCAGCCAGACGAGCAATTGAAACACGCGCGTGATCCAGCGACCGCTCCAGTGATCTGCACCGGTGATAATCGTCTCAATCATCATCGAGAGTTGCACCCACGGCGGACTGAGCTGTTGATCCCAGATGTCGCGTTGGGTCTGCATAAAAATCAATGGCGACCCAAAACGCCACCACTGATACGCCATAAACAAACCCAGACCCAACGCTGGCAAGAGCGGCGCCAGATAAGCGCTGCTTAACGGCGGGCGCCGCCAGCCAGCGCGCTCCAGCAACGCCAGCGCAATGACGGGCGCCATCAGCGCGCCTGGCAAACGGGTCAGGCTCAGAAAAAATCCGGCGACGCCTGCAAGCATCCAGCGTTGCCGACGCAATCCCCACAAGGTCAGCGCCAGCAGCGCCAGCGCAACCGCCTCTGCATACACAGCGCCTAAGAAGAAGGACGTAGGAAAACACAACAACGTTGCAATTGCGCGATAGGCGATCGACGCGTCAAAGTCGCGCCTGATGACGTCGGCGAATATCAGCGCCGCAGCCAGCAGGGCGACGTGGGTGACGATCAATCCGGCGGCGACTGCATCGCCCCCTGTGAGGGGCAGGACTATCCTGATGAGGAGCGGATAGAGCGGCAGAAAAGCCATGTTTGCATGCTCTTCCGGCGGATGCTGGTACCCCATGATCACGATGCTCAGGTACAACCGCGAGTCCCACTGCGACCAGGCGGCGCCGATCGCCTGATCGAACGGCACGTGCCACGGGATGGACCATGCAGACAACGCTTTGCGATCGCTGACGATCAACTGCGCCAGCGGGGAAAGCCAGGCGCCGGTTTGCAATGCCGCCCACGCAACCGCCCAGAGCGCCACGCGCCATGCAGCCAGAAGCAAGGCGACTGCGAGCAGCGTCCGCTGAACGAGCCACAATGGCGGACGCGCAGCCAGGGCGCCAAACATAGCGACGACCGCCGCCGCGACGCTCCAGAGAACCGGCGAGGCGTGCTGACCGCGCAACACCCAGACGACCCAGAGCGCTCCCATCGCCGCCAGCGCCAGCAGCGCCAGCGCCGCTCGTCGGTCATCAACCAGCAGGGTGATGGCGATCCAGGCGCCGCCCATCAGAATCAGCGCGATGCCCAGCGTTTGCAGCGAAGGAAGCGCCCATCCTTTCGAGCGTATCTCCAGATAATCGAGCAGCACGCCCAGCCGCCGGGGTTCGCCTGGCGGTTGAAGCGTGGCGCTTGTCAGGCGCACCGCCAGTACGCCGCGACCATCGGCGTGCGCCAGGAAACGGAAGAGCCGCATCGAACCAACGTTGCCGAGATCAACGCTGCGTCCGCCAATCTCAATGGACGTCGGCAGAGGATCGCGTCCGCCAGGACCGCCCATCCGCACCAGAACTTCATACGCGCCCGCACCAGCCATCGGCGCCAGGATGAGCGATTGCCCCTGCGAGTAGGCGTAGGACATGGTTGCATTGTACTCTGGAGCGTACAGTCTGGAAATCGGGGCTGGCTGAGCGCCGACGTCATACGCAGCGCGCAGGGGCAGCGCATGCAGCGCAACAATGGCAGCGAGCATCGTTACCCCTACGAACAGGGATCCCCAAATAAAGAGCGCGTTTCGCCGAAGGAACTGTTGCTTAATGAGCATCAATCTTCCGGGATTTCTCGCTGTAAGGTTGACGCGAAGACGCAAAGGCGCAGGGCCGTGCAATGAATACGACACATCTTGCTGCATTTTGCAGTACTATGCCCATCTTTCCAGGAAACCCTTCTCCAGCGCTGCTTAATAAAGCCCGGCTTCCAGTCCATGACGGCGATTATAGCATCTGCAATCGGATGTGCAATGTGTTACAATCGGAGGTATGGACAGCACACACCGAAACCGTCGTTTCCGACTGCGGGGGCGCGCGCCGCTGCCTCCCGGCATGCTGCGGCGCGGACGTTCCGTTGAACCGGAGATGCGAATTGGCGGCATGCTGGCGCGCCTGCTCCTGGCGTTTCTGGCGCTGGGGGTCGTCATAGCGCTGGGAGTCGTCGGAGTGGCGTACAGCGCCTACAGCGATCTCGCGGCGTCGCTCAAACCGCGCCTGGCAGCCATTGAGAACCGCGAGAGCTTTGAAACGACGCGGTTGTACGACCGCAACGGGCAGTTGCTCTACGAATTCTTCGGCGCGGGAAAACGCACTCGCGTCTCTCTCGATCAGATTTCGACCTATCTGATCAGCGCCACCGTCGCCATCGAGGATCGCACCTTCTTTGAGAATCGCGGCGTTGATTATCTGGGCATTCTGCGCACGCTGCTGACCAGCCTCCAGGCGGGTGAGGAGACCGGCGGCGCTTCGACCATCACGCAGCAGTTAATCAAAAACGTTGTGCTGAGCGAGGAGGAGCGCCGATACGAAAACCGCTACCAGCGCAAAATTATCGAGATCATCCTGGCGCAGGAACTTTCGGAGCAGTACTCGAAGAAGGACATTCTCGAGTTGTATCTCAATGAGATCTATTACGGCAACCTGGCGTATGGCATCGAAGCCGCCTCCAATGTCTACTTCGGCATCCCGGCGAAAGACCTGAACCTGCCGCAGGCGGCGCTGCTGGCGGGGCTGCCGCAGTTGCCCAGCGTGTATGATCCGTTCAATTACCTGGATGGCGGCGTGCTCAAGGGGGTGCGCCTGGAGGATGGCTGGCTCAGCCCGGCGTACCGCCTGCCGACCGGCACGCCGCCGCCGAAGTGGCGGCAGGTCGCCGTGCTGCGGCAGATGGTGGAAGAAGGGATTATTTCAGACCAGGTTGCGCGCCGCGCAGCCGCCGTCGATCTCACCTTCGCCAGCCAGATCGTGCCGCTCAATGCGCCGCACTTCGTCTTCTATGTGCGTCGTCTGCTGGAAGAAGAGTATGGTCCGCAGTTCGCCAATATGGGGCTGTCGGTGTACACAACGATAGACCTCGATCTCCAGCGGATGGCGCAGGAGAAGGCTGCTGAACGCATTCAAGAACTGGAAGAGCGCAACATTCACAACGCAGCAGTTGTCATCCTTCAGCCGAATACCGGGCAGATTCTGGCGATGGTCGGCAGTATCGATTACAACAAAACGATCCCGACCAAAACTCCCGGCGAAACCGGCAACGTGCTCGATGGGCAGGTCAACGTCGCTGTGCGCGAGCGCCAACCCGGATCGGCGCTCAAGCCCTTCACCTATCTGGCGGCGATGGAGCGCGGCATGACGCCGGAGACGGTGATCTGGGACGTGCCGACGAAGTTTCCGCTGATCGCGGGTGAATGGTACGAACCGCAGAACTACAACGGACGCTGGAACGGACCGGTGCGGATGCGCGCGGCGCTCGCCAACTCGCTGAACATGCCAGCGGTCAAGGCGCTGAAGTACGCTGGCATCGACGAAACCATCGGGCTGCTGCGTCGCGCTGGCATCACGACCTTGCAGCGCGGCAGCGGGTTCTACGGGCTGGCGCTGACCCTGGGGGGCGGTGAAGTCACGCCGCTGGAGCTGACTGCCGCCTACAACACGCTGGCGAGCGGCGGACGCTACTATCCGCCCGTCGCCATTCTGAAAGTTGTCGACTCTGCCGGACGGACGCTGCAAGAGTTTCGCCCAACGCTCCGTCCGCAAACGCTCAATCCGGACCACGTGGCGATCATTACCGATATGCTGAGCGACGACCGGGCGCGCGCCCCCATCTGGGGGTTGAACAGCAAACTGAAGCTGTCCCGCCCGGCTGCGGTCAAAACCGGCACCTCGAACGACTGGCGCGACGCCTGGGCTGTCGGGTACACGCCGTATGTGACGGTCGGCGTGTGGACCGGCAACAACAACAATGAACCGACGAAGAAAGTCGAGAGTCTGACCGGCGGCGGCGTCATCTGGCACAACATCATGGAAGAGTTGTTCGCCAATCCAAAGTTTCAGCGCCTGCTCGCCGAGCCGTATCCTGAGGGTCGTTTGCCCCTCGATTTCAAAAAACCGTCATGGCTGGTGCGCAAACCGATCTGCCCGCTGCCAGGACCTTACCACGTCTCCAATGAGGAACTGTTTGCGCCGGATATGCTGCCTGCCAGTTCTGCGGCGGTTTCCAACACGGCTCAACTCTGCCGCGACATTTTTACCGAGGTGCGGGTGGTGCGGCTGAGCGACGCTCCTATCGAAACGACCAGCCTCATCACCGACACCGCTGTTGCCGGGCAGTGGTACTGCTCTCCCGGCGAAGATCAGAATATCGCACCAGAGCGGGTGACGACCATTCTGACGTGGAATGTGCCGCCGCCGGACCCGGACGAGCAGATTGTGTATCGGTGGGAAGGGATGAGCGCTTCGATTGGCGACCGAACTGTAGCGCCAATCGTCGCCGCCGCCATTCCGGCGTGTACGGCGGAAATGCTCATCCCCTACGCGCCGCCGCCTCCGGGTGCGGTGCGCATGCCGGATCTGCGGCGCTTTGGCGAGAACCAGGCGAAGGAACAACTGGCAGCGCTCGGCATCTTCAACGTCTACGTTGATTATCAGACGCGCGACCGCATTCCTGACGTATTCGACGAATACCCGCCGTATGCCGTCGTCAGCACGCTGCCTGCGCCCGGTGAGTGGATCGATCCGAACGTGACCGTTGTGCTTGGCGTGCGCGCGCCATAGTTATGCGCCGGTAACGATGCGTGCGGCAATGGCTGCGATCTTTGCGCCATAATCGATGCCAGGGCTGGCCCATCCCTGCCCTGTTGGGTTGTGCGCTTTGCCAAGTCGCTTAAGGATTGGCGCCGAACCGCGCATACGCGCCGGCAGCGCCCGATAGCGCAGCGCGCGCTCGATAGCGGCGCGCTGCACCGGGTTCTCGGCGCCGATGGGAAGCGCATACGCCAGCAACCGCCCGACATGCGCTGGAATGGCGTCGTGTTCCCACGTTGCGAAACTGACCCCCGCTTCCCATTGCCACCGCTGAGTGTTGAACGCCCAACCGTCCGTATTCGGCGGTCGGGTCGCCTGCCTTTGACCGGTGACGCCGATTCCCGCCGGGTTGCGTTGCGGGCGCGCTGCCCAGAAGCTGGTCAGATTGCCAGTTTCGTGGATCATCTGCGCCACCGCCAGCGTCGGGTCAATGCCGACCTCGGCGCACAGTCGCCAGTATGTCGGCACGATGATCGCCTCAATATCGTGCACGGTGTACTCGCCGTGCGGACGCGCCAGGATGAAGGCTGCCAACTGCGCGACGCTGGCGGTTGGTTTGCCAAGAATCGGCGTCAGGTCGGTGAACATATCGGCGTCCTTTACCGAACAATCATCGGTATCATCACTCGATACGGCGGCGATGTCGCCTGTACCCGCGCCATCGCTGGACCGTACCGGTTGACCCGTCCGGTTGTTTCGATCTCCTCCAGCCAGTAGGCGTATGCTACGTCTGGTTGCGCTGTGACATCGCGCCATTCGTAGGCGGCGCCGCTGCCCGGACTGCCGCGCGCACGGATGAGGACGGGAGTCGCAATCACCGCGTCTTCGATGCGCCCCGTAGCGCTGCGGAGCAGTCGGAATCCGGCAGTATCGCGTTCCATGACCGTCGCCCAGCGAACGACCAGCGCGCCATCTTCCCGGCTGGCGGCGAAGTATTCGAGCACAATCGCGGTTGGCGCACCCTCGAAGAACCCGAAGTCGTAGGTGTGATTGTTCGTCCCGGCAGCCGCATGATTACCGTAGGGAATGACGAATACTGCATTATTCCCGACGGTCACGCCGTCGGAGTCGCGGCTATCACCGTTCGGGCTGTCATCGTTGTTGGCAAGCGTCAGAGTCAGGTTGGTCAACGCCGGTTGTTGATTTGGACCGGTAATGTTCGGGATGCGGATCTCATACTCCGATGCGCCGCCTGGCGTGCCGGTGCGGGTGCGAATGCCGATCCCGCCATCATGGATGATGTTGTCGTTCAGGTCGGCATCGACCTGGTCTCTGCCGCTGCGGAAGTAGTACGTCCCTTCGGCGTCGGTGACGGCCACGCCAATTCGCGTACCGTTGCGCCACAACTCAACCGTCACGCCAGGGATTGGTCGTTCGCCGGGGTCCTGCACGCCATTGCGGTTGGCATCGAGCCAGACGCGGTTGCCAATCTCGATCGGCGCCTGATCACAAAACGTCTCCAGGTCGCCAAGCCCGGCTGATTTGCCGAACGTTGCGCGCCGCACCCGCGTGCCGGGCGGTGAACCGATCGGTTGATCCGTCCCGAAGATCGTATAGGCATTGGTAAGAGCGCCATTGGCGGCATTGAACCAGCGCAGACCGCCGGAGCGGACCTGACCTCCCGAATCCGCTGGCAGCGCATCGTAAGCCGTAGTGATGACCCGGCGCAACCCGTAGTGCACCGCCATGCCGCCGATGGTCACTTCATCGTGGGCTGTGCCGTACTCGTCGCGATGGTAGAACTCGCCATTGCCCGGACCCTGCCGATTGTTCGTTGATCCGCCGACAAGACCGCCAGGGCACGCGCCCGCATTTTCCAGGCTATAGCCGGAGGGCGATGCGGGATCAACACACACGCGCAGCAGATCACCGGCGGCGACGCCTTCGTACTCGCTGGTATCCGTGGCAATCGTGCTGTAGTTGCGGTTGCCCAGTTGCATGCCAGCGCGATCATTGAACGCAACCAGGATCGCGCCGTCAACATCGAAATCGATTGAGGTCAACATGGGCTGCGGGTAGATCGTCTGGTTGTACGGACCCTGACCGGGCAGCGCCATTGGGGGACCAATATCACTCCACTCGTTGATCCAGGGCAGCCAGGCGGCGGATGCGCGACGGGCGGGGCTTTCATTCGACGCCCGCCCGCGCGGATAGTTGAGCGGGAACGAGAAGACCTCGGTGAAGTTCCCCGTGGCGCCAGCGGGATCGTGGCGGTAGATATGCGCCGTCAGATCGGTCGTATCGGTGTTCTTCCCCACATAAGGAAGTTCTCCCGAACAAACGCCGCCGACATACACCTGCCCGGCATACGCCTTCACCGCCCATGGGCGGAACACGCCATCGCTACATGCAGGCGTCGGCAATGGATGCACGGTAATGTCAGCCGCTGTTGGTGTCACAGGCGGAACGCCAATACGGATTTCAAGCAGGGTTCGGGCGGTCAGGTTGACCACCCACAAGGTCTCTTCATCTTCCGACAGCGAAATGCCGCCAATGCCGATCTTGCCGATTGCATCGAACGCTGCCGGGTCGCGACTCGGATCAGCCTCGTTAATGCCCAGGTCGCCGGGGCTGCGCGGATCAGGACCGACTGCAACGCCAGGAGGATATCCTGCGGCATTCAAATCGATCAATACACCGGGAGGAACGACGCGATCGCGATCAATGCGGTAGATGGCGCCAATGCCGCCGGCGCCAAAACCGACGTGGCGTTTCACCACTGCCGCCGCCAGCAGCGTCCGACTGGAACGCTGATAGGCAAGCCCCCATGTCGCGCCGACCTGCTGACCAGTTGCCAGATACACATTCTCACCAGGACCAGTGGTGGCTGGCTCGAAGGGAACCTGCACAATGGCGAACCGACCCGCTGTCGTGCCGCCGCCCTGCGGATCGCCGTTCGTGTAGCAACTGGTGACGAGGTCTGGTCCCTGCTGACAATACTCCGCCGGATTGTGCAATGCAAAATTGATATTCGATGAATTGCCGTCCGGCACGAACTGCACGCTGGTATTGTTACTAGCGCCCTGCGCTGCCGGACGCATATACGAGGGCCAACCGCTGAACTCGATGCGATATGGTCCTGTCCCGGCAGCATTGAGGGTATAACTTCCAATCGCTGGCATATTCAGCGCAGTGCACTCTGCTATTGGATTTCCAGGACCAAGGCACAGCGTTGCGAAACTGACCGTAATTCCCGCCACGTCGCCCGACGGGTCATAGGCGGCGACCGTAATGCCGCCGACGCCGGGTTCGTTCTCGTCGCGCACACCATCGCCGTCAAGATCACGGAACACTACGCCGCTAATGACGCCAGCCGCCTGAACCCTGGCAGCCATCGGGAGGGCGACTGCGATAAGCGCCATAATCAGCGCGCTGACCATCAGAGCCAGAGAGCGCCGTTCGAGGGACCAAAAACGTTGCATGGTTCGTCCTCCTGTGTGTTTACCGGGAGACCGGGCGAACGAGCGAGGTTCGCCCATCGGACAGAAACGGATCGGCGAATGCGGGGTTCCGCAGCGCCTCTTCGTCAGTCAGCGCCTCGAGAAACGCGATCAGATCGCGACGCTCATCGTCGCTCAACACAAACCCGACGATTAACGGGTGACGTGCAGCGGCGCGCTCTGGTTCAGCGCCCGCCCCCACGCGCCCGCCCGATTCGTAGAAGCGGATGACCGCTTCGAGCGTCGGCAGGCTGCCGTCGTGCATGTAGGGCGCCGTTACCGCCACATTCCGCAACGGCGGCACGCGAAACCGGTAGGCATCCTCCGGCTTCCCGGTCGCCTCCGCCAGACCGCGATCCGCACTGCGCCCGGCGCCTGTCGCCACATATGCCAGATCGGACCAGCGCGGCGGCGCAACGCGATCCGGCGGCGCAACATCAACGTGGCAGCGGCTACACGCCAGACCCGGCGAAAAAAAGAGCGCCATGCCGCGCTTCGCACTGTCGCTCAGCGCAGCGCTTTCGCTGCGGTAGACATATCGGTCGTATGGCGTGTTGCGCGCCGTCAACGAACGAACGAAGGCTGCCAGCGCTTCGGTGATGCGCGGCCAGGTGAATGGGTCGGCATCTGCGGGAAAGGCGGCGGCAAAGCGACGGGTGTACTCAGGGTCAGCGCGCAATCTGGCAATGATATGCGCCTCGTGACCTGTCACTCCCATTTCAGGCGGATCGACGGCAAAGAGCGCACGCGCGACCTGTTGCTCCAGCAAGCGAACCTCAGCATTCGCCCAGGTTAACGACGGCAGTTCGCCGCTGTTGAACAGCCCTGGCGCATTCCGGCGCAGCGGCATACCGGTGGCGCCGGTCGGAACGGATCGTCCGTCGCTGAACCCCAATTCCTGGCGATGACACGTGGCGCACGCCACCTCTCCGTTTGCCGACAAACGACGGTCGTAAAAGAGCCATCGTCCCAGTTCGATGGTCGCCTGCGGCGATCCGCCGGGCGCCAGCGATCTGGAGTCATGGGAAATCGCTCGGACTATCGTGATGAGAGTCGCAATGAACAGCGCTATACTGGAGAGCAGAGCCGCACGCTGCATGGATTTCGGCAGCCTTCAGGTGTCGCTGCGCCCGGAAAGAGCACAGCCAGCTAATCGGCATCCATGAAACGCCGATGATCGAGTCAGATGTGCGCCAGCGGGGCTGCGATGCAGGTGCTTATGTATTGCTGGTCGTACTATACTAACACGCAGATCGGGTCGGATCAATGGTCAAATTTGCCGGAAATGCGGCTGCGTCCGACGGATGTGTTCATCTTTTCGTAAACATCGGGTATACTTTCGCCTAGCAGTTTCAGCGTGAAAGGTCAGTCCTATGCGACTCGAACATGTCGCCTTGAATGTCGCAGACCCTGATGCCATGGCGCAGTGGTATGTCGCTCATCTGGGGATGCAGATTGTGCGTCACATTCCGACGCCTAACGCGATCTATTTCCTGTGCGACTCGGCGCAACGCAGCCTGATTGAAATCTATCACAACCCCGCCGCTCCTGTACCCGATTACGCCTCTCTTTCGCCGCTGGCGCTGCACCTGGCGTTCACCACCAGCGACATGGAAGGGGATATCGCGCGCCTGGTCGCCGCTGGCGCAACGCACGTCTCACCCATCGAAACGACGCCTGCCGGAGACCGGTTGACCTTCCTGCGCGATCCGTGGCACGTCGTGATCCAACTGGCGCAACGGAACACGCCATTGCTGGGACCATGAATGAGGACGCTCCGAGGAAATGACACGCGGTCAGGCGTCTGCACACGTGAGCAAAGTCTGGACGCTCCGACAATTGACGCGCTCACCGCTTCATCGGCGCAGTGGATGAGTGCACACGGACTTACACGGGTCGGGACGGATTCGCACGGATTAATTGCCTCTATCAGACCTGAGTCCGTATGAATCCGTCGCATCCGTGTGAATCCGCGTCCTATTCGTCATGCGCTCGCGCCCGGCGCCTGCGGATTCATTTTACGGCGCGTGCTCGGGGAACGGAACCCATGCGTCGCGTTCAGCGTCGTAGCCATACCGCAGCATGACCTGTTGCTGCTCGGAAACGGCGCGCAGGTTGAACGCAAATGGCACGATAAAGAGGGTCATGTTCGTCTGATCGAAACTGATCCGCCGCACCCGCGGTTCAGCGAAATTCGCCAGACGCTCATCGATTTCCAGGTCGATGCGGAATTCGCCAGTGGCGTGGCCATCGGCATCCAGCGCCACCGAGCCGATCTCAGGGCTGCGCGCCAACCCGATGTAGAGACGCTTCCCGGCGCGCCCCTGGAACACCGCCAACCCAATCGCGTCAATGCCGATCACTTCATCGCTGATCTTCCGACTCGCCAGATCAACCCGCACGATTCGCCCCTGTTCCGCCTGCCGCGTCGAACCGGCGACCGTGCTGACGTAGAGCGCATGGGTGTCGCAATCGTATGTCATCCCCAGGATGCCGAACGGATTATCGCTCGACCCCGCCGCTCCTGGCAGAGTGACAAACGGTTGCATCTCCGCGGTCTCGCTGTCGATCCGATAGACCACGTTCAGACTGCCGGGCGGATTATCGCTGACGGCGGTGCGCGGCACGGCAGCCGTGTAGATGTGCCCGTCACGGTCGATGACGAACGGTCCCAGCGTGCCAGCGTCGTCCCACGATGGTTCCTGGTGAATATCACGTTGCGCCGGGTCGGCGGCGACCGGCGCGCGCCCATCGAAAATGACCAGCCCCTTGTACATGCGTTCGCTGGTGCTGATGCCAAGCCGGTCGGCGTACCCCAGCCGCGCTGCAAAACGCGGGATGCCCCGGCACCCGGCGACGCCGCCGATAACTGCTGCCGGACGTGTCGGCGTTGCAGGAATGGCGTTCTCTGCGCCGCGCGTCATCCACCAGCCGACGCCTGCTACTGCCAGCAGCGCAACAACCCCCGCGACCAGCACCAGAAACCCGCGCCCGCCGGAAGGCGGCGGGGGAGCGACGGCGCGGCGCATTTTCGAAGCGGCTGTTCGTCGGCGTTTCCCCATTACCCGCCTCCCAGCGGCACAAACAGCGGACCGGCGGCGCAGGGCCAGACGCGCGGCACAAAGACGCCTCCGCTCAGCACCGAGTCCGCCCAGCAATATTCGGCGCCCGGCGCATCCGAGTTTTTCAGTTGCGGCACGTACCAGATGACGAGCGGCGCGCGCTCCAGCGACTCCGGCGGCGTCAGAAACCGCTCAGGTCCCTGGCGCTCATCGGTGTTGCAGCAGTCGCCAAGCGTTGGCAGGTCGCTTTCGCCCTCATCGCGATCGGCGTCGCCGCGCACGGCGTAGAGATAGGCGTTGTCGCCGCGCCCGCCATCGCCGAACTGCCCGCGCCCTGGCGCAATGTACCAACCGCGCCGCGCGACATTCACAACGCGGTACTGAAACCCTTCTGGGGTATACAGCGTCGTATCGCGCTGCACCTGCCATCCCTCAGTCGTCCAGTCGCGCCAGCCGGCGCCGTCCCATTCGGAAAAGGTATACTGGTCGTCCGCCAGGGCAATGCGCATCACCGGACGATACATGCCATCAGTGCCGCAGCCGCGCCCTTCATTCACAAACACAACGCGAAAACTGCCATCCTGGTAGAACTCGTAGCGCTGACGATACGCATAGTTGCACGGCGTGGGCCAGAACTCGCTGCGGAAGCGCTGCACAAGGGCGAATCCCGCAACGCCGCTTGCTGAACGAATCTCCTCGATTTGCGGACCGTCCCATGCGACAACTGCAGCCGCCGAGAACGCCGGGCATCCCAACGCATCGCTGTAGCCAAACCTTTCCTGCTGCGAATAACTGATGTGGACGTCGACCAACTTGGCGCTACGCAATACTGGCTCGTCATTGAACCGTACATCTTCGATGCGCAGCCCGTCAGTGCCTGTCAGCAGATAGCGCAACGACCAGCCATCGCGGCGCAGTTCGGTCTTCCGGTCGCAAAAACGCGCCGTCACCACATCGTCCTGCAAACGTTGCTCGGTGACCGGACGACGACTCGACGCGCCCAGGTCGGTCCAGCGCAACCCGATAATCGTGTAATCAACCAGATCAACAATCACCCACAGCGCCCGGTCGCCCCAGACGAAAATCGGCGCAGTGCAGAGGTGGCGCGATCGTTCACAGGCGGTCGCCAGGAACTGCACCTTCATCTGCGGTTGCTGGATCATGCTCGGATCCGGCGGCAGATCGAGCTCTTCACGCACCTCAGGGGCTGCCAGCGCAATCTGAGCCGCCAGGTCGAGCAGATGGCGCGGCACAACCGTCGGTTGCGTGTCGTCAAGCGCGGCTACGCGATGCACCTGTTGCGTCTGCGGCTCGACAATCGCAATCACCGTGCGGTTGCGCGCATAGTCGTAGAGTTCGACGCGATAACAGGCGCGGTTCTGGCACTCGTCGCCCGCCAGCGCATCATCCGCCGGACCAAGCGGGTAGATGCCAAAGACCTCGGAGCGCACCAACCGCCCATCGGCGGTTGAGAGCGCCCGCCGCACCCGTTCGTCGGCGACGGCGAGACGCGCCGCCGCCTGTTGCGCCGCATCGAGACCGTCAAGCAGCATGAGCGGTTCCGCGCGCCGCAGCGCCTGTTCCGCCCGCGCCTGATATGCTGCAAGCAATGGCGCCGCACCAGGCGGCGGCGTGGCGCGTTGCGCCAGGCGCCCTGGATCGGCAAGCGGCGTGATCGGACGGGCGACCGGCGAACGAACAGGCGCGGGTGTGGGCGAGGGAGGCGCGGCTGGCTGACTGCACGCCGCGAGAAGCGCCATAAGCATCGTCGCAAGAACACGTTTCATCAGCAGACCATCAGGCTGATTGTATGAATCTGGCGTTGCGTCTTCCATAGTACCACGAGTCCCGGCGGACGGGATGCGGCGGGCAAGAGGCGCAAGACAGCGAGACAAAGGCGTTGCGGTGCAATGCCCCTGGATAAGAGTGAGAGGCTCACACACGGTGATAGCGCCAAGATGAAATAATAACCACATTTACACAATTATGATGAAAAATTACTCATATTTTCAATGTGTCAGAAGATAATAGATAACATTTTTGCTTCTAGCCGAAAAGAAAAGAGCTTATTGTTTGACAACTTGACAATACATTCAGGGCGTAAAGCCGATCAATATCCCATATAAGTGCATTTATAGCCCGGATTGCCATCGCCATTTTGACCAGCGCTAAACCATTCGCGCGCCCGTGAATTAACAAAATGTCACGGTAGGGATGAGAGGGATTAAGTTGCTGTTCATCTTCTCCTGCTACAGTGATACGCAGACAGCTTCCTCCCCACATTCAGCACGACATCTTTCCCTCTCTCAGCAGCGCTATCGCGTACTCGCCAGACATCCGGCGCAGGCAATCCTTCGACGGTAAGGCTCAAGGCAGGATCGTGCCATCCTGGAGCCTCCTGTCTGTCCGGTTCATGATCCAGGTCCTCGTCACCGTGCAGCACAGAGATCACGTGCGGCGCTGGCGATCATCCGTCAATGGAGGCGGGAAGCCCTGATGACGGTGTCGAGTTCAAAGGAGAGATGGGATGGATACGCGATTTATACGTCGTCTGGTGCGCAGGCAGTGGCGCCCTGTCATCGCTGGCGGCGGATTCGTCGGACTGCTTGCGCTGCTTATAAGTGTGCTTCAGACGCCCGTATATCAGGCATCAACCACCCTGCTGGTCAATCAAAACCGCGGACTGGCGGCGCCGAGCTACGAATCGGTGTTGATGAGTCAGCAATTAACGCGCACCTATGCGGAACTTCTGAAGAAACGGCCACTGTACGAGACCGTCATCTCTAACCTTCAGCTCAACACGACTCCCGAGCGCCTGATGCGGAACGTGCGGGTTTCGACGATTCGTGACACCCCGCTTATTGTTGTGACTGCATATGATCAATCCCCCCAGCGCGCTGCCGACATCGCGAATGAACTGGTGCGTCTCCTGCGGGAACAGGATCGGCAGTTGCTCACTGGCGCGTATGCGAGCGGCGAACGTGGATTGAGCATTGCGGAGCCCGCCCGACCCGATCCCATTCCGGCGCGTCCGAAGGTATTGCGCAACACGCTGCTGGGGCTGCTCTTCGGCTTGCTCGCAATGTTCGGCGTCGCGCTGGTGCGCGAATATGTCGATGAGTCGATTAAGGATGGCAATGACGCCGCGCAGACGGTTGGCGCGCCTGTTCTGGCGGTCATTGGCGCCCGCACGCTGACCGACGATATGCAACGTCGATCAGTTGATGGCGGAGATAATGCTACCGCGGAAGCCTACCGGATGCTGGCGGTGCGCCTGCGCAGCACGCTCGCCGATAGCCCGGCGCGTTCGCTCATGGTGAGCAGTGCGGAATCGCTGGCGGATACTCAGGCAATTGCCGTGAATCTGGCAGTCGTCTACGCCCGGCTCGGTCAGCGCATTGTTCTGGTCGATGGCAACCTGCGTCAACCGATGCTGCACTCCTGGTTCAACGTGCCAGGCGATGCGGGTTTGCACGATCTGCTTGCATCCACCCATCCCTTGCCAGTATATCGCTACCTGCTGCCGACATCGGTTGCCAATCTGATGTTGCTCCCTGGCGGCAAAACGGCGGCGAATCCCTTCATCCTGTTCAACTCGCCCCGGCTGGATGCCAGCATCAGCGAACTTTATCAGCACGCCGATCTGTGCATTTTTGTCGCTCCTGCGCTGCTGGACGCCGCTGAAACCCTGATCCTGGCGCAGCGAGCCGACGCCGCCCTTCTCGTGCTGCGCGCTGAGACGACCACGAGCGCCGCTGCTGTAGCAGCGCGCACGCTGCTGGATCAGTTGCACGTTCGCCTGCCGGGCATCGTGCTGACCGGCGTGGCGGACAACGAGAAGGGCTTCTTCGCCAGCGCCCCGTTGCCGATGGTGATGTCGCAGCCAATCTCCAGGAAACGCCCGCTCTTACCGCTGACCAAAGACGGAGAGCGCCGCGACGCGCCAGTGTCGTCAGTGTCCACTGTTTCGTCCCATCCTTTAGAGCAGTAACCCGTTGCAGGCGTTGTCCGCCTGGTTGAATAGTGACATTGATGTCGATTGAACATATGTCTCTGGCCCATGAGAGGGAGGTGGAGCATGCTGTCGCCCATACCCAGAATTGCCGCCGGAGCGCTGGCAGTCGTCCTCCTGATAGGCGGCGCACTGATTGCATACAGTCGCACGGCAACGCCATTGACGGCAGAGGCGTCGACCGAGAGCGCAGCGCCGCCAGTTGCCGCCTCGGCGACGCAACTAATCGTTGCAAACGGCATCGTGGCGCCTGCCAGCTATGTTGATCTGCGTTTTGATACAGGCGGAAGGGTGCGTGAGGTGTTGGTGCGCGAAGGCGATGCGGTCAACGCTGGCGATCCACTGGCGCGCCTGGATACGCGCGAACTGGAACTGCGCATCGCTCAGGCGCGCGCTCACCTGGCGGCGGCGCAGGCGAATTATGAACTGCTCATGAGCGCCGCTGCGCCTGCCGACATTCAGCGCGCGCAGGCGAACGTGGCGCGCGCACAGGCGCGATTGCGAGAAGTAAGCGGCGCCGTGACCCCCCACGCCAGAGCAGCGGCGCAGGCGCGGCTCGATGCAGCGCGCGCCGCGCTCGCGCGTCTGGAAGCAGGACCGAATCCAGCGGAAGTGAGTGCGCTGCGCGCCGAACTGCGCCAGGCGGAAGCTGATCTCCAGGCGACCCGTGATCGCCTGTCGCTCGAAAAGACGACCCTGCGATTGCAGATGGAACAGGCAGCCAACCTGCTGCGAGACCGCCAGACCGAATACGCCCGCATTCGCGACGAAAATCAGGCGCGCTCTGAACCGCTGACCGCCGAACAACGCACCCGAGAAATCAGCGCGCGACTGGCAATGGACAATGCTGAGAAAGCGCTCGAGCAGGCGCGGGTCGCGTATGAAGCCGCGCTCCAGGCGGAAAAAAGCGGCATCGCTGCCGCCGAAGCTCGCGTGGCGGCAGTCAGGGCGCGTCTTGAGCGCATACTGGCGGGTCCTGACCCGGATCAACTCGCTGCGGCGCGCGCCGCTGTCGCGCAAGCGGAGGATGACCTGGCGCGACTCCAGGGTGCGCAGCGCATTGGCGCAATTGAGGCAGCCCGCGCAGATGTTGCGGTTGCTGAAGCTGAACTGGAGCGATTGCTGGCAGGCGTACGACCGGCAGAAGCTGCCGCGGCGCGTGCGCGGGTTGAGGAAGCGCAGGCGGCGCTGGAACAGGCGGAACTGGCGCTCGAACGCGCGGTTCTGCGCGCGCCGATCGCAGGCGTCATCGCATCGCTCAATATCAAAGTCGGTGAAGTGGCCGATCCGCAACTGGTTGCGGTACGCCTGGCGGATACGCGCACCTGGCGCATTGAAACCACCAACCTGAGCGAACTGAGCGTCGCGCGCCTGCAAGAAGGCGATCCTGCGATCATTCGCCTGAATTCACTGCCAGACCTCGCCATTCCTGGCAAGGTGACCGGCATCAGACCGCTGGGAACCAGTCAGGATGGAGACGTGACGCTGTACACCGTCTTCATTACCCCGGATCGTGTGGATGAACGTTTGCGCTGGAATATGACGGCGCAGGTGCAGATCACGCCGCAGCTGGTCAATCAATGAAGGTAAGCAAATGAACGCGATCCCAGGAATTAGAGGACGCTTCGTCAGCATCGTGCTGCTGATCGCGGCAATGACCGCGTGCGGAGCGGAAAGCGCCACCGCGCCATCGGTCAGGTTGCAGACGACCGGCGTCTCAACCATTGCGCCATCAACGCCGGTTGCCGCATCGCCGGTCGCAACGCCGACCGCTAACCAGGCAACGTCGACTGAGACGTCCACTGATGCGGCGACCGGAATGACATCCCTGCGCACAAGGGATGGGCTGGCGCTCCTGTTCGACAGTCGGGAGAACAGGTTCGTGCGCATCGATATTCAGCAGCAAACGTTTCCGCTGAAGCCGGGCGAGAGCATTGCGGTGCATCTCTTCGATCCGCAGGGGAACACGATGCTCGATCCCCGCAATGCATCGGTCATACGCTCGGAGCAGGTCGCTGATGCTCTCGTGATCACGCGCGAAAGTCGCTCCTCCGCTCTTCAGGTCGTTGAGACATGGACGGAACGTCCGAATCGCATCGATCTGGCGACCACCATTACGAATACCGATCCATCGACGCCTTCTCGCGCTATCGAAGCATGCCTGCAAATACCCATCAATCTTATCGGCAAATATTGGCACCACCACCTTGATGATCGCGAAATGATCGTAGAACGACGAGAACCGTACAAGACGGTCCTTCAAAGATTGATAGATATCGGATCGTTTGGTGACGGCACATTTCATAAAAAAACAGATCTTGATATCAATTTGAATGGCATCAATCTTATTAGCGATGATAATATCGGTCTGGCGCTTGCAATCAACCCGGATCAGCCAGCGGCATACTATGTTCGTTACGATACGCAACGTCGTTCGTATGACGCCTGTTTCCACCTCGGCATCTACAACGAGCATATTCGCTTCAAGAACACGGTGTCCTTTGCGCTTTCGCTCTTTGTTCCGGATGAACCGTCCTGGGGATTGCGTTCCGCGTATGCGAAATACGTTGACATATATCCACAGGCGCATACCGGTAAGTTGCCGCGCAAAACCACTATGGTCGTGCTGGAGGAGTATAGCTACCACGTCTTTCCCAACCCGCTCGACTACCGGATTGGCGCTGTATGGGGGCGGTACAAGGCGCAGAACCGGCGGTTCGGCGTTGACGACCTGGTCTACATCTGGCCCCACGGCTACTACGACCGGGGGATGCGGTTGAAAGTCTCTCCTGCACCTGGAGGAAGCGACCCGACCTGGGAAACAGATATTGCCGCATGTCTCGCTCTGTACAGGGACGTCGACCAGGGGCGACAGCCGTTTGCTGAAACATGCACCGGATCGTATCCATTTGCGACCTGCATCCGACAACGAAACCGCGGGCAGATCTATGGACCAGTGCTCGAACGTGAACGGGGCAGCGGCTGGCGGAGCGTTGAGGCGTATCAGATGACTGTCAGCAATGGTCCCAACTTCCTGATGGGCAAATTTCGCCTGCCCGCTCCATTTGAAGCGTCGCTGTTGCAAGACGCCAACGGACGCTGGCGCGACTCTATCAGTTACGCCTCGATGATCACCGAGGTGTTCTGGGAGCCGGGAGTTCGCCGCTGCATTTTCGATGGCATCAATCCCGATCCCGGCATTGATGTGATGCCATCGAACGAACCGCAGGCTATTGCTCCCACGATTGTGCGTAATTTTGGCGAATTGAACCTGGAGGTGGTCAAACGCGCCAATGGACTCTACGGATCGGACTACCTCGATACGCATCCCGAAGAAGGCATAAACCTCTACCACGGCGTCGCTGTTGATACTGTCGGGGTTTATTTGCGCCCGGATTTCAACCCGCGCGCGCTGCGCACAGCCTCGCTGCCGCTCAGTTACGACCGCGCAACCGGACGGGTGGTGGCGCTCGAACATCTGACGACGCTGGGATTTCTACGCGCATTGCGCGCCTCGTTGCCCGACGATGCGCCGATTGCGACGAGCGGCCCGCCGATCAGCGGGATTTTATACCAGGAATCGGATTACATTGTGGAAGAATTCGTCAAAATCGAACGCGATGGGCGATTGGTCGATGAGTTTTATGACGAAACACTGGCGAACAAGGTGCGTTTGATCAACCGGATACGGATGGGGGCCAATCAACGATCTGTCACTTTTACGATTCCTTTCGAGCGCGCAACGAATGAAAACGAGTTTTTAGATCAAATTAATCGCTATCTTCCGCTTTATACCGCAAAAGGCATCTACATCAATATTGACAGGTATGGTCCAAAGCAGGATCGTTATTTATGGAGTGATCCACCCGGTTCACGTGCAATGCAGGCGTACCAGCATCATCTTCACATTGTTCATGCATTGAACAGCGCTGGCTGGCGACCTGTTCCATACGCATCAGCTGTGAATGGCGTCCTTATCGAGCGCTTCGGCAGAGATTATCTAACGATGTACAACACGGCTGAGAATAAAATAACGACGACGCTGACCATTAACTGGCGCGCGATTGGATTTAGCGCCGCACCGCATCAAATCACAGACGCAGAAACCGGCGCTGAACTTCCATTCAGCGTTTCAGGCGATTATCTCGTCCTTGATCCTCTTTCAATCGGCGGTCATAAGGCTCGCATCGTCAGAATAGAGCCGCCCCGCCGGACGGTGCTGCTGCCAATGGTTGTTGCAATGTAGGCGCATTGTGTACAGCAGAGCGGACCTGTATGGCGTTGAAAGATCACAACCAGCCGTTCGTGCGTCTCTCGTTGCGCGCCAACTTTTCCTGGACGTTCGTCGGGAATGTGGTGTATGCCGCGTGTCAGTGGGGCATGCTCATGGCGCTGGCGAAACTCAGTTCGCCGGGAATGGTTGGCATATTCGCACTGGGTCTGGCGATTACCGGACCAATGTTCATGTTCGCAAACCTGCACCTGCGCACCATCCAGGCGACCGATGCGCGGCAGGAGTATCAGTTTCGCGATTACCTCGGCGTTCGCCTGGCGACGACGATGCTGGCGCTGCTGGCAATTGCGGGAATCACGCGGGCTGTCGGGTATCCATGGGAAACGGGCGCGGTCATTATTGCGGTCGGATGCGCCAAGGCGTTTGAGTCGATCAGCGACATTTTTTACGGTCTGCTCCAACGTCTTGAGCGGATGGACCGAATCGCCGTAGGGATGATGCTGAAAGGCATGGCGTCGTTGCTCGCGCTCGCGGCTGGCGTCTATCTCAGCGGGTCGGTGTTTTGGGGCGTCGTCGGGATGGCTGGCGCGTGGGCAGCAGTGCTGGCGCTGTACGACATCCCTCAAGGTTTGTACGCATTGCGACATTCTCCGGCATCGCAGGCGCCGGCAGCGCTCTACGCACGCGTGGCGGTCGCGGCGCGACTGGCGTGGATGGCGCTGCCGCTGGGAATCGGGATCCTGCTGGTCTCGCTCAGCACGGCGATACCGCGCTACTTCGTCGAGCGCATATTGGGCGCCGAGAGCCTGGGCATTTTCGCCGCCATCGCGTATATCCAGGCGGCTGGCACAACGGTGATCAGCGCGCTCGCCGCCGCTGCCAATCCGCGTCTGGCGCAACACTATGCCCGCAACGACGCCCACGCTTTCCGCGCACTGCTGTACCGACTCATCGCCATCGCCCTGGCGCTGGGCAGCGCTGGCGCGCTGGTCGCCTGGCTGATCGGGAGCTGGATCCTGACTCTGATCTATCGACCGGAGTACGGTGCGTACAACCACATCTTCGTGCTGGTTATGGTTGCGGCTGGCATCGGCTATGTCGGCTGGTTCGTCGGCGATGCCATGACGGCGGTGCGACGCTTACGCGCGCAAGCGCTGCTCTTCCTGACGATGACCATCGCCACCATCGGCGCGTGCGCCTGGCTGATCCCGCCCTTCGGGCTGACCGGCGCAGCGCTGGCGACGATGGTTACCTCGGTGATCCAGGCGGCTGGCGGATTGCTGATCGTCGAGCACGCACTGCGCAAGCCGCTGCCAGTCCCGTCAACGATGGAGTCAGGAGAAACGGCGCTGACCAGGAGTGTTCTGTCCAACTGATGAGATGGTGAGAATGCCCATGGCTGTGACAATGCACAACCCGGTATCGCAGCGATACGCTGCGAGAGCGTCAGGACGATCAATCGAGAGCCTGGTCATTTCCGTGTACGTTTGTGCGCTGACGCTGACCATTTTTGTAGCGCTGTCGGATCAGTTTTTGCATTGGTTCATCGCGCCCGTGGCGTTGTCGGGCATCCTCATCGGCATCGATGCTGTGGATTGGGTGCGAGGACGGGTTAACCTGTTCGATCCAATCGGTCTTTCCGGCGCATTCGGCTGGTTTTTCTTCTTCCTTGCGCCGCTGTTGACCGTCGCAACCGGATACTGGCTGATCTATGTCGAGCCGCCTGTTGAACGGCGAGAATGGCTGGGCTGGATGGCGATCCTGAATCTTCTGGGGTTAATGATTTATCGCGGTGTGCGACTGATCTACTTCCAGCGCGAACGTCGGATCACTACGCTCTGGATGATTGATTATAAACGATTTTTCGTCCTGGGCGCCGTGGCGCTCGTGGTGACCGCTATTCTCCACACCTACGTCTATCTCAGCATGGGAGGGATTCGAGGGTTTATTGAAGAAGCGACTGATCAAAGCGCAATTCTTCTCAGTCTCCGTGGTTATGGTCAGATTTTTATGATTTCGGAGAGTTTCCCGATCATCGCGCTAATGATGTTCATCTTGTACGTACAGCGCCAGAAGTCGCCAGTCTATCGTTCATGGCTGGTTCTTGGAATTGTGCTGTTGATTTTCTTCGCATTGAAACTCTACTTCGGCGGATTGCGCGGCAGCCGAAATAACACTATCTGGGGATTATTCTGGGCGGTTGGGCTGATCCATTTCTGGATTCGTCCAATTACACGCAAGATTGTGCTGATCGGATTGAGTTTTCTGATCGCATTTATGTATATCTACGGATTTTACAAGGATGCCGGTCTTGAAGTCTTGCGGCTGATCGAGGACCCGGCTGCGCGTGTCGAACTGGAGCGCGAAACTCGTCGCGATCTTCCGACGCTCCTGCTCGGTGATTTGGGACGGAGCGATGTGCAGGCATTCCTGCTCTATCGCCTGGCGCGTCCAGACAGCGATTATGAGTATGCCCTGGGGCGCACCTATGTTGCCGCATTTGCAGTACTCATCCCACGCTCAATCATCGAGCGCATGCCGAGCAAGACATTCGAAGGCACTGAAGCGTTGTACGGCAAAGGTTCGTACATTCCGGTCGATTTTGAGGCATCGCAGCTCTACGGTCTTGCCGGTGAAGCAATGCTCAATTTTGGCTTTCTTGCTGCGCCGGTGTCGTTCATCATCTTTGGGCTGGCTAATTGCTCGGTGCGACGCTGGCTTTCCGGGCTGACGCCGGGCGATGCGCGGTTGCTGTTCTACCCCTTCCTTTCGCTCTTCTGCTTCTACATGCTCGCGTGCGATCTGGAGAACATCGTGTTTGACGTGATCAAGAACATCGCTGTGCCGCTTGGGATTGCCGGACTGTCGTTATCGTCAATCTCGCGCCTGCCCGCTTCCGATCAGTAGTTTGAGATCAGGGGGAATGTATGCGTGTTGTCGTGTCGCTCGAACATCACTTTGATCGCACTCCGGACGGCGTGGTGTGGACGCAGACGCAGTTCCCATACCGCTTCTGGCAGCGCTATCTGGAGGTTTTCGATCAGGTGCGCGTTGTGGCGCGGGTGCGCAACGCGCCACGCGCGGCGCCCGACTGGCAGCGCGCTGATGGTCGGCGCGTCTCCTTTGCTGCAATTCCGGAGTATGTGGGTCCGCGTCAGTATCTGATGAGGTTGCCGCAGATTCTGGCTGTGACGCGCGGCGTAATCGCCGCAGAGGACGCGGTCATTCTGCGCGTCAGTTCGCAAATCGCCAGTCTGCTCTATCCTTCCCTCCGACGCGAAAGGCGCCCATATGGCGTTGAGGTGGTCACCGATCCATACGGCGTTTTTGCGCCCGGCGCAGTCCGGCATCCGCTGCGCCCATTCTTTCGCTGGCTCTTCCCGCTCCAGTTGCGGCGACAGTGCGCTGATGCCGCAGCCGCATGCTACGTCACCGAACATGCCTTGCAGCAAAGGTATCCGTGCCCGTCTTTTTCGGTGGCGGCGTCAGATGTCGAGTTGCCCGATGAGGCGATCGTTGCGGCGCCGCGTCCGCTGCGCACCCCGACGCCTCCTCTTCGCCTTGCCTTTGTTGGCTCACTGGGACAGTGGTACAAAGCGCCGGATGTCTTGCTCGACGCGGTTGCGCTGTGTGTGCGCGACGGCATGGATCTGACGCTGACGATGCTCGGCGATGGCAAACATCGCCCGGAACTGGAAGAGCGCGCCCGCACCCTGGGCATCGCCGACCGGGTTATCTTCCGCGGGCAGGTGACGGCTGGCGCGGCGGTGCGCGACGAACTTGACGCGGCGGATCTTTTCGTCCTGCCATCGCGTCAGGAAGGCATGCCGCGCGCCATGATCGAGGCGATGGCGCGCGCGCTCCCGTGTATTGGCTCGACGGTCGGCGGCATTCCCGAACTGCTGCCGCCGGAAGACCTCGTGCCTCCAGGCGATGCAGCAGCGCTGGCGAAGGCTATCCGCGAGATGGTCTCCAGCCCGGAGCGGATGGCGCGCGCCTCGGCGCGCAACCTCGAACGCGCGCAGGCGTTCGCCGAATCCCGGCTGCGTGAACGACGCCTGGCGTTCTTCCAGCATGTGCGTGAGCAGACCGAAGCATGGGTCGCTTCCCGCCGCGCATCAACCGGCTGGCAGGCGCGGCGTCGCACCTTGCCGTGATGAGAGGGTTCAGATTCATAGTATCAGGTGACCTTATGCCACGTTTGTTAATTGTCACAACGGTGCCAGCGACAATCTCGGCGTTTCTGCTGCCGTTTGCGCGGCACTACCGCGCCTGCGGCTGGCGGGTCGACGCCATGACGCGCGATGAGGCAATCGATCCCGAAACCCGCGCTGCGTTTGATCATATCTGGACCCTGCCCTGGTCCCGCCAGCCGTTCAGCCCGGTGAATCTGATCGGCGCGCCGCAGCGCATCCGGCGCATCGTCGAGGGTGAGCGGTACGACATCGTGCACGTGCATACTGCGGTCGCAGCGTTTGTCACGCGCTACGCGCTGCGCGATATTCGGCGGCGCACCGGGGTTCGGGTGATCTACACGGCGCACGGCTTCAACTTCGACAAGGGCATGCCGTGGCATAAGAATCTCGTCTTCCTGACGCTGGAAAAAGTTGCCAGCGCCTGGATGGACTACCAGGTGGTGATCAACCGCACCGACGAACAGACAGCCATTCGCTATCGTCTCGCACCGCCAGAGCGCGTCTGGTATATGCCTGGCATTGGCGTCGATCTGAGCCATTACTCCCCTGATAACGTCGCGGCGACTGAGGTGGCGGCGCTGCGCCAGAGCATGGGCGTTGCGCCCGACGAGGCGCTCTTCCTGATGATTGCTGAGTTCATCCCGCGCAAGCGCCACGCTGATGCGTTAAGAGCATTTGCGCGCCTGGAACGGAATGATGCGCACCTGGCGCTGGCAGGAGACGGACCGCTCTTGGAACCGATGCGTCGCCTCGCGTCTGACCTCGGCATCGCGGAACGAACCCACTTCCTTGGCTACCGACGCGACATTCCGGCGTTGCTGCGAGCGGCGACGGCCCTCATCCTGCCGTCGCAGCAGGAGGGGTTGCCGCGCAGCATTCTGGAAGCGCTGGCGCTTGGCGTGCCAGTGATCGGCGCCGATATTCGCGGCGTGCGCGATCTCCTGGAAGAAGGCGCCGGTCTGCTTGTGCCGGTTGGCGATGTGGCGGGTCTCACGCGCGCAATGCGCCGGATGATCGATGACCGGGAGGCGGCGCGCGCAATGGCAGCGCGCGGATTGGAGCAGGCGAAGCGGTACGACTTGCAGCGCATTATTGCGCTGCACGATCAGTTGTATGCGGCGGCGTTGAGCGAGCGACATGCCCTGGCGCCAACAACAATCTAGAGGAGGACCGCTCATGTATCGCAGATACGGCAAACGCGCATTTGACCTGATTCTGGTTGTTCCGGCGCTTATCCTGCTGGCGCCGTTCATGGCGATCCTCGCATTGTTGATCCGGATCAAAATGGGATCGCCAGTATTGTTCACCCAGGAACGCGCTGGAAAGGATGGGAAACCGTTTCGACTCTATAAGTTCCGCAGCATGACCGACGCGCGCGATGCGCAGGGCAACCTGCTGCCCGATGAGCAGCGCCTCACGCCCTTCGGCAAATTCCTGCGCAGCACGAGCCTGGACGAATTGCCGCAGTTGTTCAACGTCCTGCGCGGCGATCTCAGCCTGGTCGGACCACGACCGCTGCTGATGCGATACATCGACCGGTATACGCCGGAGCAGCGTCGCCGTCTCGATGTGCTGCCCGGCATCACATGCGAAGCGGTGCTCCACGGGCGCAGCAATCAGACGTGGGACGAAATCCTGGCGCACGATGTCTGGTATGTCGATCACATCAGTCTCTGGACCGATCTGCGCATCCTGTTCGGCACAGTGCGCGTGGTGCTGACGCGCGAAGGGGTCGAGCGCAGCGCTAACGGTCAGGTTCCCGAATTCCTTGGCGTGCTGGCTCAAACACACAGGAATGCATCTGAAGCGCACCCTGTCGGTCAGCCGGAAGGATGGTGAGGTATGCGTATCACGCTCATCCGAACCGCCCGTGAAGCGGAGTCTGTATTCGAAGCGGTTGAACGCCTGTTTCACGACACGTTCGGCTATCGACCGGGCAAGATGGCATGGTCGCAATTCTATTTCGTCAACCCGTATGGCGATGCCATCGTGGCTCTGGGCTGGAATAACGATCGCCTGGTCGGGCATCACGCGCTTGTGCCGCATGTGCTGACGGATAGCAGCGGAAAGGTCTATCGCTACTACCTGGCAATGAGTCTCATGCTGCACCCGGATTATCGAGGGTTTCCCGCTTTTTATCAACTGGTAGCGACAACAACCGAGGCGGCGCGGGCTGAGGGCGCGCCATTCATCCTGGGATTTCCAAACAAGAACTCATATGCGCTGTTTCAGCGCGTCTTCGGGTGGAGAACGCTGATTGAAACTGAACTGTATAACTGGCATCCGGCGGCGTCAGCCGATCCGCCGCAAGAAATCGCGGCGCTGCCGCATCTGCGCCTGACTGATGAGGCGGGACCGCCATGCGATGAGACGTACCGGCGGTGGCGCAGTCTGTCATGTCCGTACCACGCTGAACTGGTGAATGGACGGCTCGCCGTCATCTACAAAATCGAGCGCGACGATATGCTCACTGTGCTCGATGCCCTGACTGACCGCCCAGAGGAAACGGCGAACGATCTGGGGGCATTGGCGACGCACGCCGGCGCACGGCGGGTGCGCATGACTGGCGTGCACGCCCGGATGATCGGTCTCGATCCGGCGACGATGGAGCGCCATACTGATTACCGCCTGCGCATGTGCTACGCGCCGCTGACGGGTCACCCGCCGTCGATGCGCTTCAGTTTGCTCTTGAGCGATGTGTTTTGAACGCCGGAAGGAGTCCTGGCATGAACGTACTGATTGTAGCCGCGCATCCTGATGACGAAGTGCTGGGGTGCGGCGGGGTCACGGCGCGTCATGTCGCGCAGGGCGACGCAGTCTACGCGCTGGTGGTCACGCGCGGCGCTCCGGAGATCTTTTCGCCGGAACAGGATGAAGAAGATCGACACGACTCGCGCACAGCGCATCAGACGCTCGGCGGTGCGGGGATCTTCTTCCTCGACTTCCCCGCGCCGAGGTTGGATGTAGTGCCAGGGCACGAACTGGCGGATGCGATCCGCGAGGCGATCTTCTCCGTGCGCGCCGATGTGGTCTATACCCCTTTTGGCGGCGATCTGCACGTGGATCACAAAGCTGTCTACCTGGCAACGCTGGTGGCGGCGCGCCCGATCAACCGCTGCCCCGTGCGGCGGCTGCTCTGTTACGAAACCCTCTCGGAGACCGATTGGGCGTCGCCGATTGAGGAGGGCGCCTTTAAACCAACCGTGTTCGTGGACATCGGTGATGTTCTGGAACGCAAACTCCGGGCGCTTTCCTGCTTTCGCAACGAACTCAAACAGCCGCCCCACCCCCGCTCACTGCGCGCCGTAGAAGCGCTGGCGCGGGTGCGCGGCGCCACCGCCGGTCTGATGGCGGCAGAAGCGTTCATGCTGGTTCGCGAAATTCTCAACTGAAGGAGGATAACGGGTATGCAGATTACCACATCAGACATTGCATCCCAGATTCGCGGCTACATCACGCACAACCTCCTGTTTGGCGACGAGGGCTTCGTTTACAGCGACGACGACTCGTTCCTCGAGCGGGGAATTGTGGACTCGCTCGGCGTCATCGAACTGGTCTCGTTCATTGAGACGCAATTTGGCATCAGCGTCGCCGATCACGAACTGACGCCCGAACACTTCGATTCGGTGAAGAAATTATCGGAGTACGTGGTGCGCAAACTTGCGAACGGCGCGCAGGAAGCCGTCGCTGGCGGCGCTCCGCTCTCCTCAATCGCCCTGGGAGAAACCTATGCTCGTGCATGATTTTCTGATCAACAGCGCCGCGCGCCTGCCAGATAAAGTGGCGCTCGTCTGCGACGGCAAACGGCTGACCTATCGCGATCTCGATCAGATGACGAATCGCCTGGCGCATGCGCTCGTCGAGCACGGCATTCGGCGCGGCGACCGGGTGGCGATCTTTGCGCCCAACTCGGTCGAGGCGGTCGTCGGGATTTTCGCCGTGCTCAAGGCGGGGGGCGTTTTCGTGGTTATCAACCATACGACCAAGCAGGACAAACTGACCGCTATTCTGAACAACTGCCGCGCCTCAGCAATCATTGCCGATGCGCAGATCAGGGACGTGCAACTGTCGGCGCTGTTGCACGACGTTCCTTCGCTGCGGATTGGCGTGCTGTCCAATCAGCGCGCCGAAACCCGTCTGGCGCATCCCCGCTTCATCGACTTTGATGAGGCGCAGGCGCAGTACGACCCGACGCCTCTGCCGCGCGTCAATATCGATCTCGATCTGGCGTGCCTGATCTACACCTCGGGCAGCACCGGCGAGCCGAAGGGCGTCATGAGTGATCACAGCAACGTCGTCTTCGTCAGCGGCTCGATCATTGAATACCTGCAAAATGTCGAAGATGACGTCGTGATCAACATGCTGCCGCTCTCCTTCGATTACGGTCTCTATCAGTTGCTGATGACGATGCGTTTCGGCGGCAGGCTGGCGCTTGAGCGCTCGTTTGCGTATCCGGCGGCAATCCTCAAGCACGTTGAAGAAGAGCGGGTCACCGGTTTTCCTGGCGTGCCGACGATCTATGCGATGCTCCTGCAAATGGACCTGAGCCAGTACGATCTGTCGAGCATCCGGTATCTGACGAACACCGCCGCTGCGCTGCCGCCAAGCCACGTACTGGAACTGCGCCGGAAGTTCCCGTGGGCGCGCCTCTACTCGATGTATGGTCTGACCGAAACCAAGCGCACCCTGTATCTGCCGCCGGAAGAGCTGGAACGGCGCCCCGGATCGGTGGGCATTGCCATTCCCGGCACCGAAGTCTGGCTGGAAGACGAACATGGCAACCGGCTGGGACCCGGCGAGGTCGGCGAGTTGGTGGTGCGCGGACGGCACGTGATGCGCGGATACTGGGAGGCGCCAGAAGCGACGGCGCAGCGGTACCGTCCTGGTCCACTGCCGGGAGAGCGCGTCTGCTACACCGGCGACCTGTTCCGTATGGACGAGGAAGGGTTCCTGTACTTCGTCGGGCGCAAGGACGACATTATCAAGAGTCGCGGCGAGAAAGTCGCTCCCAAAGAAGTCGAGAACGTGATCTACGAGCTGCCGGGGGTTGCAGCGGTGGCGGTGGTCGGCGTGCCCGACCCGATCCTGGGGCAGGCGATCAAGGCGTTTGTGGTCACGAAGAATCCTGATCTGACCGAAAAGCAGATTCTGGCGCACTGCCGCGCGCGGTTGGAAGATTTCATGGTCCCGCGGTATGTAGAGTTCCGCGACGAATTGCCGGTGAACGCATCAGGCAAAATCGCCCGACGGGAACTGGCAGGAAAGGCGGAGAGGTGAAGACGGCGGCATGGCAAAATAGGGACGTCGCAATGCACCGTCCTTACCTGTGGCGCCCCTGCCCCGCCGCAGAGACATTGCAGTGTAATGTCCTTACCCATAGCGACGGTTCCACCCACGGCAACGGCTCTGCCAGACCACGCGAATCGTTGCAAGATCAGGAGTCTTTCAATGTGCGGAATTGTGGGCATTGTCAATATCCAGGGCGATTACCCGATCACTAAAGACGCGCTGCGCCAGATGCTGGCGCTGATCCGCCATCGCGGTCCCGATCAGTTCGGCATCTATCTCGACGACCGGGCCGGGCTGGGGAACGCACGACTTAGAATTATCGACCTGAGCGGCGGTCAGCAACCGATTGCCAGCGAAGACGAGCGATACTGGATCGTTTTCAACGGCGAGATTTTCAACTATGTCGAACTGCGCCCCGACCTCGAGGCGCGCGGGCATCGCTTCACAACCAATACTGATACTGAGGTGATCCTGCACCTGTTCGAGGAATACGGTCCGGGGTGCCTGTCGCACCTCAACGGACAATTTGCGATTGCTATCTGGGACGCGCACGAACAGACGCTGTTCCTGGCGCGCGACCGGGTTGGGATTCTTCCGCTATTCTACACGCTTGCCGATGGAACGCTGATCTTCGCGTCGGAGATCAAGGCGATCCTGGCTGATCCGCGCGTGCGCCGTGCAATCGACCCGGTGGCGCTGGAGCAGATCTTCACCTTCTGGGGAACCCTCTCGCCGCGGACCGTGTTTCGCGACATTGTTGAACTGCCGCCGGGTCATTACTTGATCGCACGAGACGGAACGATTGATATTCAGCCGTACTGGCGGTTGGAGTTTGGTGCGCCGGAGCAGGAACGCAGCGAGGAGGAGTATGTTGAGGAGTTGCGTGATCTGCTGATCGACGCGACCACAATCCGTCTGCGCGCGGATGTGCCGGTTGGCGCGTATCTCAGCGGCGGGCTGGACTCCTCAACGGTTGCTGCAATTGTGCGCCGGTACGCCAGTAACCACCTCGACACCTTTTCAATCGCCTTTAGCGATCCAGAATTTGATGAGAGTCCGTTCCAGCGCCAGATGGCGCAATATCTCGGCACTAGCCATCAGGTGGCGTATGTGACGCACGCCGATATTGGGCGCGTCTTCCCCGACGTGATCTGGCATACGGAAATGCCAATCCTGCGCACATCGCCCGCGCCGCTCTTCATTCTCTCACAACTGGTGCACGATCATTCCTATCGCGTGGTGTTGACCGGCGAAGGCGCTGATGAGTTTCTGGCGGGTTACGATATTTTCAAGGAAGCGAAGGTGCGACGGTTCTGGGCGCGTCAACCGTCGTCGCGCCTGCGACCGCTGCTCTTCCGCCGTCTCTACCCCTGGATCGTCGGATTTGGAGGCAGCAATATCGCGTATCTGGCAGCGTTCTTCGGCGAAGGACTTATGGATACCGCCGCACCGGATTACTCGCACCGTCCGCGCTGGCGCACCACCAGCCGCACCCGTCGTTTCTTCAGCGATGAGGTGCGCCAGGCTGCCGACGCGCTGGCGCAGCCGACCGATCGAGCGCCGCACTACCCGGAAGCCTTCAGTTCGTGGGACCCGCTCCACCAGGCGCAGTACCTGGAAATCATCACCTTCCTCTCGCCGTACCTCCTCTCGGCGCAGGGGGACCGGATGATCATGGCGCACGCGGTCGAGGGGCGCTTTCCCTTCCTCGACCATCGCGTGATCGAGTTTGCCAATCGCCTGCCGCCGCGCCTGAAGCTACGCGGTCTAACGGAGAAATACATCCTGCGCCAGGTCAGTCGCGTCTGGCTGCCAGACGCCATCTGGCAGCGCCCCAAGCAACCGTATCGCGCGCCGATTCATCGGAGTTTCTTCAATGACGCACGACTGGACTACGTTCAGCATTTCCTGTCGCCAGACCGCATCCAGGCGAACGGCTTGTTCAAGCCGACGGCAGTGGCGCACCTGAAGGAAAAAGCGCAATCCGGCGCGCGTCTGAGCGAAACCGAAGATATGGCGCTGGTGGGCATTCTCTCGACCCAACTGCTGGTCGAGCGGTTTATTCGCGATTTTCGTCTGCCGCCGCCGCTCTCCGACGCAGATAATGTCAAAGTCTGCATCAGAGGCGGCATTGCTGTGGGAGGGGGCTATGGGGTTTGACACGCGCATCTTGCAGATCGATGTTGCTGCCGAAACAGAACGGATTGTCAACTGGTTGCAATATCACGTTATCAGAACCCTGCATCGTCAAGGCGTGGCGCTGGGGATCAGCGGCGGCATCGACTCATCAGTGGCGCTGGCGCTCTGCGTTCGCGCCTTCGGACCGCAGCGCGTCGTGGCGCTGATGATGCCGGAGCGCGACTCCGACCCGCAGACGGTGCATCTGTCGGAGATGGTCGCCCGGCACTACGGCGTCGAGCCGATCCTGGAAGACATCACGCCGGTGCTCGAAGGGTTCGGCTGCTACCGCCGCCGTGACGAAGCCGTGCGACGAATCTTTCCAGAGTACGACGCCGCGCTGGGCTACAAGATGCGCATTGTGCTTCCGCAGAACCTGCTCGATGCAGATACGCTGAATGTCTTCTCGCTGGAAATCGTCACGCCAGATGGCGAGGTGAAGAGCAAACGCCTGCCGCCGCGCGAATACGCCCAAATCGTCGCCGCCTCGAATTTCAAGCAGCGGACGCGCATGGCAATGGTGTACTACCACGCCGAACTGCGCAACTACGCGGTTGTCGGCACGCCGAACAAGAACGAACATGACCAGGGATTCTTTGTGAAGTACGGCGACGGCGGGGCTGATCTGCGCCCGATTGTGCATCTGTACAAAACGCAGATCTACCAACTGGCGCGCTATCTCGACGTACCAGAGGTCATCCAGCGTCGTCCGCCCACATCTGACACCTACAGCGCACCGACAACCCAGCAGGAGTTCTTCTTCCGGCTGCCCTTTGAAACGATGGATCTGCTCTGGTACGCACAAGAGCATAATGTACCTGTAGCGGATGTGGCGGAGGCGCTGAATCTGACGCCAGTCCAGGTGCAGCGCGCCTTCAACGATTTTGCCCGCAAACGACGCACCACGGCGTATCTGCGCGTGCCGCCGCTGGAACTCCGCGCCGAGGAGCACGCCGCGATTACGGTGACCCGGTAGCGCTGCGCAATGCGGCAGAAACGGAGGAGCACAGAATGTACACAACGGTATATACCGCCGATGACCGGGAAGCATGGGAGGAGGCTCTGCCAGCGCGCGTCAGCGTCTTCGGCAGCGTCGGATACGCCCGGATCGTCCAGCGTCATACCGGCTACCTGGCGCGATTGTTCGTGGCGGCGTCGGATGAAGGGCGAATCGTCTATCCGTTTTTTCTTCGTCCAGTAAGCAACCTGCCCTTCGCCAGACAATATGAGGCGTGCTGGGATACGCTCACCCCGGAGTACACCGGTCCGATAGGACTCGGAAACGTGACGCCCGACCTGCAGCACACCTTTATCGAAGGCTGGCGCCAGTTCTGCAGCGAACAGCGAGTCGTGGCGGAGTTTATGCATCTCCATCCCTCTGACCGCTGCAACGGAATGCTGCGCCTCGATAACGTGCGCTATGATCGGGATATTGTGGTGATTGACCTGACGCTTTCGGAAGAGGATCTCTGGCGCCGATCCCTTGGAGACCAGACCCGTTACAGTATTCGTCGGGCGCAGCGAGAGGGAGTTCGGGTGTTTACAGCGCAAAACGCCGACGATGTGCGCGAATTTCACCGCATCTATACGAAGACGATGAATCGGCATCGCGCCCATGCACGTTACTTTTTTTCGTTTGAGTATTTCTGGTCATTCTGCGAGGAGTTGCCAGAGCATGCGACCTTCCTGCTCGCTGAATATTCCGGTCATATCGTGGCCGCAGCGCTCTACCTCCATGATGACCTGGAGATGTACGATTTTCTGGCAGGCTTAGACATCGACTATCAGCGCAGTCGGGCCGCGCATGCCGTTGTTTATGCGGCGATCCAGTGGGGTCAGCGTCACGGAAAGCGCCGTCTCATTCTGGGCGGCGGCTATCGACCGAACGACGGTGTCTTCCGATTCAAAGCGAGCTTTTCACCGCTGCGTTTGCGGTTCTCAACCTATCGACACATACGCAATCCGACGTTGT
>JAUQOW010000084.1 GCA_030550675.1 Chloroflexota bacterium
TGACGCCGCGCACCGGCGCAACTGTCCGGCGCTCAGGCGGCAGGGACTCCGGTAGATTGAAGTAACCAAAGATGACATTGGCAAGCGCCAGGAGCGCGGCGAAGAACGCTGGCGCCGCCAGGCTGATTGTGCTCAACAAACCGCCAAGCGCCGGACCAAGCATAAATCCCAGACCGAACGCAGCGCCAATCATCCCCATGCCCTTTGCCCGATTTTCAGGCGTCGTAATATCAGCAATATACGCCTGCGCCGTAGAGATGCTTGCTCCGGTGATACCGCTCAGGATGCGGCCAAGGAATAGAATGCCCAGAACGGTCTCGACTCCGAGGAATGAGAGATATTCCGCTACGCCGAACAGCACATACGACAGAGCGCTGCCCAGCAGGCTGACGAGCAGGATAGGGCGTCGTCCATAGCGGTCGGACAGCGCGCCGAGCATCGGTGCGAACAGGAATTGCATCAGCGCAAATGACGCCATGAGTGCGCCAACGACAATAGCGCGATTGTCTGCTAGCCATGGAATGCGCGACTGCTCGACGATTTTGACATAGTACGGTATCAGCGGCAGCACAATGCCGACGCCAAGCAGGTCGATCAGCACGGTCAGAAACAAAAAGAGCATTGGTGAGCGCGATTTCATAGGTCTCCCGGTTTGCTTGACTGTTCAGTAAATATCACGGAAGTATCATAGCCGAATGCCAATGTTTTGTCAATACCTTGCAAAGATTTTGCAGAGGGAAAGTATCCTGACAGCGGCGGGGAGCCTATCACGGGTTCCTGCTATGCAGAGCGAAGTCGAGGCGGGTCTCAGATTTGCCCCAACCGGCGGCGCCCAACAGTATCGTGATCTTTCCAGGCTTTGATTCCAGCCCGAAGAAAAAAACGCAACCCCTGGAAGGGTTGCGTCGAACAAAGAAGCCAACTGTTGCCCGACGTTGATGGAACGTCAGACGCCCATCAGACAATTGCGATGAGACGGCGACCTATTCCTCCGACGAACGCGCTTCCGGCGCCGTCACCCAGGTGTACGCCAGCGAAAATGCCAGAGGCAGGAACGGCACTAAAACGAGGAAAAGCATCAAGGTTGCTACGAACCAGTTCATAGGAAACCTCCGTTGAGATCAGCGCCGCTACTGATTATACGACAATTTGACCGGCGTTGGAAGTGAGAACGTGCGCGACATTTGTTGCGACTTCGATACACAAATCCTCTACATCGCCGGTCACTCCACCGGCACGAGCCAGACCGCGCCGTCGAGCGATTGTTGCGCCGCCCAGCCTGTGCCATTGCGTCCTTCGACGCGCCACCAGACATACTGATCGGCGACGACCGGTCCTTCCAGAATGCGCACCCGCTCACCCTCTGCAAACGCCACACGCACCGGCGCCTTCAATCCCGGCGCGGCGCGTCCGCGCAGCGCGCGCCCTTCGGTGTTCGACACCTGTGCAACCCCGCCAACGCGCAGCGTCAGCACCACTGGTTCAGGAGTCGCAGCCGGCGTGGCGGTCGGAAACAACGGCGTTCGCGTAGGACGTGCGCTCTCCGTCGTCGCCGTATCGATCACAGGCATCGCGAGGGTTGCGCGCTCTTCCTTCTGACTGGCGCGCCACGCACTGCTGATGGCGATGATCAGCGCAATCGCCAGCGCCGCTCCTGCCAGCGCCATCCAGCGCCCATACGCCAGCAGCGACCAGATCGGGCGCTGCTGGCGGCGGCGCGCCTGATCATAGCCCCGACGATAATGGTAGTAATGCTGGTAGTAGAACGGGTGCAACTCGCCGCGTTCGGCGTCCGCCACACCGCGTTCGTACATGTCTTCGCTGCTCATCGGCTCGTGTGAAGCGCACGACCTGCGATCGTCGTTCTCGCCAGCCCGGCAGGCAGACGACCAGCACTCGCATGTGCCGGATGAATACAGAAAATCGACCCGTCTCAGGTCAGGACAAGATCGGCGCGTCCCATCTCGCGCAACAGCCGTGGATACATCTCATACATCGGCTCAACAGCAGGCAGCAACTTCAGAATCTTCGGGATAGGACCCTTTGCAATAATCTGACGCCGCGCCAGCGCAGTCATCAGGTTAATTTTGCCATGCCAGAACTGATGCGCAATATCGGCTTTCATGCTCATCTCGACGTCCGGCTTCAACCCTGTATCATCGCCCCACAGAACATCAAAATACGCACCCGGCTGTGTTGGCGGAGCGGCGGCATTGATCGTCACCACCGCGTGCGGCTCTTCATAACGAAACTGGATCACCAGATGCGAGTCACGGATTTTCGGGGCAATGCGTGCGTCACACTTCGCCTGATCGTACAACGTGCTCAGACACTGATGCAGCTCGGCATAATCCTTGAACACAGGCATACCTCGTCCTCCTGAAGGCAGTGTGTATAACTGGGGATGGTTATGATTATAACATACCGGGGTTCGTGTGGTGCAAGGCGAGGAGCGAGCGGTGAGAGCAAAAGGGGGCGAGGCGCGCAGTGCGCATTCGCTTGTTCGCTGCCGGATTCGCCTGCATTGGGGAGGCGCGAGGGGACGGGGCGCGAGGCATGAAGCGCGAGGCGAGGGAGTCAAGGCGAAAAAGGTCAAAGGAGCAGAGTTTCAGGAGGAAAAGCGGAAGAACGCAGCAACCCCTAACCCCTAACCCCTCCCGTGTTCGAGCGCAATTTCAGACGCCGGTTCGTCGTGCGGCGCCTGATGCTTCCAGTGCCTGCCGAGCAATCCTGTTCGACCGACGTGCCAGATCATCGTGCCGAGGCGCACACCGAACCGATCAATGAAATACTGCCGGCTGCGACTGATCTGATAATGTTCGCGGGCGCGCGCGATAAGCGTGGCGACCTCCGCCGAGCCTTCGGCATTGATGGGCGTTTCGGCGTCTTTTGGCACGAAAAAGCGCACTTCGTCCAAACCGAAGGTCGCCGACATATCAACGACTGCCGGGATCGACGGATAGCGCGGGTCGAGAGCGATATGTCCATTGACGCGCATCCCCAATTCGCGCGCCCGTCGCACGGCGTCGCTCAGCGTATCGCGTTCGTGTTTGGCATCAAGGACCGAAAGCGCGTCGAACTCAAAGGTCAGCGCCTCGCAACCGGCGCGGTACATGGCGGCGATCAGGCTATGGGTCAGGCGCGTATGCGAGACGCGTCCCTCCCATTTGATGCCCAGGTGCATTCGGGAGATCTGCGAGAGAAAGGCGTACAGCCAGTCACGATCATCAGTCAGCGCCAGTCCCTCCAGGATGACATGGCGCACGCCGTGTTCCTGGACGATGGAACGCAGTTCAGTGCCCAGCAGTGCGGGCTGACGAAACACAGCAACGCCGTCTCGAGACATGCGCCCTATCAATATTGGCGTGCGCAGCTCGCCTTCCGGGGTGGCCATGGGATACTGTTCGAGCGGCAACAGATGACGAGCCGGGAATGGCAGGTTATCGAGCGGTTCATCGAGCGCCAGCAACCCGCACGCCACGAGATGTTTGACATCGGAACCAGGACACGGCAGGCGTTGCAATTCCGCCAGCGCATGCGAAGCCAGCCACGGCGGCAGATGATTGCGCACCCCCAGCGTGAGCGGCAACACCGAACCGGCAGTTCGCAGTTGGTCGGCGACGATGCTGGCTTCTGCGGCGTCAGTGGCGGCGACGATCGTTACGTGCGGACGAAACGTGCGAATCGTTTCCAGTCGATCCGCCTGGAGACCGCTGGGACGCAACGCAAGATCATAGACCCGAACGATGTGTCGTTGCTGCTCGAAGAAAGCAGCCAGATAACACAACGGCAAAGGGGGCGTTGTGCGAGATTCATCCGGGTGGGGAAGGGCAACCAGAGCGATCTTCACGACTCCCTCAGCCACAGGTTTCTGGCTCTGATCGACATACCAGACTGCTCACAGTATAGCCGAGATTGTTGAGGAGCGAATGAACGCCCTTTCTTGAACGGTAAAATAATTGTAACTAACCGACGACGCAATCCGCTTCGACCGCCAGCGGCAACGTGAAGGTGAAGGTTGTCCCGACGCCTTCCTCGCTTTCAACCCAGATTCGACCGCCGTGCCCTTCGACGATCTGCTGGCAGATTGCCAGCCCCAGCCCCATGTTGGTGCCATGGGCGCGGCGGTGTTTCGCCACCTGATAGAAGCGTTGAAAGATCTTGCTCAATTCGCTGGCCGGGATGCCCACGCCGGTGTCGGAGACGCGAACGCGCACCTCCTGATCATGCACCTCGGCAGAGACGCTGATCGTCCCGCCAGCGGGCGTCGCCTTGATCGCATTTTCGATGAGATTGGTCAGCACCTGACCGATGCGCTGATTATCGAACTGGCACAGCGGCAGTTGCGGCGTCTCATTGATCAGGGAGATTTGTTGTTGTTCAGCCTGCAGTTTCAAGCGATTCACGGTGCCGGCGATGAGCAGCGAGAGATCGCCGACATCCGGCTGCAGCGCCAGGCGCCCGGCTTTGAAGCGGTTGTATTCTAGCAGTTCAGACACGCGCCGGCTCAACTGCTCAATCTGCTCATCCGCCATTGACAGGAAATCCTGCTGTACCGGCGTCAATGGACCGGCACGACCCTGCAGCACCAGTTTGACAAAGCCATTGAGCGTATGCAGCGGGTTGCGCAATTCGTGCGACACCATCGAGATAAAGTCCATGCGCGCGCGTTCTTCCGCCTTATGGTCCGTAATGTCGTGCAGCACAATCGCCGTCAGATCAGGGAGATCATCGTCAGTGCGCACCCGCGAGGCGACCGCCTGATAGACGATGCATCCCTCTTCGCACTCCGGATCGCCGACGATCCATTCCGGCGACGCCACCGGACGACCGTCATCTGAAAGGCGGCTCGCCAGTTCTCGCATGCGTTCCAGCCAGGGCTGCGCCGCCGAGGCGTCGTTGAGGAGCGCCTGACCTATCGGGTTTGCCAGAACGACGTTGTAATCTTTATCGAGCACGACCAGACCGTCGTTGATGTCGCGGAGCACCGCCTGGAGCAGATGTTGCTGGCGGCGCAGGCGGCTGTGCAATTCGGCGTTGCCGATAGCGATGCCAGCCTGCGCGGCGAACGCCGAGAGATGGCGCGCATCGCTGCTGGAGAACGCCGCGAAGGTGGCGCTGACCACTGTGAGCGCGCCACGCGGCGGACCATCGCCAACGAAGAGCGGAACGCAGATGATTGACCGCAGCCCAATCTTGCTGATCTCTCCAAGTTCAGGGTCAAGCGCCGAATCGGCGACGACGACCGGCGTCTGATCGCGCATCACACGCCGAATCAGCGGCTCGACCCACTGCGCCTGGAGCTGCCGATCGCGAGCAAACATTCGATTATCGAGCGAACCGTCGGTTTGCAACGTCAACACGACCGCGTGAGTCCGTTCGGCGCCGAACGTCTGCACGGTGCTGTCCAGGATCTGTTCCAGCACGTCGTCAAGGCTAAGGGTGCTGGTAATGGCGCGTAATCCTTCTTCAAGGGCATGGCGCTCGCGCATGCGCATGCGCAACTCATTCGCCAGGTGTTCAAGTTCCTCGACGCGCGCCTCTCGCGTGTTGCGCTCACGTTGCAGCTCAATCTTCAACTGATTGATCGACGCTTTCTGGCGCGCACTGGACATAATAGCGACAATGCCGCATCCCAGGCTGCCAGCAAGGATGCCAGCCGCGCCCCACTGCTCGCTGGCGGTCAGCGCCGCATCGCCAGCACGACTCAGGAGCAACTGGAAGAGAAAGATCGGTCCCAGCGCGAACAAGATCGCTGTCGTCGCCTGATTGCGACCGTACCCGGATATGGCGCGCCACGCAATGAGCACATACAGCGGCAGAAAGCCCAGCAGCGAATCGGCGACGCTGAGCGCGACAACGCTCAACAGCGCGTCGACCAGGATCGACGCCCAATCGATATGCCGCAATCGCACAGCGCCGCTATTGGGACGACCGTGCACCATCCAGAACAACCACAGGTGGATTGAGGCGTATCCGATCAGCGCCATCCAGAGCGTTTCGGGAAGCCCGGCGAGCGACAGCCATAGAACAAGCGCAAGCGCGGGCACGGGCGCAAACAGATGCGTCAGACGTTCGCGGCGTTCAACCAGCCAGTAAGGCAACTGTCGGGTCAGGGTCTCTCCAGCGATCATGGCCGCGTCCTCACAATGATGAGCGAACACGCACGTGGCGCAACGCAACGATCTCAGGCTTCAAACTTGTAACCCAGATTGCGGACAGTCAAAACGTGCCGCGGGTGTTCGGGGTCGCGCTCGATCTTGGTGCGCAGGCGGCGGATGTAGACGGCGACCAGATTGCTTTCGCCTTCGTAGTCGTAGCCCCAGACTTTGTTCAGGATCTGGCTGGTGTTCAATACTCGCCCGGAGTTTTTCATCAGGTAGTAGAGCAGGCGGAACTCCAGCGGCGTCAGTTCGACGACCCGTCCGTCCGCGAACAGCACTTTGTGCTCAACCGGATCGAGGGTGATGTCTCCCTGACTCAGGCGCGCTGATGGGTTGAGCATATCGCTGTTGCGTCGCCGCAGCACCGCTTCCACGCGCGCCAGCAACTCCGACGGCTCAAATGGCTTGACCAGGTAATCGTCGCCGCCAATCTGCAAACCTGTCACCCGGTCCTGCAATTGTGAGCGGGCGGAGAGGAAAATAATCGGAACATCGGACGTGCGGCGGATCTGACGGCACACGTCGAAACCGTTCGTCTTGGGCATCATCACATCGAGCAGGATGAGATCAGGGTTGTACTGTTCGACGGATTGCAGAATCGAGGGACCATCGTAGGCTTTGATGACTTTGTAGCCCGCTTCTTCGAGGAGGAATGCAGTCAGTTTGACATTCGGCAGATCATCATCAGCAACCAGGATATACATAAGCTGTTCCTCTCTTCGCGCTGTCACACGACCCAAGCGGCGGTGCGACGCCTGATGTCTGCGTCCGCCATTGCCGTCGTTCGCCATCAGTCAAAACGTAGTGCTGCATTGCTCTCTACAATATGAACAGCAGATGCGTCGGAAAAGTTACGCGAGGGGGGAGGAGTTACAAACAGTTCATATCTCTTTTCTGAGTCGGCATCAGCCTCGTGTGGCGCAGGTTGCGCCTGGTCTGTTATAATGATACCTGTTATGGACATTCACGCTTCATCTCGTTCCATGCCCTGGATTGATCGGGCAGTCGCCTGGACATTTCGCCGCTGGCTTCTGATCGTCAACGGTTTCTTTGGCGTCTATGCAGGATTGCCGTGGTTGTCGCCGTGGCTGAAGGCGAACGGACATCCGCTGGCGGGCGAGATCATCTTCCGCATCTACACGCCGCTGTGTCATCAGCGCCCTGAGCGTTCGTTCTGCTTCTGCGGCTATCAGGTGGCGTTTTGTCACCGCTGCACGTCGTTCTACGGCGGATTGTTCATTGCTGGCGTGTTGTTTTCCTTTGTGCGGCGCTGGATTCGCCCGGCGTCGCTGCGTTTTGGCGCATTTCTGCTGCTGCCATTGGCGCTTGACGCCGGTTCTCATATGATCAACGACGTCCTGAATCTCGGTTGGCGCGGCGGCGGCGATGATGTCGGGTCGCTCAATTTCTGGCTGCGCATGATCACTGGGGCGCTGGCGGCGCTCGCGGTGCTGCTGGTGGTTTACCCGCGGCTCGACCGTGAACTCCCGGCGCAGGCGCCGCTCATCGGACATCCGCCCGTCAACTCGCCTGGCAGTTGATGATGAGCGAATAGTCCGGTATTCTTCCCACGTGAGATGACTCGAGATGTCAGACTTTCTGATAGGGAGATCAAACAAAACCCGGACAATCGAGCCTGCACCTGTGGAGCGGCTGGCGTTGGCTGAGCCTGTCGAAGCCAACGCCAACCGTGAGATGGTCAACGCCAGTAAGAGTGCTCAATCTCCGGTGGAACGCTCGATAAGAGCTTGGTCGATGCGGCGATTCGCTGCGGTCGCGCTGCTGGCGCTGTTCGCGGCGCTGGCGGGATGCGGCGGGCAGCGCACTGGGGTGTCGTCTGGCAGCGGCGTCCTGATCGATATTCCGCCAGGCGTGGCCGTCGAGTCGCGGTTGGTGGATCGCGGCGGCGACGTGCCGGCGCCGGGTGACGTCGCGCCAGATTTTACGTTCACCTTCGCAAATGGCGAGACGCGCCGCCTGAGCGACCTGCGCGGTTCGAAGGTGGTGGTCAATTTCTGGGCTACATGGTGCGCCCCGTGCGCAGAAGAAATGCCTGACCTGCAACGTCTTGATGAGCGCGGCGATGTGGTGGTGCTGGGGGTGAACCGCCTTGAACTGCCGGACGTCATCATTCCATTCGCACGCGAGCGCAACCTGACATTCACGCTGATCGCCAACCCTGACGGCGACATTGTGGAACGGTACGGCGCGAAGAATATTCCGATCAGTTACTTTATCAACAGCGACGGCACAATTGGCTACCGGCAACTCGGCATTATGACGTTTGAAATGATGCAGGAGCAGGTGGACCGATTGCGCTGACAGCGAGGCGCTATGGAACGAACCAGCGAAGAAATTATCGAACTGGCGCGCCGCGAGATTGCCGCGCGCAGAGAACGAGAACGCAGCGGGCGCGATATTCCCTGGCGCTTTGCATTCATCGGTTTGCTCGGCGCAATCCTGGCAGGACTGCTGCTGTGGCCCGGCGCGCCGGTGAACTGGAAGATGTACGCCGCTGTCCACGGGGTCTGCGCACAGGTCCACAACGTCTCGCTCGGCGGCGAACAACTCCCGCTCTGCGCGCGCAACACCGGCATCTACAGCGGTTTTCTGCTGACCTTTATCTATCTGATGCTGCTTGGGCGCGAGCGCGCCGCGAAACTGCCGCCTCTCTCGATCATTGTCGCGCTGGCGGCGTTGGTTGTCATCATGGCAGTAGACGGTTTCAACTCCCTGTTTGTTGATCTGTTTCTGCCGCACCTCTACACGCCGCGCAACGAGCTGCGCACCCTCACCGGCATCGGCATGGGGGTGGCAATGGCGGTGGCGATCCTGCTGGTGCTGAACCTGTCGCTGCGGCGCAACCCTGATATGGAGCAGCGCGTGATCGGCAACTGGCGCGAACTCGGCGGCGCGCTGCTGCTGGGATTGCTGGTGCACGCCGCGATCTACGGCAATGTCGCCATCACCTACTGGCCCATCGCCATCGTCGCCTGGACCGGCATCGTTGGCATTCTGTTCCTGGTGAACCTGCTGATCGTCGCGCTGGTGATGAACTATGAAGGACGGGTGACGCGGGTGGTCGAGCTGGCGCGCCCGGCGACCGTCGCCCTCATACTGACTGCTCTTATGCTGGGGTTGATGTCGTGGGGACGCTTCTGGCTCGAAGCGCAGGGCTTGATGGTCTCGTGACTCAGATGTAATACATCATTGCGCCGGAGCGCTGCGCTTTGCGCTGGCAGAGGTCTTCGAGCGTAATGCTCGCCAGATAGCGCTCCAGAATCTCGCGCGCTCCATCCCACACTTCACGCACAAGATTGCGATCCATCGGCTCAGTTGGCGTGAGCGCATCCCGTCCGCTGTCGAAAGTCAGCAACGGTCCTTCGAGCGCCAGAAGGGCGTCGAGGACCGTAATCTGCGACGGAGGGCGCGCCAGCCGGTGTCCGCCCTGGGGACCGCGGATGCTTTCGATCAGCCCGGCGCGGCGGAGCAGGATCAGGATCTGATTGAGGTAATTTTCGTCGATCCCCTGACGGAGATGGATGTCGTGGCTCTGGATAGGTCCTTCGCCGACGCGCTGCGCGAGGTCGAGCAGCGCGCGCAAACCGTATTCACCTTTGCTGGAAATGCGCATAGTCGAGTGATCCAGTCAAGTATCCTTGTTATTGTAGGATAGCATGGATCGGAAGGAGAGGCAAGGGGGGCGTTTTTGACGGGTGGAGGCATGATTTGTCAGTTGCCAGCGATTGAAATTGCTCCTGATGGACCTGCGGCCGACCGTCCGTCTGCGCGGACGGGAACGGCGGCGTCCACACGCAGTGAGCGTGCCGAACCGCGCGGGTGGACGCCCGGCGGCACGCCTGCCCGGCACACCCCCCGCTTGCGGGAGGTTGGGGGGAGTCGCCAGCCGGGGCGCGGCAGAGATGCGCTTGCTTGCCGCCTGACAATGCGTGCCTGGATTCCATGAGAGGATACATCTTCACAAGCCCTCGCTCAGAACGCGGAAGCCTCTCTGCCGCCAGGACCTCCAAAAAGTGCATACAAAGGCGCAAAGGCGCAAAGTTGCGCAGGCTCCGCACCTGAACTCCGCTGATGACGGCTCGTCTGATTTGAAAAGTATCGCCTCTGGAGTTAGTATCTAAACCGGGCTTCCTGGAAACGTACGGTCAGGTCTCAGACCTGACCGTACGCGCCGCTCCGTCGCTGTCGCGGGTTCATTGCGTGTTCCCGGATGGGCGCAATGCGGACGGCGCACTCTTGCGCCGGGATGCGCAATCTGGCGGGTAATGTGCGGATGGCGGTGTCAGCGAGTTCAGCAGGGCTCAACCTTTGCAGACGCTGCTATCGTTTTTGTTTTAGAAAGGCTTTTGATCTATGCAGTCTTTCCTCTTCCTCAATACATCTGTTGTCTCTCCATTACCGTCATTGACCTTCAGTGGACACGAGACGTTTGCTCTTCGGAGCAACTGGCTAAAGAAAGCGTTCGATGTTCTGCTCGAAATCCCCGATCTTTTCCACCGTGAAGACGCATTTGTTCTCCTGGGCGTCGGCAAGAATATGGCGCAGTCGATCCGATATTGGGGGAGGGTTTGTGGGGTATTTGAGCGAACGCCTGATGGTTCGAGCTATGCCATCACCTGGCTAGGGAGAAAATTGCTTGCCGATAATGGATGGGACCCGTTTCTCGCCACGCCTGCGGCAAGCTGGCTCCTGCACTGGCAGATTGCAGCACGCCCTGAAGCTGCATTTACCTGGTACTATACGTTCAATCTGCTCAAGGGCGGCGAGTTCACGTCTTCAGAACTTGTCCAGCAAATACTATCGTTCCTTGCAGAGATCGGCTATCGTTCTCCTTCGGAAGCAACTCTAAAGCGCGATGTCGAGTGTATGCTGAACTGCTATCTTCCGCCCGCTGCGCGTAAGCAGCAGGATGATGAGGACATGGCGCTGTGTCCATTGACCAGCCTCAATCTGATACAATTGCTCCCAGGACAAAACAGGTGCCGCCTGGTTTCAGGCTCACAGGAGAGTCTGCCAGATGCACTGATTGCATATGCTATTCTGAGCATGCTCCGAACAAGCGGGCGCAATACAGTCGCCTTCAGCGATCTTGCTTACGCACCTCGTTCACCAGGGCGAGTTTTCCGTCTCGAAGAAGACGAGTTGCTGCACCGTCTTCAGCGACTGCACGAAGTGACGAAGGGGCATGCCTATTACACTGATCAGGCAGGTATCCGGCAGGTCGCCTGGCCCGACGTTGAAGAGCCGAATGTAGCCGAGTTCTTGCTCGATTGTGCATTCCAAGAGATGTAACATGACACGCCAGAATGTCTCCCTGCCGATTGCGCCGCGATATATGCGGTCTGTCCATCTCCTGCTCGACTGGTCGCCGCAAGGCCTCGGCATCCGCGATTATCAGATTACACCGCTGGTGCTTCAAACAACGGAACGGATTATTGCGGGATTAAGCCCGGAAGCGCCAAGCCGGGCGTTTTCAGTGATAGGTCCGTATGGAGCGGGAAAATCTGCATTTGGTGTGTTTTTTGCCAGCCTGGTCCACATGAGTCCAGCCAATCGTCGGCGACTGTTGGCGGAACACGATAGCGCATTGGTGCATCGGATATGTGATGCGCCAATGCTGTATCCTGTTCTGGTAAGCGGCAATAACAGTTCGTTCCGACAGGCTCTCATAAATGCGCTGGCGCACTTGCCCGATTATCTGCCATCGCTCCGTGACAGGCGCCTCAAGCTGCCGCGTTTGCTCCATGAAAGTGCGCAGAGATCTGATATCGATCCGCAAAGCGTTGCTAATCTGTTCGTAGAAGCGAGTGCACTGGTTGCAGATCGGACAGCATTTCGCGGATTAGTTCTGATAGTCGATGAACTGGGACAGTTTCTAGATTATGCCGCCCGTCATCGTCATGAGAGCGATGTCTTTACCCTTCAGACGCTGGCAGAGACTGTTAGTCGGACGAGAAACATCCCAAACCTGATCATTACCATCTTACATCAGGCTTTTGATCGGTATGCTGGTGCGACGGGAGCAACGAGGCGCATTGAGTGGGCGAAAGTTCAGGGACGCTTCATTGAATTGCCTTTTCAAGAGCCTCCGGTTCAGCTTTTACGGATGGTCGGCGCGGCGCTCTGCCCAACGGTCGATGATCCATTCGCTCACATCCGTTATGCATGGGCGGATCGGATTGCTGAGATCGCTCGACGTTTGGGTCTATGTCCTGCCGAAGTTAGCGATGACGAATGGCGCACAATGGTGGCGCGCGCATATCCGCTTCACCCGACAGTGCTGATTGCACTGCCGCTGCTGGTGCGCCAGTTGGCGCAGAACGAACGATCATTGTTCGCCTTTCTTACCTCCCATGAACCCTGGAGCGTTCAGGATTTTCTGGCTTCAGCGTCTTTCCATCGTGACGGAGCACCGACCGTATACCGGTTGCCGCATCTCTACGCCTACGTTTATGCCACGCTCGGCGCCAGTCTCTTCAGCCGCGCTCGCGGTCAGCGGTGGGCGGAACTTGCCGAAGCGCGCGCCCTTCTGTTGAACCAGGAAGATACATTGGTCGATGTTCTGACGACGATCGGCACACTGAACGCGTTGGGACAGGATCGTGGTCTGAAGGCGAGTCGCAACGTTGTCTCATTTGCGCTTGCTGACTCATTGGAACATGATAGTATCGAGCGCGCCCTCAATGAACTGGAGGCGCGCAAGCATATCACTTATCGCCATCACCGCAACAGTTTCGTCTTATGGGAAGGAAGCGATCTAGATCTCGATGGTATGACGCGCGCAGCGCGACGTGAGATCAGCGATCGATATCCGCTTGTGCGTCTGCTCCAGGAGTACGCACTGCCTGATCCGCTGGTCGCACGGCGTCACAGCTACCGCACGGGCGCTGTCCGACGCTTTCGCGGGCAGTTTGTTGATGCAGCCGATTTGAACAATATGTCATCAACGACACAAATAGGACGCGAAACGGATGGCGAGATTGTCTATGTCGTGCCGAGCGATGATGATACATTGACTCTGGCAGAAGAATGGGCTGTTCACCCCGACAGGATGAATGAGCCCTGGCGCATTGTCGTCGTTCCCCAACGCATTCAGGACATGCGCGATATCCTGCTTGATGTTGCGGCGTTACAATGTGTGCTCGACAACTGTCCAGAACTGGAGAATGATCGGGTTGCCCGCCGGGAATTGTCGAGTCGACTGGCAGAGGCGCAGAGCGTGCTGGCAGTGCAGATTCGAGACACATTCGGATGGCGCAGCAGCCGCTGGTTCTGGCGCGGTCAGGAGATGCAGATTGCAACACCGCGTCACATCGATGATCTTCTTTCACAAGCGTGTGATGCGACATACCACGCTACGCCACACATATGGAACGAACTTGTCGTTCGCCATTCGCTCTCGTCTGCGGCTGCCAAAGCGCGACGCAACCTGATCGAAGCGATGCTGGCGCACACCCGCGAGGAATTGCTTGGCTTACAGGGATTTCCGCCTGAACGAGCAATCTACGAGAGCGTGTTTCGCCGGAGCGGACTTCACCGTCGTCGAAGCGATGGAATGTGGCAGTTCGGTCCTCCGCCAGATGCCGATCCGCTTCACATACGTCCTGTCTGGGATGCAATCGAGCACTTCTTTGCCTCCGCTGAGGATGAAGCGCGCCCATTGACCTGGCTGTACGAACAACTCGAAGCTCCGCCGTACGGCGTCAAGGCGGGTCTCATCCCGCTGCTGTTTATAGCGGCGTTTCTCGCCAACGCCGGAGAAGTGTCGTTGTACGAGCACGGAAATTATGTGATTGATCCAGACATTGCTGTATTTGAGCGCATGCTGCGACAACCTGGCTACTTCAGCGTTCGCCGGAGTCGCGTCACCGGCGCGCGCGCCCGGGTGTACCAGCGTCTGGCTCAAGCATTTGCGCCCGGCACGGTGACACAAGGAGGACCCGTTGCGCTTCTTGAGGCGGTGACTCCCCTGATGCGCATTGTCCGATCGTTGCCTGCCTACGCTCGAACGACGCAACGCATCTCGTCGCTTGCCAGCGAGGTGCGCCGCGCGATACTGGAGGCGCGTGCGCCGGATGAATTGCTGTTCGATCTGCTGCCGCGCGCCTGCGGCTTCGCTCCAATCACTCCTGACGTCTCGCTCGGCGACCAGGAGATTGAGGCGTTTTTTGCCGCGCTTCGCGCAGCGCTTCGCGAATTGCAGCAGGCATACACGCAACTCATCCACGACGTGTGTGAGCATATTCGACGCGCCTTTGGCGGTATTGCGACAGGCAGCGAGATGCTGCGCGACGAACTCCTGAGCCGGTACCGGGCGATTGAGCATGTCACCAGCGACCAACTGATACGAACCATCGGGGTGCGGTTGGAACACGCAGGTCACGGTGATGCCTGGATTGAAAGCATCGCAGCGCTCGTGAGTCGAAAACCGCTTGAATCCTGGAGTGACAGCGACGTAAAGGAGTTCGAACTGCGTATCGCGGACGCAGGACGACGGTTCCAGGTCGCCGAGCAGATTGCAGTTGCACAGCGCGTTGTGGCGCCAGAGACGCCCGTTATACGCATTGGCATTGCCAATGGTCGGGGCGAGACGAGCCGCGTGGTGCCGGTGTCCCATCCAAGTCCTGACATGATTCGGTTGCGCCAGGAACTGCACGATGTCTTGCAGCGGTATGAGCGCCTGACCGATGAGCAACGCACCGTGGTACTTGCTGAGTTGATGCAGCAATTCATGTCGTAACGTCGTTCGAGGTGCTCATGGAAAAACATGTTCTGCCCGATTATGCGTCGCGTCCTGGACGCCACATTGTATCGCTGAGCGGCGGCAAGGATAGCACCGCACTGGCGATCTTTCTGCGCGACAAAATTCCGCAACTGGAATATGTGTTCTGTGACACACACCACGAACTTCCCGAAACCTACGAGTATCTGGACCGATTGGAAGCGTTTCTTGAACGCAAGATCGTCCGGCTCAATGCGCAGCGCGGCTTCGATCACTGGCTCGACGTGTACAATGGCGTTCTTCCTTCGGCGCAGGCGCGCTGGTGTACGCGCAAGCTGAAAATCGAGCCGTTTGAGACCTATGTGGGCGATGACCAGGTATGGAACTACATCGGGATACGCGCCGATGAGCGCCGAAATGGATACATCTCGACAAAGCCGAACATCACGCCGGTCTACCCATTCAAAGACTACGGTCTGGTCCTGTCGGACATCGAGCGGATTCTTGCGGAGAGCGGCATCGGTTTGCCTGGGTACTATGAGTGGCGCCAGCGCAGCGGCTGTTACTTCTGCTTCTTCCAGCGCACTGGCGAATGGATCGGGCTGAAAGAGCGTCATCCGGATCTGTTCGAGAAGGCGAAGAAATATGAGAGCGAGCGCGGCGGCGAGAACTTTTACTGGCGACAGCGCGAGAGCCTTGCGGAACTGGAACGTCCTGAACGAATCGAACAGATCAAACGCGAACATGCGCTTCGCCTCGAAGAAGAGCGGCGACGGCGTCCGGGTCGTCCGTTGATCGAGTTGGTCGGGGCGGTCCTTGATGCAGAAGACGATGAACGAGGGTGCGATATTTGTCATTTGTAATAGATTTGATTCTGATTTGATCATTTTACATTAATACTTTCTTTAGTATCATGAAAGAAGCGCACGCGAACAAAGACGCACAGTCGAGGCTCGTGCGCATAAGAAGACACTGTAAAGCCGATTCTCGGACCTGTTTAGTGTAGGTTCAGCAAAGTCTCTAAGCCGGATGTAAAGCGCGTAAGGCATGCCCATAGCGTTGCAGTTCGGCGACATTGCGCCAGGCGCTGACGCTTATGCCAGACGGGCTTTTATTGACTCTGAGTTGCTGACCTAGCAGCCTTGTCGATAAGCCATTCTTACGTGCAATCCACGACCACCTCACGACCATCCCAGGGTTTGTACGCAACTGCGTACAGGATAGCACGACGAAGGGCAAATGTCAAGAGCGAGTTTGTGGTTGTCAGGGGTATACATGAATGTCCCGATTCGGCGAGAAGCTGCGATGGCTGCGTAAACGGCGAGGAATGACACTCCGCGAGCTGGCGCAGGCGCTCGATCTCCCTTCCCACGGATACCTCGGCGACCTCGAAAGCGGCAGACGGCAGCCGTCGCTGGAACTGGCGCGGAAGATCGCTGATTTCTTCGGCGTTACCGTCGATCAACTGGCGCGGGATGAGGTGGAGTTGGAGGATAATATTTGAAAAATGTGCCTTAGGAGAGGGTTTCACCCACCTTTTATTAAGGACTCATCCAAGAGCATATCATGAGTAATTCGAAGTTTACTGACCTGGTAAAAGAGGCTAAATCGCACACTCATCAATTCACCCTCTGGCCAGATAGATGGCGAGTGTGTAATCTGAAAGTCTCCTGGAATACATATGCCTTCTCTGAAGAATCAGTTAGCAGCATTCCAAAGAACCCTGGGGTCTACGCTTTTCTCATACAGCCAGGAATAGCCGGTGACCTGAATACCTCATACTTAATATATATTGGAATGAGCAAAAACCTTAGAAGACGGTTCGTGAAGTATCTTAGAGAGTTTAAAAGCAAAATTGGGCGTCCAAAAATTGTTTCTTGGTTATTCCCGTATATTGGTTATCTTCATTTTTCTTATACACTGGTTAATCCATCAAATACTCTGAAGAGTCTGGAAGACAATCTGAAGAGTCTGGAAGACGAATTGATAAAAGCTTTTATTCCACCGGCTAATGATAGGTTTCCCGCAGAAGTACGGAGAGTCGTTAAGGCTTTCAGGTAGAGGGTTTCTACGGAAATGCATAAAAAGATCACACTCCCGGCGTTAAGACTGCACATGGGTGACTGGATATATTATGTCACTTTTATGTCCATGCGTGATATAGCAAAGAGAGTAAGCGTAGCTGAAGAGATCCATACCAGTAAATCTCTCAACGAACTCATACAGCGTCAATTAACCAACCGATCAAAGCAGATTAAGGATTACTTGCTGAGTCAACAGCAAAGATTTTTCAATGCCCTGGTCATAGGCGTTTATGGTGGATCGCCAAAGTGGTATGAACTCGATATTAGAGATAGTAAGCATCAAGAGCTGGATCAGTTACCCGAAGGTGTGCTCGGTGTTCTGGTGTTAGATGGTTCTGAAAAACTCTTTGCCATCGATGGTCAACACAGAGTTGTTGGCATCAGGGAGGCAGTGAAAGAGGGTAAAGAAATCGCAAAGGATGAAGTCAGTGCGATTTTCGTCGCCCATCGCAACGATCCCGCAGGATTGGAACGAACCCGTCGTCTATTTACGACTTTAAATAGATACGCAAAACCCGTAAGCAAACAAGAAATTATCGCTCTCGATGAAGACGATGTCGTTGCAATAGTTACACGCCGCCTCGTAGAAGAATATCCTCTTTTTAGAGATAAAGTGTCGCTAGCAAAAGGAAAGAACATCCCTGTTGGTGATAAGCACAGTATCACAACTATTATCGCCTTGTACGATGCCCTCGACATCTTTCTTAAGACGGGCAAAAACTGGTCTAATTTCAAAAAATCCCGTCCAGACGACGAAGAAATTAAGAAATTTTATAAGAAAGCTAAAGATCTATGGGATACGATGACTAAACACTTTGAGCCGTTGAGAGAAATGAGTGAGAGTGAAATCGGGGGTGATATCGCTTCTAAATACAGAAGAAAGGATGGCGGGCATCTGTTGTTTAGACCTGTAGGTCTTTTGATGGTTGTGCAAGTAATACGGCATCTTATCGACTCGGACGCGAGTGTTAGCCTGGAAAGCGCCGTCCAAAGGATAGCGAAAGTTCCAATGGACTTGGGCGGTGATCCATGGGCGGGATTGTTATGGGATGCCACAAACCAGCGCATGATAACTGCTAGCGAGAACCAAAAAGCCGGCGTGAAGCTGCTCTTTTATGCGACGGGCGGAGACCTCTCCAGGATGAAAACGAATCCTGAGAAACTAACAAAGGAACTGGCAGGTATCCGAAATGTCGAACCCTCGAAGATCAACCTTCAACAATATGTGTAAGTATGTCAGGAAATCCCTTCGTCGCCTACCTGAATC
>JAUQOW010000085.1 GCA_030550675.1 Chloroflexota bacterium
ATGCCATGTTCGAGAATCTTGACCGCAATCACATCCTCAATACCGACTCCCATTGGGTGTCCGGTGAATCCCTTGGTGTTGGCGACAATCACCTGGTTGGCGGCTTCGCCGAAGGTCTTGCGCAGCGCAACAACCTCAGCCGAAGCGCTGCCGCCGCGGGCAGGGGTGTACGTCTCGTGCGAGACGAAGACCAGGTGCGGCGCGATAGTCCGGCGGTCGATGCCGAAACGCCGTTCAGCGGCGGTCATCAGGCTGTTCATCACGCTCGAAATGTGCTCGACATCGAGGCGCGTGCCGTGGAAGGCGCTGTTTGCCGTTTCTGTGCTCAGCACTTCGACAATGCCGCGCATGCCGCGTTCGCGTACAGCATCTTCACTTTCGACCACCAGCGCACACGCGCCCATGCCCAGGATCATCCCGTGGCGACGGCGATCAAAGGGCAATGCCGCCTCTTCAACACGGTCATCGGTCGCGGCGGCGCCGGTTGCCAGGAACCCTGCGCCAATCCATGGCAGCAGGTGATCGCTGGTGACGTTATCGGCAGCAATCACCAGAACACGGCGGCAGCGACCGCTGCGGATCCAGTCTTCGGCGATGGCGATTGCCTGAGTAGTTGCTGCGCAGGCGGCATTGACGTGGGTATTGGGACCACGCGCGCCGATGTACTCGGCAAACTGGCTATGCCCCATCGCCAGGATGCGGAAGAGGAAGCGCCGGTCGAAGACGTAAGGCTCACGCTCCAGCAGATCGCGCAGTTCGCCGATGCGCCGGACAATTTCCGCCAGAGTGGCGGGATCGGTCGTCACCTGGCGCAACGCCTCGAGCGCCTCGAGTTGCTCACGTCGATGCTCATACGTGTAGTAGCGCTCAAACTCCTCAGCAAAGCGATCCAGACCGGGGAACGCCGACGCAAAGATCACACCGGTTTCGTCACGCAGCGCCTCCGGCAGCATCCAGCGATCCGGCAGGTCCTTGCCCGTCGTCGTGCGGCGGTAAGTCTGCACCAGCGGAATGCCCGCCTCGCGCAAAGCGTCGAGACCGGCAGCCATCGCCAGTTGCGTCGTCGAGTCGAGCGCCTCGACCAGTTTGGCAGGCACGCCATACTCTTCACTCAGGTTGAACGATCCAGGACGCGCGGCGAGACGAATGACCTCATCAGGATCGGTGAGGGTCTCGAAACTGCCGCTGCCGTCCTCGCTCTTGACGACGCGCGTGATGTTGCGCGCCAGCATCTGGCGGCGGAAGCGCTCAGGGATAAGATCGATGAACTGCTCGCCGTGCAGGATGCGCAGCGCATTCTGCTCGTCCATCACTGGCTTCTCGGCGCCGGGCAGACCAAGACCGGTGCCGGAGATGACAACCGAACCAGTGGGCGGCAGGTTGCGGTCGTACACTGGCGCGCCGGAAGGCTGGCGTTGCGCCGTTTGCGCCCCTTGCAGCGCCTGGGTGAGCAGTTTCCCAAGCGTATCGAGCGGAATGCCGTTGACCATAGTCGCCTCTTCGACAGTCTGGCTTGCAGAAACGCCAGCAACCGGCGGAACAGCCGGGGCGCTGGCAGTTGCGGGTGCAGGCGCGGGAGCGCTGGCAACCGGCGCGGGCGCGGAGGCCCCAGCCGCAACCGGTGCGGGCGCGGGCGCCGCGACAGCGACCGGTGCAGGCGCGCTGGCGACCGGAGCCGACACCGGGGCGCTGGCAGCGACCGGTGCAGGCGCAACCGTTGCGGCAGCAGCGGCAGTCGTCGCACTGATCTGAGCGCTGCCGTCCTTCTGCGGTTGAACAGTGGTCGTCTCCTCAACGAGACCATACCCCGCAGCGTAGAGACCACAGAGCGCCTGGTTGAAACTCTGGAGCGCACCGGTCTTCGGATGGTTCGTAAAGAGCGACACCACATCGGGCTTATTGCCAAGGACGTCGTCCACGAACCCTTTGAGCGCCTTTTTCGGACCGACTTCAACAAAGCAGCGCGCCCCTTCGCGGTAGAGCGTTTCCAGCCCCTTGACCCACTGCACCGGCGAGGCGATCTGCTTTTCGAGAATATCCTTGATCTCCTCGACCGTCGTCGGATAGAGTTCACCGGTCACATTCGCAACCAGCGGAATGCGCGGCGGCGCGATGTGGAAGCGGTCAAGCTGTTTGCGCAGCGGAGCGGACGCTGGAGCGACAATCCGGGTGTGGAAGGCGTGGCTGACCGGGATGCGCTGCGCCTGATACCCTTTCTGGGTGAAGACCTCAATCGCCTTTTCGACGGCTTTGCTGGCGCCGCCGATCACCACCTGGTTATAAGAGTTGATATTTGCCGGGATGACATACCCATCGATCTCGTTGAGCGTGCTCAACACCACATCGAGGGGCGCCATGACCGCCGCCATCCAGCCGTTGTCATCGACCTTGACCTTGCTCATCTCGGCGCCGCGCGCGGCGGAGGCTTCGAGCGCCTCGGCGAACGGCATGACGCCTGCGGCGTTCAGCGCGGCGTACTCGCCGAGCGAGTGACCCATGACCATATCCGGCTCGAAGCCATACTCCTTGAGCAGGCGGCAGAGCGCAGCGTCGAGCGTCAACATCGCCGGTTGCGTGATCGCCGTCTGCATCAGATCGTGTTCGGCTTTCTTGAGCGCGGCGGGGTCGTTGGCATCGACGTAGATGTAGCTGCTGAGCGGCTTGCCGAGGATCGGCGTCATCACCGCGTCGCTCTCTTTGATCACCTCGGCGAACGCTGGCTCGCTGAGCAGTTCGCGCCCCATGTTGACATACTGGCTGCCCTGACCGGGGAAGAGGAAAGCGATCTTGCCCGGCTTCGGACCGCTGCCACGGAACACGCCCTGCGCCTGCAACGCCTTCCAGGCGGCGGGATTATCGAAACCGGCCGCCTTCTGCGCCTTCTTCAGGCGATCGAGCAGTTCATCGTGGTCGCCAAAGTCGATGACCACGCGCTCCTGCTGCGCCAGCTCCTTCGGATCGGGCGGCTCAATAGGCGGCATCCAGCCCGCTTCGACCTTCTGGAAGATCGCGTCGATCTTGTCTTTGAGTTCCTTCGGCGTTGGCGCGCCGATCGCCAGGATGCCGCGCAGCGGCTTCTTCTCGGAGCGCAGGCGCGGTCCGGCGGGAGGCGGCGCACTGGCAACGACGGTGGATGACGCCGCGCTCATAGCGACTGTGGCGCTTCCCGCAGCGCTTGCCTGCGGCACAGCGGCGCTGGCATACACTTTTGGCTCGGTGCGGATCATGCCCGGAATATATTCCTCAAGCACAATATGGAAGTTCGTGCCGCCGAAGCCATAAGCGCTCACGCCAGCGCGGCGCGGGATGTTGCCGCGGCGCTCCCATTCGCGCGCCTCGGTGAGCAGGTAGAACGGCGTGGCGCTGAAGTTGATATTCGGGTTCGGCTTCTCGCAGTTCAGGGTTGGCGGCAGAATTTTATGATGGATGGCCATGACCGCCTTCAGCAAGCCAGCTGCACCCGCGCCCGCCTTCAGGTGCCCGATATTGCTCTTGACCGAGCCAAGCCCGATGCTGCCGCGCTCCGCTTTGCCAAAGCAAGCCGACAGACTTTCGACCTCAACGACATCGCCGACGCGCGTACTGGTGCCGTGCGCCTCGACCAGCGTCGCCGTCGCCGGGTCCAGACCGGCATCCTGCCAGGCGCGTTCAACAGCGAGGATCTGCCCAATCGGGTTGGGCGCGGTAATGCCCTTGCCCTTGCCGTCGGACGACCCGCCGACACCGCGGATGACCGCATAGATGCGGTCGCCGTCGCGTTCGGCGTCAGCCAGGCGCTTGAGCAGGAAGACTGCGGCGCCCTCACCCATCACGAAGCCGTCGGCGCCATCGCCGAACGGGCGCGTACCGGTGGCGGAGAGCGCACCAATCTTGCAGAACTTCACAAACGTACTGGCGCCCATATTGCGGTCTACGCCGCCAGTGATCGCAGCATCGCACTGACGCTGAATGAGTTGCTCGCATGCCGCGTCGACCGCCGCAAGGGCTGAGGCGCACGCCGCGTCGGTGATGAAATTCGGACCGCGCAGGTTCAACACATTCGCCACGCGCCCCGAAACGATATTCGGCAACTCGCCGGGCATCGTATCTTCGGTCACCGGCGGAAGGGCGCGATCAAGCTCGGCGTGCCACTGTGCAATCAGCGCCTCCTGCACGTCCTTTGGCAACCGCCGCCAGGCGTCGGTGCGCTCGATCAGGTGGACATACTCCGGGAACACGATGCGCTGATGGGTGATGTAGTGCAACTCGCCGCCCATCGCCGTTCCCAGAATGACAGCGGTGCGGTCAGTATCGAGGGGTCGTTCGGGGTACCCGTAGTCGGCAAGCGCTTCAGCGGCAATCGTCACCGCCCACTGCTGCCCCTCGTCCATCGCAGCGGCGACGCGCGGCGGGATCTTGAAGCGCTTCCAGTCGAAGGTGAAGCCGCGCACCCAACCGCCGATCTTCGAGTAGGTCTTATCCGGCGCGGAGGGATCGGGATCATAGTAATCTGCGATGCTCCAGCGCTCCGGCGGCGTCTCGGTAATGCTATAGCGTTTGTTCAGAATATTCGTCCAGAAGGCGGGCGCATTGGGGGCATCGGGAAGGATCGCGCCCACCCCGACAATCGCAATCGCCCGTTCTGCAGAGTCACTCATCGTCGTCTCCCTTTCAGGCTGCCGGGAATGCCTCGACCAGTTTCGCCGCGACAAAGTCCATATCTGCGATCTGTCCCGCCTGTGCGGCAAAGATAGCGGGCAGGTTGAGCGTATTCGCCAGGTTCGGATCGGTCTGACCGGCGCCGATCAGCCAGGCGAGCCCGTCAGTGGCGACCTTATGGGCTGCCATGCGCGCGAAAATGCGCGCCAGCGCCTGTTCCGTCGGAACATCAAGACCAGAGGCGACCGTCGGCTTGCTGCTGACACGCTCGCTGAAGACTGCCGCCGTTTCCGCCCAGGCGATCAGTTCACCCAGGCGGAACAGGATATGCTGATTGCGCGTCAGGCGGTCGATGCGCGCCCGCTCCAGGATATTCGCCAGCGCATGCATCGCCAGCGCCGCGACATTCGCGCCGCTGTTCGGTTCGCGCTGATGCACCTGCTCTACGCGCGCCGCCCAGTCGTGGTAGTACGCGCCCTTCGTCTTCAGGTGCAGCTGCCAGCGATCGCGGGCAATCGTCCACTCCATGATTTCGGACGTGCCCTCATAAATGCAGGTGATGCGCACGTCACGCTTGATCTTCTCGACCATGTACTCTTTGGTGTAGCCATAGCCGCCATGAACTTGAATGGCATCTTCGGCGGCTTTGTTGCCAGCTTCGGTCGCCATGTACTTCGCCACGGCGCCCTCGGTCTGCTGCTGATCATTGCCATTGTCGATCGTTTCAGCGACCCACTCGATGTAGTGGCGCGCCGCTTCAAGGCGAGCCACATTGGGAACGATCAACTTGTGGGTCAGACCCTGCTGCTGGCTCAGCGGCTTGCCACCCTGGATGCGCGTTTGCGCATAGCGAATGGCGCGACGCATCGCCTCCCATCCGGCGCCAAGCCCGAACGAGCCGACCATCAGGCGGGTATAGCCGAAGACCGCTGCTGCCTGCGCCAGACCTTTGCCTTCCACACCGCCGACCAGTCGATCAGCAGGGACGAAGACCTCATCGAGGAAGAGCGCGGCCGTATTCGAGGCGCGGATGCCGTGCTTGTCTTCCGGTTTGCCTTTGGTGAAGCCGGGCGCGTCGTGCTCGACAATGAACCAGGAGATGCCGCCCGGCGCATTCGCCAGGATTGTGTAGATTTTGGCGACGCCGCCGTTCGAAATCCACTGCTTGCGCCCGCTGATCTTATACCCGATCACCTTGCCGTCTTCGACGACTGGCACAGCCTTGGTCGTCAGCGCCGCCAGGTCGGAGCCAGCCTGCGGCTCGGTAGCGCCATACGCCACGAGCAACCCTTCCTCGGCGATGCGTCCCATCCAGTATTTCTTCTGCTCCTCGGTGCCGCCGACGGTAATCGGGTCGGTGCCGAGGAATGTCGCCAGCACGCTGGTCGCAATCCCAAGGTCGATGGCGGCCATTGCTTCAGACACGCGATAAATATCGTAAGCCCCGCCGCCCAAACCGCCGTACTCTTCAGGAATGAAGAGCAGGTGAATGCCAAGCTTGTTGGGATCGTACAGGTCTTTCAGAACCTCAGCGGGGAATTCATCATTATGGTCGAGTTGGCGGAGATATTCGGGCGTCAGTTTCCGTTCAGCGTATTCGCGCAGCGTCGACAAAACCATATCGAGAGTCTCGACGTCCAGAGTGGTCATTGCACGCTCCTTCTCACAACGTACCGCGTGGTACACGCTTGTACCCGAATTCACGGAAATCCTTGCAGATTGTACCGATGCGCACTGCGGCATGCAGGAAAGAACTATCTATCGTATGGAAAGAACTCTTCACCTGTCTGTAACTTTTCCGGTACACTGAGTTGTATGATAGGAATGAAGCGCACCATACTGCATCTCACCGGTCTGGCGCTGCTGTTGATCATGTGCCTCGCCATCGGCGTCTGGATCGGCGCCGGCGAATGGGAACGTCTCGACCGGCAGCGCGAACGCCTCGCTGCGCGCGCATTATGGGAAAGGCGTCCATTTCGCGACTACCGCCTGGTGGCGGAAGATGGCGACTGCACCTACGACGTGGTAGTGCGTCAGGGACAGGTCACCGGCAGCTACCGCGACAGTTGCAATCTCCGCGCGCGCACGATCGAAACGTTGTTTCTGGTCGCCGAGGGCGACGGAACTATCACGCCGGTCTGCGGCGTGCGCGGATGCATCTGCACAACACACATCCGCGTTTACGCCGATTTTGATCCGGCATTGGGCTACCCGCGTTCTCTCATTATCGAAGCGACGCTCCGACCGAACTGGCGCCACCAGGACTTCTGGCGCAACGTGCTGGCAGAGCGCAGTGCAGCCCTGTGTCGTGGCGCAAACCGACGAACGATCAGCGTGTTGTACATCGCCGCAGCCCCATGAGCCATTTGAAAAGCGTCAACGCCTGGATGTCTGCTCCTGGCGACCTCCCGTGTGATACTACCTTCGGCATTGCCTGTGAACAGTTTCGTGCTGCGTCTGGACTCTGGGATGCGGAAAGGGTGCGGCGGCTGGTTCATTGTTGCTTACTATTCTTACATAAACTGCCCAAGATTGCAACCTTCTCTTGTGGCCAAATGACCGCGATCGCGGACTGAAACCGGCATGTTTCGCGTGGTCAACGGACATTTCCAGTGTGTAGCGAAGGATTTTCGGGCAAAGGCGTCCTGATCGTGTACGATAGAACGTGCGAGGGACCAATGGCGGCGATGGGTGCAGCGCAGCACATTCCCCCTCGCGCTCGGGAGGTGAACCATGAGAGCGCGAGTCTACTTCGACCGGGATCTGGCAACCCTGAGAGGGGAAGTCGAGCAACTGGGCGGCATGGTTGTTGATGCGGTTCAGGAGGCGTTCCAGGCTTTGCAGGAGCGCGACATTCAACGCGCACAACGTGTGATCGAGAATGATCGATCCATCAATCAGGCTGAGCGCGAGATCGAAACGCACGCGCTACGCCTGATCGCCACGCAGCAACCGGTCGCATCCGATATGCGTCAATTGATCGTTGCTATCGAAATGGCTGGTGAGCTTGAGCGCATTGCGGATTATGCCAAAGGCATTGCACGGATGGCGCTGCGCGACGCGCCTTCACCGCCGTCTGCGCTTCCCGCTGAGATGGAGCGGATGGCGCACCTGGCGATCGCCATGCTTCAGAAGGCGCTCGACGCATTCACTGGCAAAAACGGCATGTCAGCCGAGACGCTCGCAGCGGACGACGACGAGGTCGATGCGCTGTATGAACGGGTGGAAGCGGCGCTGACGCGCCAGATGATCGAACCTGAGACTGCGCCGTGGTTCGCCGGATTGCTGTTTGCTGCGCACTATCTTGAGCGCGTCGCCGACCGTGCGACGAACATCGGCGAACGGGTCATTTATCTGTTCCAGGCGCGCACGGTGGAGTTGAATCCGTGAGAGAAGCGCGAGGCATGGGGCGAGAGAGGCACGGAACAAGGTTCTCCTAATCACACATCGCTCATCTCGTCCCCCACAGCGCCAGACGGCTCAGCCGCCTCTGGCGCACGCTTTTTCTCCTGAACGTTCGGTTTCGGCGGCGGAGCATTGATCCGGTTCATAGCGGCGACGACGCCCTCCTGCAGCACCAACTCCAACGCGTCCGCCGCTCGTCGAATGACATCCGGCAACTGCGCCTCTTCCTCCGGCGTAAACCTCGCCAGCACATACGCAGCCAGATTCCACGCGGCTGGCGGACGATCAATACCAATGCGCAATCGCGGAAAAACCTGTGATCCAAGGAGCGTGACAATCGACCGCATGCCGTTGTGCGTACCGGCGCTGCCCCGTTCGCGCAGGCGCAGCGCGCCGAACGGCAGATCGACATCGTCGTACACCACCAGCAATTCGGTTGCCGGGTCAATTTTGTACCACTGGCGCAACCCGACAACCGCCTGCCCGCTGAAGTTCATGTACGTCTGAGGAAGGGCAAGCGCCACGCGCTGACCGGCGATCTCGCCTTCCGCAACTCTTGCATTTGCTCGTTTGTGCGTAAATTCGAGGCGATGTCGATCCGCCAGTTCAGTAACAACACGGAATCCGATATTATGGCGTGTTCGGGCATAGGTTTCGCCCGGATTGCCGAGACCGACGATCAGCCACACACATGTACTCCTCTACCGCATTTCTCGAATGAAGTCGACGCAACGACGCAAAGGCGCAGAGTCTTGCAACAGCTCAATATCTTTCCAAGAAAGAGCTTACACAATAGCACAAAAGCGCAGATACTTTGCGCCTGAGCGCCGCGAGTTTTTGAGACATTAATCCAGTATAGCTTGCGTGAGCCTGTGAAGGCATGCTTTGCATTCCGTAGCTTGCGGCTTATGAACATATGCCGGGGTGCTGTGGGCTGAAGCCCTTGCTGAGCTCGTGAAAGCCCCTTCGGGGCTTCCACATACTGAGCGAGGGCTTTAGCCCGCAGCTCGCTTCCAACGCCGATCCTCTCGCCTCGATGCCTGCTGGATCATCCATGAAGGACACGAAGCGGCGCGACGGATGTTCTTCCTCGCGTGCACCATTGGCGTGGCGCCGCCACGCCCCTCCGCGCAACCCTGCCACGTGCAACGTTGGCAGACGCAACGCCCCGCGCCTCGCATCAAATGCGCGACTTTGCGCGATGGAGCCGCCAGGTGCGCGCCAGGAGCGTGGCGCCGAGCAGTGCGAACCCTGCCAGGGGAACACCGGTGCTGGTTGCCGGCAGCGGCGCAGCAGCGGCAGGACCGACCGCACCGCCTGCCGCGCCCGACGCCGCCGTTGGCGCGCTTGCCGGTTGCGCCGCTTCTGCGAGCGCAGTCGGCGGCTCAGTGGGCGGCACAGGCGTCAGGGTAGCGGTCGCTGTCGCCGTTGGCGCGCTTGTCGGCGTCGCAGTCGCCGTATTTGTCGGCAGGACCTGCGCCTGCGCCGCGTTGACCACTTCGACAGTCACGATATTGGAGTACAGCGGAATGGCGAGACCCGCAAAGGTGAGTTCCGCCTGAGCGACAATCCGCGTGCCGGCAGGCACATCGGGTCTGATCCTGGTCTGGACGATCACCTCGAACCCCTGACCGGCGGGCAGCTCAGCGACTCCGAGTGAAATGCGATTATCAGTGCGCGCCGGATCGCCGGGAGTGAACGCGCCTGGCGTGTTGCGATCAATCGGACCGGCGGAAACGGCGGTTATTTCCAGGTTTGCCGGGAAAACGCTCCGCAGCGCCAGGTCGCGCAGAGAATTGGTCGGATGCGTGTTGCGCACGGCGATCACATATGTCACCGCATCACCAGGGAAGGCGCTGCCCCAGTTGCTGGCCATGCGGAAGAAGATCGCATCCGTGGATGCAATCGGCGTCGGTGACGCCGCCGGGGTTGCCGTGCGCACGCCGCCTGCTCCGGCGGGACGGGTCGGGCGCGGTTGCTGAGCCACTGGCGTGGCAGGCGCCACCGGCGCTGGCGTCGGCGGCAATATCAGGTCAACCGCTGGAGGCGGCGGAGCGCCTTCCGAGGGTGCGCCTTCAGCGGGTGCGCCGCCATCGCCGCCAGGCGGAGGGGGCGCTGGCGGTTGCGTCGGCGCTGGCGGCTGCGTTGGCGCTGGCGATGGCGTGGGAACGCCGGGCGTCACTGGCGTGGCTGGCGGCGGCGTCGGGCGATTGGGATCGGGCGAGGGGGTTGGAGGGACAGGACCGCCTGCCGGTATGCGCACCGTCACCGGATCGGAGGCTGCCGTAAAACCGCGCGCATCCTGCGCCGCCGCCTGGTTGGTGACGATGATTTCGGATTGAACGGCAGGGCGCACACGGACATTGATATTGATCGACACCGGTTGATTGACAACGGCAGTGACATTGCACACGACCGTATTGCCGCTCAACTGGCACGACCCGCTCGATGCGCTCGTTCCCGTCACTTCGAGGAGAGCATTGATCGGATCACGCACTTCGATCTGGATCGGAACCGATGAATTCGTGCCAACCGCCAGCGAATAGGTGAACTCCTGACCTGGCGAGGCAAACTGGACTGAAGCCGACTTCGAGAGCGTCAGCGGCGGCACGTCAAGCACTGGCGTCGGACTGGGACCAGACGTGGATGTGGGTGTCGGCGTGTTGGTTGGCAAGACTGTCGGGATAAGGGTAGGAGATGCCCCTGGATCGCTGGTTGCGGTCGGCGTATTCGTCGGCGCCGGAGTCTGACCGACTGGCGTCGCCGTTGGCGTATTGCTCGGCGTCGGGGTCGCGGTATCTACCGGCGTCGGGCTGCTCGTCGGGCTGGGACCCGCCGTCGGGCTTGGTTCGGGAGTTTCGGTCGCGCGCGCCTGCGGCTCGGCGCCAGAAGTGCTGGTTGGCGCTTCTGTCGAAGCGTTCGTCAGCGCCTCGGTCGGAACGTTCGTCGGCGGCTCAGTCGAAGCGCTCGTTGGCGCTGCTGCGGGCGTCTCCGCCGGAACACTCGTCGGTTCCCCGGTCGGCGCTTCCTGAGCGCGCGGAGCGGCTGGCGCGAAGGCGGGATACACCCAGCGATAGACTTCCGCATAGAGCGGGAAGATGATCAGCGCTACGCTCAATGCGACGAGCAGGATTTCATAGAGCGTCCAGCGCGCGGGCGCGCGCCCGCGCCCGGAACGCGGCGGACGACGACGGTCAGGGAGACGTTGCATGGTGACCTTCCTCCTCAGCGATCCAGGCGCTGCGCTACTCGCCAGTCAGCGGCTGCGCCCCGACCAGATCGCCAATGACGATCAGGCGCTGGGTGTCCCAATTCGTGCAGGTGATCAGCGTGATGGTCGGCGCTGGCGTTGGATCAAGCACCTCGACTTCGGTGGGCCAGACATTGCGCATGTCACGAACTCGATACTGATAGCGCCACCCTCCTGCGTCGACGAAGATATCCGCTCCAGGACTCAGGCGCCCCAGGTCGCGAAAGACGGCGCCGCGCAAGCCAGCGTGACCTGCCAGCGCCATATTGCCCGGATCGCCTGGCAGACCAGTGCCATGAAGGTAGCCAGCGGCATAATCGGCGACCTGCCAGGCGCCGTCGACGATGAAAACCTCAACCACCGGCGTATCAAGACCGATGGCTGGAATCATCAGGCGATGGGGCGGCGGCGTTCCCCGATCCGCCGCTGCTTCGACCGGTGAGCGGGGCGCCAGAAACTCCTCGGCAGACGACGGTTGCTGCATATCCGGCGTTGTGAATGGAAGCGGCACGCTGGCAGGAATGATGCGTTCAGACGTGACCGGCGCCGACAGGCGCACGACGGCGGTGGCGCGAGGGGACGCCTCTACCGGGGGCGCATGACGGATCGCCTGCTGGATATGCCACCAGTCGCGCACCGGTCCGTCCACAACCCACCAACCAAAGATGAGAAGCGCAGCGACGCAGAACAGACGCTCCGCGTGATGGAGCCAGTGATCAATCCACGTGCGCAGGAGGTATCCTCGAAGCGCATGATGACGGTGCTCATCAAGGGAACGCAACGCTATCGGCTTCTGCCATGATCGGGCTGGCGTCAGCGGCGCGCTTATCAGCGTTTCAAGCAGCGTTTCGTCGTCTGATGGCGTTGTTGCGCGCTGGCGAGAGTGCCGTGCAGCCATGGTCTGGGTAATAACCCGTATCTTGCTTCACTTCTTGAATGATTATACGCTATGCATGGCAGGTGTGCAATAGGAAGATGCGAATCTGCCCTATGCTATCGCCTTGCATATTCTTGAAGTGTAAAGTGATCCGTTAAGTGACCTCTGCGTGCATTGCTTTCGGTTTCAGTATAATATCTGCGCAAGTGAGGGCATTGCGATGCAAAACGATCAGACGAGCGGCGATTCATCAGTCGAACGCATTCTTGCGACTGCGCGCGCGCGTATCGCGGAGCGATCAGAGGCGGCGCGCGCACAACGCGCAGCGCAAGAGCGCCGCTGGCGTTTCTTCTTTCTTCTTGCGCTTATGGCGCTGATCGCTGCGCTTCTGCTTGCTCCTGCGCCGACGCTGGAACGCAAACTTATTCTGGCGTTGAGCGGGGTGTGCGCCCAACAGCACAACCTGTTCGTCGGCGGCATCCAGTTGCCGCTCTGCGCGCGCGACACGGGGATGTACCTCAGTCTGCTGGCGACGCTGAGCGTGATCCTGCTGCGCGGTCGGGGAAAGGCTGGCGGGCTGCCGCCACGCGGCATTCTGGCAACCCTGGTCGGACTGGTCGTCATCATAGCGGTCGACGGGGTCAATTCGACGATCAATGAAATCGGGATGACGCCGTGGTACGAACCGCGCAACGACCTGCGCGCTGCGACGGGTATGGGCGCTGGCGCGGGGCTGGCAGTAGTGCTGATGCTCCTCTTCAATCGCGCGCTGCGACGCGATGTCGATGAAACGCTGCCCGTGCTGGGCGCGTGGCGCGAGCTGGGACTGATCGCGCTGATCAATACGGTCGTTCTGACCGTCGTGTTGCTCGACGTCGGGTTTCTGGCGTGGCCCCTGGCGCTGCTCGATCTGCTTGGGGTGAGTGGAACGCTCTTCGTAACGGCGCTGACCGCCATCGCGGTTCTGATGAACTACGATGGAACGGTCACGCGCCTGTCGCAACTGGCGCGACCGGCGACATTCGCGTTGATCCTGACGGGCGCGTTTCTGGCGGGGATGGCGTGGCTGCGCGCCGCGCTCCTCGGCGGCTGAGCGCTGGCGTGAATGAAGCGTTACGCTGTTGCGTGGTGAGCGCGCAAGATCCGGGCGCGCCAGCGCGCAAGGTCCGCCAGGCGCCCGAACGACTCGGCGAGCCCGGGGTCGTGCGTCAGGCGCGCCTGCCGCGCCACGATCTCCTCAGCCAGTTGTTCAAGAGCGTCTGCATCGTCCACGGCATCTTTGTACCGCGCCATAAATGCGTAGAAACCGCCGTGCGCCGGGTTGCAGACGCGCAGATCGTACCGCCGGTTGATCGCCTGTTCGTGCAGGCGCTGTAACTCCTGTTCGGATGGCGCCAATGAGGAAGGCGCTGGTGCGGTTGATTTGCGCCAGAACATACTCGCTCCTCCTGCACGTATGATGCGCAGCGCGCTGTGCGGGTTACGCGCAGGAGGACCTGCTCACATTCGTCACCGTGCGCGCGCTGCCTGGACGGCTTTCTCCGCCGCTTCCGCCAGCGTCGCCGCCGGGATCAACGCCGACTCCGCCAGGATGCGTCGCCCTTCTTCTTCGTTTGTGCCGACCAGACGCGCAATCATCGGCACATCGGTCTGAACCTCCGACAGCGCGGCGACGATGCCCTTGGCGACCTCATCCACGCGGGTGATGCCGCCAAAGATGTTGAACATAACCGCTTTGACATTCGGATCGGAGAGGATGATCTGGAGCGCGGTCTTGACCTTCTCTTTGCTCGCGCCGCCGCCAATGTCGAGGAAGTTGGCAGGCTCGCCGCCGAACAGTTTGATGACGTCCATCGTCGCCATCGCCAACCCGGCGCCGTTGACCATACAGCCGATGTTGCCATCGAGCTTGATATAGGAAATGCCCGCTTCACGGGCGCGCTGCTCGGCTTCCGGTTCGTCTGAGGAGTCGCGCATCGCTTCAAGGTCGGGGTGGCGGAAGAGACCGCTGTCGTCCAGCACGATCTTCGAGTCGAGCGCCTGCAACGAACCGTCGGCGCGCACCACGAGCGGGTTGATCTCCGCCAGGGACGCATCAACATCCATATAAGCGCGGTAGAGCGCCATGGCGATCTGCGCAAACTGACGCGCCTGTTTTGCGTCGGTCAAGCCGATGCCATAGGCGAGATCGCGCGCCTGGAAATCGAGCAGCCCCAGCATCGGGTGCGCCGCCACTTTGACAATCGCCTGCGGATTGGTTTTGGCGACTTCCTCGATTTCGACGCCGCCTTCCGCCGATGCCATCATGACGATCCGCCGCGAAGCCCGGTCCATAATCGCGCCCAGATAGAATTCGCGTTCATAGGTGATGGCTTCGGCAACCAGCACCTTTTCCACCGTCAGACCTTTGATGTTCATCCCAAGGATCTGACCGGCGACCTGTTCCGCCTGCTCCGGGGTATCAGCGAGTTTGACGCCGCCTGCCTTGCCGCGCCCGCCGACAAACACCTGCGCCTTAACCACGACCCGCCCGCCGATCTGCTCAGCGATTGCGCGCGCCTCCGCTGGCGTCGTCGCAACGCCGCCGCCTGTCACCGGTACGCCGTAGCGCGCCAGAATATCGCGCGCCTGGTACTCGTGCAGCTTCATCGCCTGTTCCTCTCCCTGATCGCGTGTATTTTATGCGGATAGTATCATTTTCGCCGCATTGCGTCAACTTTCCAGCACCACCCATGCGCGCCGGTCGCGTTTGGAAATGATTGGCGGATCGCTGATCGGCGCGACGTCGGTCAGCCAGATGAGCACTGCGTAGCGGCTGGATTGCGCGCGGGCGCGCATATCGTCATCGAGACGGAGTTCATCGGCGTAGCGTTCGATCAAGGCTTCGACGCGCGCTGGCGTCAGGTGATCGAATGCTGCGACGCGCGCCGCCCGCGCTGTGGCGACAATGGGCCCGCTGGCGCGTTTGAGGAAGAGTGTATCACCGACAGTCACATAGCCATACGGCGCCGCGCGCACCCGCAGAAAGCGCGACTCGATCGTCTTCTCGCCAGCAAGGATGCGGCTCAGGTATGGTTCGCGCAAAACGGCGAGATGGCGCGCCATGCAACTTTCACTCCGTCGGGTGCGTCGTAATCAGCGGAAAGGAGCGCCCGCACTGCACTGCTGCAAAACCTTGGTCGTGACGGGCAGAGAGAGAACTATGGCAACTCGAACACTTCGACGCGTTCGCAGTGAACGCATTCTGGGAGGCGTCGCCGCTGGCGTGGCGCGCGCGCTGGATATCGACCCGGTGTTTGTGCGCCTCGGCTTCCTGTTCCTGGCGCTGATCAACGGCTTCGGCACACTGCTCTATCTGGCGATGTGGCTTCTTGTGCCAGCCGAAGATAGCCGGGAAAGCGATCCGCGCGCGCAGATCCGCGAGAATATCGCCGACATGCGCGCCGTCGTTGAAGAATACGTCGCGCGCGTGCGCAGCCTGTTCGCGGCGTAATGCGCTGCGGCTGCGGCGTTCTCACGATGCCCGACGCTGGCGAACGTTGGCTTCGACGGGCTCAGCCAGCGCCTGCCGCGCCGCCCATCCAAACCTTATAGAGCGTTCAACTCAAACCTGGATAATCACGCCTGCATCTGTGGAGTAGTTGGCGTTGGCTTCGACAGGCTCAGCCAACGCCGATCACGAGATTGTCCAATATCTGGTTGATCTTCCTGTTAGAGCGTTTCCACTGCCACTGCCACCGCTTCGCCCCCGCCCAGGCAGAGCGCCGCGATCCCGCGCCCGCCGCCGCGCCGGATCAGCGCATAGATGAGCGTCACCAGAATGCGCGCGCCGCTGGCGCCGATCGGATGCCCCAGCGCGATGGCGCCGCCATGCACATTCAGCCGGTCGCTGTCGAGGGTCAGCGCGCGAATGTTCTGGACGATCTGCGCGGCGAACGCTTCGTTGATCTCAAACAGATCGTAGTCATCAAGAGTCGTCGCCGTCTGCGTCAGCAGACGACGAATGGCGTACACCGGCGCCGTGAAGACCTCGCGCGGCGCCACAGCCGCCTGCGCCGCGCCGATCAACCGCGCCAGCGGACGCGCGCCCAGGTCGGCGGCGCGTTGCGCGCTGGCGACGACCAGGGCAGCCGCGCCGTCGGTCAGACCAGGGGCGTTGCCCGCAGTCACCGTTCCATCGGGCGAGAAGGCAGGCGACAGTTTACTGAGGGTGGCGAGGCTAACCCCGCGACGCGGCGGCTCATCGGCGGCAAGGATATCGCCGCTCTGCGTCACAAAGGGGGCGATTTCATCGGCGAACGCCCCGGCGTCTTGCGCAGCGACGGCGCGCGCCTGCGACTCGACGGCGTACATGTCCTGCTGCTCGCGGGTGATCCCATACGTGCGCGCCGTCCAGTCGGCGGCATGCCCCATATGATGATGCTCAAAAGCGCACCACAAGCCGTCGTAAATCAGCGCATCGACGAGTTCGGCATTGCCCAGGCGATAGCCGCCGCGCGCCTGCGGCAGCAGGTAGGGCGCGCGCGTCATACTCTCCATGCCGCCAGCCACAATGAGTGACGCCTCGCCGGATCGAATGAGGGCGGCAGCCAGCGTCACCGCCTTGAGACCGCTGCCGCACACCTTGTTGATCGTCAGCGCGCCGACCGATTCGGGGAGACCGCCGCGTAGCGCCGCCTGACGGGCAGGCGCCTGACCAAGCCCTGCGCTGACCACGTTTCCCATGATGCACTCATCGACCAGCGCCGGATCGATGGCGGCGCGCGCAACGGCGGAGCGCACGGCGTGCGCTCCGAGGTCGGTGGCGGGAACGGTGCGAAACATGCCCTGGAACTTGCCAATCGGCGTGCGCGCCGCGCCGATGATGACGATATCGTTTGCATCGGGCATTGATCATCCTCCTTTCTTGCAGGATGGATTATACGGCGTCCCTTCAATGTAGTCGTTCCATTCACGTTCCGACAGCGTGCGTCCTGCAACGCGGCAGGCGACGTCAATCAGATCCTGGCTTGCCTGCGGCAGCGTCTCAGGGGCGTCGAGCGGGGAGTTCAGGTTCCAGACGCGCGCCATGCCGTCAGCGCCTGTGGTCAGCATCAGGGAGGCGTTCGTCAGTATCGACACACTGGTGACGGCGCCGTCGTGACCGTGGAGGATCAGCGGTTTGACGCCGGGATCAACGGCTCGCATATCCCAGAGGGCCACCCGCCCATCGGCGCTGGCAGTCGCCAGACGGCTGGCGTCGCCGTTCAGCGCCAGCCCTGTGATCCGGGCGCTCTGACCGCGCAGCACCACGCGCGCCCGGTTATCACTACGCGCCTCGAGGTCCCAGAGGCAGGTCGTCCCGTCGGCGCTGCCAGCAATGACCAGCGCATTCCCCGATGTAATGCGCACCTCCGTCACCTCCGCCGTCAGACCCAGCAGCACATAGACCGATTCGAACTGCGTGCCGCTGAGACGCCAGAGACGCACCTGCCCTCCGGCGCTGCCGTAGGCGAGCCAGCGTCCGTCGCTGCTGAACGTGATCGACGTCAGCGCGCCGCGAGTGCGTTCACGAGTGTATGTTCCAGAACCAGATGCCAGATTATAGAGGCGCGCCTGACTATCGTCATTGCCGGTCGCCAACACGCGGCCGTCGGGGCTAAAGGCGAGCGAGCGAATGCCGCTGCGCCCGCCAAGTCCGCTCAGGCGTTGCGGCGGCGCCGAAAGGTTTGCCAGATCATACACGAGTGCTACACCCTGGTTGTCGCCGATCGCCAGCAGGCGTCCATCACGACTCATGGCGATGGCAGTATTGTTTCCCCCTGGTCCTGCAAGTTCGCGTGCAGTCAACGTCGCACCGGAGAGGTCCCACAGACGAACGCTGGCAGAGTCGGCGCCAGCCGTCGCCAGGCGTGCGCCATCGCGCGA
>JAUQOW010000086.1 GCA_030550675.1 Chloroflexota bacterium
GCGTTGGCTTCGACAGGCTCAACCGGCGTTGGCTGAGTCTGTCGAAGCCAACGCCGACCGCTCCACAGGTACAGGCGTGTTTGTCCAGGTTTAGGTTGATCTTCCTATCAGTTCTCGGTTCTCAGTTCTACCTCCCCGTGCGCTTCTTGATCTCCTCGGTCAGCAACGGCACGATTTCATTGGCATCACCAACGACGCCGTAGGTAGCGACGCGGAAGATCGGCGCGTCCGGGTCTTTATTGATCGCCACGATCGTGCGCGAGGAGCGCATGCCCGCCAGGTGCTGGATCGCGCCGGAGATGCCAATCGCCATGTACAGTTTCGGGCTGACCGTTTTGCCGGTCTGACCGACCTGATGCTCATAGGGCACCCAGCCAGCATCGACGATCGCGCGCGATGCGCCGTAGGCGCCGCCGACCGCTTCTGCAAGCGGCGGAATCAGTTTGTAATAGTTCTCGGGCGACCCCAGGCCGCGCCCGCCCGACACAATGATCGCGGCGTCCGACAGGTTGACGGCGCCCTGCTTTGGTGCAACGCTCACGACCTTTGCGCGCATCGGCACAGCGGGCATGGCTTCCGTTACCACAGCGCCGGAACGACCGGGGTTCGGCTGCGGTTCCGGGAAACTTTGCTTGCGCACCGAGACAACTGCCGTTTTGCCTGGGGCGAATGCCAGTGTATTGATGACGTTGCCGCCATGTGAGCTGCGCACGGCGCTGATCGTACCGTTCTCGATGGATACGTTCGTTGAGTCGGCGGCGACGCCAGTATCAAGTTCCGCCGCCAGCGCCGCACTGAAATCGCGCATCTGGAAGCTGGCGCCAGTCAGGATCAGGGCGGGCTGATACTTCTTCGCCAGCGCTGCGGCTGCGCCGACATACGCATCGGTGGTGTACTGCGCCAGGGCGGCGTCATCGATCACATACGCAGTATCGGCGCCGTAACTGAAGGCGACGTTTGCGAGGTCACCAACGCCAGCGCCCAGGATCAGCGCGCCGACTTTCATGCCGTTGGCGTCTGCCAGTTCGCGCGCCTTGCCGAGCAATTCCTTCGACACCCCGGCTATCTCGCCCTGGGAGGTTCGCTCAATGAAAACCCAGATCTCGTTCGCCATAGACGTTCTCCTGTCAGATAACCTGCGCTTCCATCAACTTGTCGACCAGTTTCTTGACCTTCTCGGCAGCATCCTTCCCTTCGATGATCTCACCCTTCGGGCGCGGCGGCGGCGGCACGCGATTGACCAGCTTCAGCGCGGGGGTCAGATCAGCGGCGCTGAGACCAAGATCTGCCGCCGACCAGGTCGGAATCTCGACCTTGGCGACTTTGCGGATGCGCAGCAACGACGGGTAGCGCGGCTCATTGATGCCTTTGACGACCGTCACAACCGCAGGCAGGCTTGCCTCGACCGTTTCAACGACCTCTTCGAGGTGGCGCTCGGCGACGATCTTGCCGCCTTCGAGCGCGACAATCTTCCCTACATATGTCAACTGCGTCCAGCCAAGCAACCGCGCCAGCGCCGGCGCGAACGCCCCGGTTTCGTCATCGGTCGAGTTGCGACCGCCCAGCACCAGATCAACGTCGCCAAGCTTCTTGATGGCTGCGGCAGCGACGCGCGCAGCGCCGAAGGTGTCCAGGTTGGCAAACGCCGGGTCGCTCAACAGCAGCGAGTCGGTAGCGCCCATAGCGAGCGCGCGACGGATCTGTTCTTTCCAGTCTTCTGGACCGATGGAAAGGACGGTGACCTTACCGCCCAGCTTCTCGTTCCACTGCAGCGCCTCTTCGATGGCATACTCATCAAAGAGGTTGATGATCGGTTCAATGCCATCGGCGTTGATCGTCAGATCCGCGTTGATCTTGACCGAGTTGTCGCGCGGAACCTGTTTCATGCAGACAACGATGTGCATAGCGCCTCCCTCTTGCGCCGCTGATCGTCAGCGGCTTCGCATCAATGCTGCTTCCCCTGCTTATCCCATTGTGCGCTCATTGGCGTACCGGGTGACACAGTGCATTATAACATGATGTTCATCATGCCCATTCATTCGGGTCATACGCGGGCAATTCGCGGCGCAGCGGCTTATTTTCGCGGAAGCCAAGCGCGAAATCCGCCTGGAGCAGTTCCTGCAATTCGCGGGTGCCCTCGTAGATCACGGCGCCGCGCGCGTTGCGCAGGTAGCGTTCGACGGGATATTCGTCGCTGTAGCCGTAAGCGCCGTGGATCTGAATCGCATCGTCGGCAGCCTCGAAACTGCTGACGGTGGCGTGCCATTTGGCAAGGGTTGTTTCACGGGTATTGCGACGCCCCTGATTCTTCATCCAGCCCGCGCGGTACACCAGCAGGCGGCTGGTGTCGAGCTTGCGCACCATGTGGCTGATCATGCGCTTGACCAACTGGTGTTCAGCGATAGGAACGCCAAAGGTCTGGCGCTCTTTGGCATAGCGGATGCTGGCTTCCAGGCATGCTTGAATCAGACCGGTCGCTCCGGCGGCGACGGTGTAGCGCCCATTGTCGAGCGCAGTCATGGCGATCTTGAACCCTTCGCCCTCTTCGCCAAGCCGATTGGCGACCGGCACCCGCACGTCTTCGAGAATGACCGAACCGGTATTGCCAGCGCGCACGCCGAGTTTGCCGTGGATCGGGCGGCTGCTGAAGCCGGGCATGGTGCGCTCGACGATGAAACAGGAGATGCCCCGATTCCCCTTCGACGGGTCGGTCTTGGCAAAGACCAGGAAATTGTCGGCGATGTCCGCCAGGCTGATCCAGGTCTTCTCGCCGTTCAGGATGTAATAGTCGCCATCGCGCCGCGCTGTGGCGAGCATCGCGCCAGCATCGGTGCCGCTGTTCGGCTCAGTCAGACAGTAAGCGGCGATTTTCTCGCCTTTCGCCTGTGGAATCAGGTACTTCCGCTGCTGTTCTTCCGTTCCCCATTGAAACAGCGTCAGCGAGTTCAAACCGGTGTGGACGCTCATCACCACGCGCAGAAAACTATCGACCCGCTCCAGTTCCTCACACACGACCGCCAGCGCCAGGTAGTCCATTCCTGCGCCGCCAAGCCGCGTCGGCAGACAAATGCCGAGCAGCCCCAATTCGCCCATGCGCTTCAGGATCGGGCGAATATACGGGCGCGTCTCCGGTCCCTCCATCGCTGCGCCGCTGCGGTCCCACTCACGAATGAAGGGTGCGACCTCCTTTTCAGCAAACTCGCGCACCGTGCGGCGCAGAATCTGGTGTTCCTCGGTCAGGAACATGTCGTAGTTGGCGGTGAAATCCATTGTCGTTTCCTCTCAAGAACCGAGAACTGAGAACCGAGAACTGAGAACCGAGAACTGAGAACCGAGAACTGAGAACCGAGAACTGAGAACCGAGAACTGAGAACCGAGAACTGAGAACCAGGAACCATCAACGAGTTGCTGGCAACGTCTTCGCGTGCAACGTTCAACGCGAAACATTTAATGCCCACCTTCCAACTTCTGTCACCTTCCCACATTCAACCTGTGATGACGAGCGCCTCCCTCATACCTTCGCAGGCGGTACGTTGCCAGCTTCAAGGATGGCGCGGCGCGCGTCGACGCGCAGCAGCAGCGCGATACCGGCGATGAAGAAGACGAGCAGCAGCAGAATCGCAATCCGGTAGCTGCCGGTAAACTGGAGCGCAAGCCCGAACACGAACGGTCCCAGCCAGCTCGTGCCGCGTTCGCTGACTTCGTACAGGCTGAAGTATTCCGACTCCTGCCCCGGCGGGATCATCTGCGAAAAGAGCGACCGGCTGATCGCCTGGCTCCCGCCCATCACGATCGCAATCGCCGCCGCCAGAATAAAGAACTGCGTCGGATTGCCGGGTTGTATCCAGCCATACGCCGCGAAGATCACACTCGTCCAGATCAGCAGGCTGATCAGGAGGGCGCGGGTGGCGCCGAGCCACCCGGCGATGCGCCCAAAGGCGAGCGCGCCGACGAAAGCGACGAATTGCACCATCAGAATAGCAGAAATCAGCGTAGATTGCTCCAGTTTCAATTCTTCGGCGCCAAACTGCGACGCCAGGGCGATCACCGTCTGGATGCCGTCGTTGTAGAGCAGATAGGCGCCCAGGAACAGGAGCGTCTGCGGGTAATGACGCGCCTTGCGCAGCGTCTCCCACAATTGCTTGAAACCAATCGTCACATAATGTTCGCCTGGCGGGATGCGCTTGATCGGATCGCGCCGGCGCAGCGCCAGCAGCGGGATAATTGTGAAGATCGCCCACCACATCCCGGCGGATGTGAGGCTGATCCGCACGGCATGCTCGGAGGAAACGCCGAGCGACTCGGCGTTCTGGAACAGCAACAGGTTGGCGACGAGCAACAATCCGCCGCCAAGGTAGCCAAGCGCCCATCCCTGCGACGACACGGCATCACGCCGGTCAGGGCTGGCGATCTCCGGCAGGAAGGCGTTGTAAAACACGATCGACGCGCCAAAACTCAGGTTGGCGATCAGAAACATCAATCCGCCAAAGAGGTAATTGCCGCCATCAAGAAAGTAGAGCAGCATCGTGGCGATAGCGCCCATGTAGGCGAACACGCCCATGAGATGCTTCTTCAGGTGGGTATAGTCGGCAATTGCGCCAAGGATCGGCAGAAAAAGGACCTGGAGCAACACCGACAGGGAGACCATGTAAGGAAAGAACGCGCCAGCCGCGACCGGAATGCCCAGCGGGTACACAAACCCATCGGCGTCGGCGGCGCGCCGGGTCACCGAAGTCAGGTAAGGACCGAGGAAAACGGTCACGACCGTAGTGGAAAAGGCGGAATTCGCCCAGTCGTAGAAATACCAGCCAACCTGTTCGCGGCGATCATCGATGGCAGAGACGCTGGCGCTGCGCGCGATCTCCATCTCCATACACTCCTCTCTTCTCAACCCGTCACGCATTCATGCGTTACGTCTGCCAGAGACATTGCGCTGCAACGTCTGTCGGCGACGGTGCGCTGCAACGTCTGTCGGCGACGTTGCGCTACAACGTCTGTCGGCGACGGTGCGCTGCAACGTCTCTACGGCGCGCCGCGCGTCTCCTGGAGACGGTGCGGTGCACCGTCTCTTCTTCTGCGGCGCGTCTACTGTCCCTTCCACGTTGGTTGGCGTTTTTCGAGAAACGCGGTCGTCCCCTCTTTCGCGTCGTCCGTGGCTACGATGGCGCCAAAGAGCGCCGCTTCGTACATGCACCCTTCCGCCAGCGGCATGTCCAGACCGCGATTGATCGCCTGCTTGATGGCAGTAATCGCCAGCGGCGCTTTCGCGGCGATCTTCATCGCCAATGCGCGCGCTTCTTCCATCAACGATGCCGTGGGCACGACCCGCTCGACCAGACCAAGGCGCAGCGCCTCTTCCGCCGTGATCATGTCGCCGGTCATGCAGAGCAGGCGCGCCGCCGCCGGACCGACCAGGCGCGGCAGGCGCTGAGTGCCGCCCCAGCCGGGAAAGATGCCAAGGTTGATCTCTGGTTGACCAAGCATCGCGGTCTCGGCGGCAATGCGAATATCGCAACTCATTGCCAGCTCGAGCCCGCCGCCCAGCGCATACCCGTTGATTGCCGCGATGATCGGCTTGGTCATCTGGTGCATGTACAAACCGAGTTCGTGGGCGGCTTCGCTGAACCGCCGCGCCGCATCGGCGCTCGGCAGCACCCGAATTTCGTTGATGTCAGCGCCCGCAGCAAACGCGCGATCGCCAGCGCCGGTGATGATAGCGACGCGCTGCGACGCATCGGCTTCGAACGCACGCAACGCCGTGAGCAGCTCGGCGATGGTCGCCTGATTGAGTGCATTACGCACGCGTTCGCGATTGATGGTAATGATCGTCAGCGGACCGTCGGTAGACACGAGGATGTTGTCGTAGGTCATAAGGCATCCTCCTTATCTGTAAGACATGCCGGGCGAGCGTATTATAACAGGAGTGAGGAACGAGGCGCGAGGTAGAGACGTTGCATCGCAACGTCCCCACAAGGCAAGAAGGGTTTCGTAGAGACGTTGCATCGCAACGTCTCTACGAGGTAAGGGGGATGAGGGGTTGAAGGTCGAGGGCGGGAAGGTTGAACGTTCCACGTTGCACGTTGAACGTTGCAGATGGAACGTATGAGCGCCCCGTCCCACGCCGGAACAGCGGCAGGTAGGGGCGCGCCTGCGGCGCGCCCCCGGTGGCCCGTATGTGTGGTGCAGGTTGCCCGCAGCCAAGGAGAAACGTAGGGGCGCCCCCCTGTGGGCGCCCACGCAGCGCGGCAATGCGCCCGCGTATTGCCCGTCCCACGCCGGAACAGTGGCAGGCAGGGGCGCGCCTGCGGCGCGCCCCCGGTGCACCCGCATGTGTGGTGCAGGTTGCCCGCAGGCAGGTAGAATGTAGCCCCCCTGTGGGCGCCCGCACAGGGGTGGAGTTTTTGGGTCACGAGGGTTATTTTCCGCGCCCGAGCGCGCCACAAAAATCAGCGCATTCGCGCATTTCCACGGCATTTACGCGATTATGCAAACAAGGGTGTACAATCTACCCTCGATAGTCCTGTAGGGTCTTTGCGCCTTCGCACCTTCGTGCGAGCTTATTGTGAAAGGAGCACTCCATGCAGATCGCAGGCAACAGCGCCCTGATCACCGGCGGCGCTTCGGGGTTGGGCGCAGGTGTGGCGCGTCATCTGACGGCGCTTGGCGCAACCGTGACGATCGTCGATGTCAACCGCGACGCAGGCGCGGCGCTGGCGGCGGAACTTGGCGAACGGGCGCGCTTTTTCGCCGCCGATGTCGCCGACGCCGAACAGATGCAGGCAGCAGTCGAGGCAGCCGCAAGCGATGGCAATCTGCGCATGCTCGTCTGTTGCGCGGGCATCGCCACGGCAGAACGCACGTTAGGCAAAGAAGGACCGCTGCCGCTCGAACGCTTCACGCGCGTGATCACCGTCAACCTGATCGGCACATTTAACGCCGTCCGGCTGGCAGCGGCGGCTATGGCGGGCAATACCCCCAACGACGACGGCGAGCGCGGCGTGATTGTCTGCACTGCGTCGATTGCCGCGTTCGAGGGGCAGATCGGCCAGGCGGCGTACAGCGCCTCGAAGGCAGGCGTGGTCGGCATGATGCTGCCGCTGGCGCGCGAACTGTCGCGGCACGGGATTCGCGTCGTCGGCATCGCGCCGGGAACGTTCGACACGCCGATGCTGGCAGGGTTGCCAGAGGCGGCGATCACGGCGCTGGTGCAGCAGGTTCCGTTCCCGTCGCGCCTCGGCAGACCGTCGGAATTCGCCGCGCTGGTGCAACACATTGTTGAGAACCCGATGCTGAACGGCACGACGATCCGCCTCGATGGCGCGCTGCGCATGGGTCCGCGGTAGCACCATCATTGACGGTCGGACAGCAGCGCAATACAATTGAGTTGAAGCCGCACAGCGATACACGATTGGAGCGATGCACAAGACAAGAGCCTTCACTGTTATTATCGAACGCGACGCTGAAGGCTACTACGTAGCCACTGTTCCTGAATTGCGCGGTTGTCATACACAAGCCAGATCGCTCGATACCTTGATGAAACGAATCCGAGAGGCAATCGAATTGTGTCTGGAAGTTGAAGGCGAACCGCTCCTGCCGCAGGAATTCATCGGGGTCCAGCGCGTTTGGGTTGATGCATGACAAAACTACCGCGCGTCAAAGGACAGGAACTCATCGCTGCATTGCGCAAAGTTGGCTTTGAAGTGGTGCGTATCAAAGAAAGTCATCACTTTTTGCGCCACGCTGACGGACGGTGTACTGTTGTCCCTGTGCATCGCGGCGAAACTATCGGTCCAGGGTTGATGTCAAAGATTCTGCACGATTGTGAGATAAGCCGAGATGAGTTAGTGCCACTCCTGTCGCAATAACCGGATAATCTCGACGCGCGGCGTGCGATGCCCCCATCTCCCGCAGACCTCATCGCGCCAATCGAACAGGCGCTGGCGACGCTTCCCGCTGACAGCGACGAATACGCCGCGCTCGCGTCGCTGCTCGACCAGATCCGCCAGGGGCGCATCCGCAAGTCGCGGGTCCGCAGATTGCTGCGATTCACTCCGCGCGCGACGCTCACATCGCCACAACGCCAGTCATGGTCTATCAACTGTCGGGCGATGCCGACAGCGCGCGCACCTGGCGGCATACTGCGGCGCAACTCCCGATGCCAGCGCGGACGCACGCATCCTCCAGCGATTAAGGGCACGTCAGAACACCTTTCAAATCAGGACGGCGAGCCATTATCAATATCAATGGAGCTGAAGTGCAGGGTCTTTGCGCCTTTGCGCCTTTGTGCGAGATTGTTCGAAAGTTATTGGGGCATGGCATATTTCCGATGCGGACACGGCGCCGGTGCGCCAGCGCCTGTGCGATGGAGTGGCGAAACCGGGGCGCGCGCCTGTCAGTGCTCCGCCGCTCTCGTCTCGCGCAGCGGCGATGCAGGCGGCGCTGCTGTTGTTGCCGCTGATCAAGGCGCTGCCTGACGGCTTGCATCCGCCCTTCCGTTGAGTTCCGTTTTCTGCTCGCAAGGTGCAGGCGCCAAGTGTATACTCAGAATATATACTGACTCGCAGGGGAGAGTGCCATGGATACTGCGAAGATCTTCAAGAACGGACAGAGCCAGGCCATCCGCTTGCCGAAAGGTATCGGTTTCGCGGCGCAAAAGTGTACTTGAAACGCATGGGAAATGCAGTCGCGCTTATTCCTGAGTATGACTCATGGCAAACGCTCATCGAGAGTCTGTCCATGTTTTCCGACGACTTCATGGCAGAGCGCAATCAACTGTCAGCCCAAACGCGCGAGAATCTGTTTGAATGAGGTATCTGCTCGACACGAACATCTGCGTCCTCCTGATTCGGCAAAAGCCGCAGACTGTCTTGCAGAGACTCGCGCAGCATCCCGTCACTGATATCGCTGTCTCCGCAATTACAGTCGCCGAGTTGCAATACGGCGTTGCAAAGAGCGCGCACCCCCTCCAAAACCAAAAGGAGCTCGATTATTTCTTGCTGCCCTTGACGATCTTGCCCTTTGATGACCGGACAGCGACGGCGTATGGCGCGATGCGCGCCTCCCTCAAAGCTCAGGGAACGCCAATCAGGGCGCTTGATGCCCTGCTAGCCGCTCAGGCGGTCAGTTACCAGATCATTCTTCGTGACCAACAATGTCCGGGAGTTTGCACGCGCGCCAGGATTAACCGTCGAGGACTGGACGACGCCGTGAATGCAAACCCACAACCTTCCTCCCCCAAGACCCTTGAGGTCGGGCGGCGCGCGTCTCGCAGGCGGGGATCGCGCCGTTAGCGGCGTTCCATTGCAAAGACCGGTCCATGGCAGAGACCTCAAGGGTCGGGGACGTTCCCGCCGCCTGCAACGTTCAACGTGCAACATGCAACGTTCAACGTCTAACGCTCCCATCCGCGCACACGCGCCCAAAATGGTGTATCATGATGCCGCTATGACACATGTGCTCCAGCCAGTCTCCGCGTCCGAAGACTGCCGCGTGCCGGGTCCACTGCGCACCCATATTGATTTGATTGAGGCGATCGGGCAACCGCTCGTAATCATCGACCGCTCTGGCGTCATCGTGTACTGGAACCGCGCAGCGGAAGCCGCTTTCGGATGGCGCCGGGAAGAGATGATTGGTCAGTCGATCGTGTCCCTGTCGGATCGCCCCGGCTGGCGACGCAGGCTGTCGCGCGCGCTGAATACCGTCGTTCAACATGGTCGGTGGAGCGGCGAATTGATCGCGGAGCGCCGCGACGGAGTCGACGCCTCGGTGCTGGTCAGCGCCAGTCTCTGGCGCATTGATCCAGAGGGTGTTGAGTTCATCGTCGGCATTGCCACCGATATCAGTCGGCAAAAGCGCATCGAAGCGCGACTGCGACGCCACGCAGCGGTTCAACGCCAGCACGCCATTGATCTTCGGCAGCGCTTGCAGCAGCAACTCACCGATGTGCGCCTGGCGAACCATATGTTGAGCAAAGAAATCACCGAGCGCATCAGCGCCGAGCAAAAACTGCGGTTCCAGGCGACGCTGCTCGCCGCCGTCAGCCAGGCGGTGATCGCCACCAATCTTTCGAGCGAAATCATCTACTGGAGCCAATCAGCAGAACGCATTTTCGGGTGGAGCGAACCTGAAATGATCGGCTGTCATGTTTTCGATCTGGTGGCTGAGTCGCAGGATGACGCACTGATTGCGGAAATGCGCGCGACTGTCGCCGCCGGTCGCACGTGGGAAGGGGAATTGACGCTGGTACGGCGCAATGGAACGACCTTTCCCGCGTTCGTGACGGTTGCGGCGATCTATGATGATCAGCAGCAGCGGAGCGGCGCAATTGGCATTATCAGCGATATGACCGACCGCAAACGCGACCGTCAGGCGCTGGCGGACGCGAATGCGCGCCTTCAAGAAGTTAATGCCGATCTGCGCCTGAGCCGCGACCTGTTACATACGATTGTGGACAACCTCGATGATGCGCTGGCATTGATCGATGGCAACGGTGTCATTCAGGCAACCAATCGTCAGTTTGCCCGCCTCTTCGATGCCCTGCCGGATGCGCTGCCTGGCAAACCATGCACTGAGATCTGTCCGGCGATTGCGCCAATCGTATCGCGCACCCTTTCCAGCGGCCTCAAATCTTCGGGACGGGTGCAGATGCACCGTGTATCAGGCGAAACGGCGATTCTCGACGTCTATAGCATTCCGCTCAGCGATGCTGACGAGGCGCAACGGGCGGTGCTGCGACTGGTGGATGTCACTGAACGCCTGCAACTGGAGGCGATCGTGCGCCAGAATGAGCGGTTGGCAATGAGCAGTCGCCTGGCGGCGATTGTAGCGCATGAGATCAACACGCCATTGCAATCGATTCAGAACTATCTTTATCTGTTGCGTTCGCACGGATCTGAACAGTCGGCGGAGTTTCTCGATCTGGTCAGCGACGAGATATGTCGGGTGTCGGGGTTGTTGCGGCGTCTGCTTGATCTCCATCGTCCTGGTGATGGCTCGATTGAACTGATCGACTGCAATGCGGTGATCGAGCGGGTGCTCCTGTTGCTCGGCGGCGCCCTGGCAGGCAATGGCATCCATGTGGAACGATCCCTGGCGACGCAGTTGCCGCGAGTGTCGGGGCAGCGCGATGCGCTGACACAGGTGATGCTCAACCTGGTGCTGAACGCGGTGGATGCCATGCCGTATGGCGGCGTCCTCCATATCACGACGCGCAGCGCGAATGAGACGCTTGACCGCTCGCCAATCCCTTGCGTGCAGATTATCGTAGAAGATACTGGACCGGGGATTACGCCCGATCTGCAAGAACGCATTTTTGACCCGTTCTTTACCACGAAGCCGCATGGATCAGGACTGGGTCTGACGGTCAGCCGGCAGATCGTTGAGCAGCACGGCGGGACGCTGCGAGTGCAGAGCGCCCCCGGACGAGGCGCAACGTTTATCATTACGCTTCCCATGGCAGCCGATGCGGACGCAGACGGCGCATTCCAGGAACAGGAGAACGCTGCTGATGGCGGCGGGAGGTTGATCGGAGGCGTTTGAACCATGGCTCGTAAGCACGGTCGCATTCTCCTCGTCGAAGACGATCACGCAGCGCTGATGTCTCTGCGCCGTATCCTCGAAAGCGCTGGCTATCACGTGACGGCTATCGCCGATGGCGAAACTGCGCGTCAGCACCTGGAGGAGATGAGCAGCGGCGTGTACGATGTCGTGCTCACTGATCTGCGCATGAACGACGTCAACGGTCTGGATGTGTTGCGGGCGGCGCGGCGACTGCCGGATCCGCCGGAAGTCGTGCTCCTGACAGGCTATGGTACGCTTGGCACCGCCATCGAAGCGCTGCGCGCCGGCGTCTACGATTATTTGCTCAAACCGTGCAAACCGGACGAACTGCTGCGCTCTATTGCAGGTGCGATGCAACGTCGCTACGATGCTGCGCTGCATCGCGCAGTTCTGCGGGAACATGCGCACGATGCCGCCCCGGAAGATGAGCGCTTCGTGCTTGAGCAGCTACGCTACCTGCGGGTGGGTGAACTCCTGGTTGATCGCTTCCATCGGCGTGTAATGTTCAGAAACAGGGTCATTCAGATTACGCCGACTGAATACGAATTGCTCTGTTGCCTGGCGGAAGCGCGCGGTCGGGTTCTTCCGTTTCGCGACATCGTTCAGCGCGTCTACCTCAATGCTCATGCCATTTCCGACGATGAAGCCCAACAACTCCTCAAGACTCATATTCACAACCTGCGGCATAAGATCGATCCCGCCTATATTATCAATGTTCGAGGCGTGGGATATCGCCTGATCGACCCCCGGACATTGCATCGTCATCTTCAACAGTGAGCGAATGACGCTCCGCGATATGTTATACTGTTCAGCGTGACATAAAGCCTGCCTATCGCTCGTTCACACAGGCGCCTGTTGCAAGATTGCCTGTCACTTATTATCTGTTGCTTATCACTATCCACACGTCACTCGTCACTGGCATGAGAGGTGTCTGTGCCCCGTGCGATGCGCTCCGATGACTGGGACCGCCTGTTCGCGCCAAACGCCCCGAAGCGTGGCGGTCCGCTGCGTGCATTGATCAACCTCGTTGGATTGGCTCTTTTGCTTGGCGCACTGGCTGCGGGCGGGGTCTGGCTCGCGGGCGAGCGTCAGCAGCAGGCGGAACGCGCGGCAGCCACGGCAACCGCATATGTCGGGACGGTTGTACCGCGATTGACCAGCGTCGCTGGCGCCACACAAACTGTCGAAGCGCAGGGAACGGCGACACGTGTCGCGTTACGCACCGCAACTGCACAGGCGGCAACCAGCCCTGCCGTCACGCTTGAGCCAGGCATCGGCAGCGGTGAAGTTGTCAGAGGCGGCAACCTGCGCCGCGAACCACGCATCGCGGATAACGTGGTCGGTCTCATTTACCCGGGCGATCAGATTACGTTCCTGGAGCGCCGCACAGTCGGTGATCAGATATGGTTTCGGATTCGGGTTGATCAACCAGCGCCTGATCGGTCGGGCGAAGGCGTTCCCGCCGGTACGGAAGGATGGGCGTCGGCGTTGCTGCTCTCTACGCCGCCCCGATAGACATCATCTCCTAATCTGTCATTGCATCGTCGCACAGCATCCTGACAGGAGATCAATGGTGACATCCGCTCTCACACTTGGTTGTGTTCTCAACGACGCTCGTTTCACGTTCTGGTCGATTCTGCGCCATGGCGTGCGCGCGCGCGCCGCAGAGCACGGGGTCAGGGTCATCGATCATGACGCACAAACCGTTGAAGCGCAGGTCGAGATTGTCGCTGATCTGCTGCGGCAACGGGTGCATGCGCTGATCCTCGGACCGGCGCACGAGACGCGCGCGTTTTCCCAGCATCTTGAACTGGCGCGGCTGGCGCGCGTGCCGGTCATCGAGGTCGATGGCGGCATCCTTGAGGGGTATGTCAGCGCCACGGTTCGATCTGACGAACGCCAGGGATTGATGCGCGTCGCAGAGTTGCTCACAGAGCGCCTGGGCGATCAGTTTCGCATTGCTCTGATTGCCGGTCCGCGCAACCATCGCGCTGAAATTCTGGCAGAGACGCTGCACCGCTGGCCCCGCATTCAGATCGTTGCACAGGCAGTCGGCGACTGGACGCGCGAAAGCGGCAGGCGTCTGGCGGAGGAATGGCTGCGCTCCGGTCAGCCAATCGATGCCATCTTTGCTGCCAATGACCCGATGGCGCTTGGCGTGATCGACGCGCTCGAGGGGTTCCAACGCACGGGAACCGTGGCTGTGACAGGTTTTGATGGGCTGCCAGAGGCGTTGCGCGCCATTTACAGCAACCACATGCTGGCGACCGTCAATCAGGACCCGCTGTGCATCGGGCGTCAGGCGGTCGATGCGGCGCTTCGGGCGTTGCGCGGCAACCCGGTCGAGCGGCAGATCCTCACCCCTGGCGAACTGATCACCCGCGACAGCGTCACTGAGTCGGCGCTGCGCGCGCTTGATCTGCTGCCCGGCATTATGCGCGATCTGATTGAGAGCAATGCCGAACGGCAGAAGTTGCAGGAAGAAATCATTGCCGCCCAACGCTCAACTATTCGAGAACTGTCAACGCCGATCATTCCGATTGACGATCACACGCTGATCGTTCCGCTCATTGGCGCTATCGACAGCGCCCGCGCCACGCAGATGACCCAGGCGATCCTCGAAGCCATCAGCGAGCGGCACACCGATGATGTGATTGTTGATATTACCGGCATTTCGGTGATCGATACCGGGGTCGCCAATCATCTGGTGCAGACGGCGCAGGCTGCCAGTCTGCTTGGTGCGCACGTAACCCTGGCGGGGATGTCGCCCGAAGTCGCGCAGACGATTGTGCAACTGGGGGTCAGATTTGGTCAGTTGACGACGTGCAGTACGTTGCAAACGGCGCTGGAACTGGTGCGCCGCCGTCGCCGTCGGTCATGACGTTGCAACGCAGGGCGAAGGCAAAGGCGCCCCTGCAGCGGCGTTGCAATGCAACGCCGCTGCAGGGGCGCTGCACATGGATCATAGCCATATTATCATTATCGCGCCCTACCCGCCGCTGCTCGCGTCGCGCGCCATCTGCGCCCGGCGCGCTTCCTGCTGGCGCTCCAGGTACGATAGCACTGCGTAAGCTTCTGAGATATCCTCAATGCTGACCAGCCCCAGATAGATTTCGCCGTCGTACACAGCCACAACGCGCGTACCTTGCGCGCTCATCACCTGGCGCACCTCATCGAGGGTGGCGCTCGATGGAACGCGCACAAACTCGCGCTGCATAATGCCGGTAACGTACAGATCGCGCGTGTCGCTCGCCAGCGCACGCAACACGTCTTCGCGCGTCACAATGCCAACCAGACGCCCCCCTTGCATAACAGCGAAATCGGGTTGGTAGCTGGTCAGAATATAATCGACCACCTTGCTCACGCGGTCGCCGATGTCGAGGGTGAGCGCGTGACGATTGTAGGCGTCGCCGACGCGCATCGTGTCGAGCATGGTACGCGCCTGCCCTTCGGCGTTCTCCTGCCCGGCGCCGAGAAAGATAAACACCGCAACCAGCGCCAGCAAGAAGTTGCCGCTGATAATCCCCAGGATACCCATGACCACGGCGATCCCCTGTCCGAGGAATGTTGCAATGCGTGTGGCGCGGCGAAAGCCGATCACCATTGCCAGCACTGAACGCAGAATACGCCCCCCGTCAAGCGGAAACGCCGGAATCATATTGAAGAGCACCAGCAGAATGTTGGCCTGCAACAACCAGAGCGTCAACCCCTGGATCGACGGCGCCGGAAACGCTCCCCGTCCCATCTCCCCCAGGGTGTCGGGGTCAAACACCCCGAATGCAAACGCCGTTCCAGCCACCAGCAGCAGCACACCGGCGATAATGACATTCACCAGCGGTCCCGCAGCGGCGATCACCAGTTCGTGCCATGCCTTCGACGGGTTTCGCCCCAGCAGCGCCAGTCCGCCCAGCGGCAGCAGAATGATCTCGCGCACTGGAATGCCGAAGGCGCGCGCCGCGATGCCATGCCCTAGTTCATGCAGCGTCACGCAGACAAACAGCAGTAAAATCAACAGTGCGCCGAATGCCGCGCCAACCGCTCCATGTGACGCCCCGCCAGCAATCGCACCAAGAATCACGATCAGAAAGAACGTCAGATGTATCTTGATATCGATACCGGCGACCTGTGCGATGCGAAATGACCATCCCATTATTGTTCTCCCGAAAGATCAATCCCCCGCCGTTCCCCGAACAAGTGCACCAAACCCCGCTCTCTTTACTCCTGCCAGTACGTCATGATACCAGATTCGGATTGATCACATACGACCACCAGTTGTTGCGGACGCCGAACGTTTCGCCGCCGACCCGCGGCAGATGGCTGAGCCACCAGAGATGGTGGAGACGCATGTCGCCGCCGCCCCATTCCCGGCAGTCAACCCACCGGGGGCGCCCCGGCATGTCAGGAAATGTCAGCCAGTCGTCACAATAACTGATAACCGGTCGCGGGTTGCCCCAATCATAGTCATGCTCGGAGTTGGGAGCGAAATGCACATTGCCGCAGTGCGCCTGTCCAGGGTGGGTTTTATCGTAGCGCGTGAAGACGTTCCACAGATTCTGTGACGGCGGATGCGCAGCGAATACCCGGCTCATAATCGACTCGACGCGATGACCGAAATTCTCCAGCATACAGTCGACGTCTCGCTCATAGTTGAACGCCATGATGACAAATCTGCCGGAGCAATGGTCGGTGTTCGGAACCGGCGGCGAGTTGCACCAGAATGCGCCGCGCCCGACCATCGTCGACTCATAGTCGCCGGCGTATGGAAAGGAAAAGAACCAGACCTCATCCATCTCGCCGCGTTCGTAACGCCCGATCAGATCGAACGCTGCAACCTGCGACTCATAGTCGATCCGGTCAGGTTCGTGCATCCGACGCGATCGCCAGGCGGCGACGTAACTCTCCCCGGTATATCGAAATCCGTCGATCTTGGGCGGAAACCAGTCGGCGTCGATGCGCTCGACAATCTGATACCGCACATAACCGCCGCTCGCCTGTTCCAGATCGGCAATATACCGCTGCGCCAGGCGGTCCGGGTCATTCCAGCCGAAGATCTCAGTCAGGCGACGCCCGCCCTCGGATGTCACCGGCGGGTTATGCACAATCATCAGGACGCGGGGAAAGATCGGTTCAACCGGTGATCGTGGCGTATGCGCTGGCAGCGGGATGGACGGGGAGCGATCAGATGAGCGCAGGCTATTCCACAGACGGCGCAGTGTATCAATCATCGCGCTTAATTAGCGTCAACAGAGATGACGATCTGTGAACGGACTCCCAGTGCAGCAAGTTGTTGCAGGCAGATCACAATATATTTGGCAGCAATGCGGCGCTCTTCCTCTGTGGCGTCGAGCATCGGATCGTAGCCGGGCAGCCGCGACTTCACGAAGAGACCTTCGAGGATTTCCTGCTCATCGGGAGTCAATGCTTCCATGACCGGTTGCCTCCTCTGCTGTCGCACGCATGCCCGGCGGAGTCTCGGCAGGCGCCGGGGTCAAACGCCATGTACGAATTGCCGGATACTATCACCCGTCGGTATGACACTAATAGTACCACAGTTTTCGGCGTAAAGGCGGCGATCATAGCGTCACCGCAGCAATCCTCACGGAAAAAAGATTCAAAGACGCCAGGGCGCAACGTTTGTCATTCAGATGCTCCACCCTTGCTTTACAGCCTTGCGCCTTTGCGTCTATTCTTCTTTCGGCGCCTTTGGCAGCGTCATCGGCGATCAGACGTGCGCCGCCCCCGGCGTCACTCGACTGACAGGCGAAACACGGTTGTGTGGCGATACGTCTTGCCGGGATTAAGGACGGTCGAGGGAAAGTGCGGTCGGTTCGGCGCATCGGGAAAGTGTTGAGTTTCCAGACAGAGTGCAGCGTGTTTGACCAGGACATGCCCATTGCGCGCGGTCAACGTTCCATCGAGGGAGTTGCCGGTGTAGAGGTGAATGCCGGGTTGTGTGGTCAGCACGTCCAGCACACGACCGCTGCCCGGATCGACGAGGCGCGCTGCGTGGCGCAATTCGCCAGCAGCGCCATGAATAACCCACGTATGATCATACCCGCCAAGTCCATTACGCAGTTGATCATCATCAGCGTGGATGCGCGCGCCAATCGGAGTTGGCGACGTAAAATCCATCACCGTACCGCTCACGGCGCGAATTTCGCCGGTCGGGATCAACGACGCATCGACCGGCAAAAAATGACTGGCGAACAACTGCAACTCGTGGTTGAGAATGGTTCCGGCGCCGCTCAGATTGAAATAGGCATGGTTGGTCAGATTGACCACCGTGGTGCGGTCGGTCACCGCATGATAATCAATGCGCAGCGCACCATCAGCAGTCAGCGTATACGTGACGGCGACGCTCAGATTGCCGGGATACCCCTCTTCCCCGTCGGGGCTGACGTATGTCAATTCCAGCGCGGGTTCATCGGCGCTGTCAATCGGGCGCGCCTGCCAGATAACCTTATCAAAGCCGGTTGCGCCGC
>JAUQOW010000337.1 GCA_030550675.1 Chloroflexota bacterium
ATGCGCCACCGCACATACAAGGTCGAACACCTTCCCGCCTCGCTGCGTCCGGCGGCGGCGGCGGCGCTGGCGTGGCTGACGGGTCCGCGTGACGATGATGTGTTCCTCGATCCCATGTGCGGCGCAGGAACGATTCTCATCGAGCGGGCGCATCTGGGGCGCTACCGCGCGTTAATCGGCGGCGACATCGACCCCGAAGCGGTGGCGACGGCGCGGGCGAATATCGGTTCGCGCTACCAGCCGATCGCGATCCACGAGTGGGACGCGCGCCGGTTGCCGCTCGATGCCGGTTCGGTCACGGCGCTGGCGGTCAATCTGCCGTTTGGCGTCCAGATCGGATCAGTCGAGGAGAACCGCGCGCTCTACCCGGCGTTCCTGCGCGAGGCGGCGCGGGTGCTGCGTCCTGGCGCGCGGCTCGTGGCGCTCAGCGGCGACGCGCGCACCCTGAACGACGCGCTGCGGCGGAACGACCGGTTTGTTCGCCGTGAAACCTACCCGGTCCTCATTCTCGGTCGCCGCGCGGTGGTGGTAGTGGCGGAGCGGGAGTAGGTGAAGGCGGGAAGGTTGAAGGTTTTGAAGGCGGAACAATGGTGCGACGCCTTTTCCTACCGCTGCATCAACGGCAAATACAGCAGGGAAACGCCGGATGGCGGCTGGTGATCGTACCATAGCCCCCGTACCAGCGTGTCGCTTTCCCCGTCGGGATTGATGACCCTGACATCAACCCAGCCCGGCGCATGCGGCGGCGCCGTGCAATACAACAGAGTAGCGTCGACGGGCGTGATGTTGAGGCAAGGGGTATCGCCGATCAAGACTTGCACGCCGATCATCTGCTCTGGACCAATGGTCGCTTATGGCTAATGTATCGGCGCCGCTGCTGGCGCTCGTGTGCAGCGCGTTGCCGTAAGTCACGTTGATGGATCGAGCGCCAATCGGCAGGTAGGGCGCATCGACCCAGATCCGTGTCGTGGAGGTGTTACAACCTGCTTCCAGCCAGTAGTCGAGTGAGCCAAGCTCGTCGAAAAACCGGAGATCGCCGCAATCGGCGCGCAGTTTGCCAGCGGCAATCAGGGCAGCGGTATCGATCGTGACCATCACGGGGTAGTTGTGGAGCGGCGCAGTCGTGGTATTGGTCAGTGTGATCAGGCGAGAGTAGCCGGTCTCGTCGGTGGCGAAACGCCAGCCGCGCAGCGCCAGTTGCGCGCCGCCGCTGGTGAGGCTCCACCATGGCACCCGTTCCACATCGAGCGGGCGCAGGTCAACCGAGGCGACTGTATGCCATGTTTCCGCGCAAATCAATCCCTGGCGTTGCAGATGTCCAGAACAACGGCGGCAGCCGCTGGACGTGCCATGGTATAGAGACTACTCCTTTCTGGAAGCGATATCGCTCTCCAGCGCCTTTAGCCTGCCGGTTCCGACCCGTTCGAGCCGTTGCGAGACGCCGCCGTTGCTGTGCACCAGCGCCTGGATCGCGGCGTGCGGCAGCGCCAGCACGGTAAGCGGCGTCATAGCGACGACGCTCGCCACGGGCGGCGTGTTGCGCAGCAGTTCGAGTTCGCCGAAGAACTCCTGTGGTCCGAGCCGCGCGACCGGTCGCAGATTTGGTTGCCGTCCGTTGGCAGCCGGTTCGCGTCGGATCACCATTGCCGTTCCTTTGCGGATGACGAAGAACGTGCCGCTCGGCGTTCCCTGGCGCACCACGACGGTGCGCGCCGGGTAGCTGCGCTGCTCGGCAATCGCCGCCAGGCCGCGCAGCGTGTTGCGCGGCAGATCGGCGAACAGCGGCACGCGCTCCAGCAATCGGAGCACTTCAGCGGACTCCAGCCCGGCAGCAGCGTGCGGTACGCGATCAGCAGCGAGTCGGAAAAATTCTTCCGATGGCAGGTAGAGCAGGCTGGATGTCACGGTCGCGCGATAGGTGTGCGTACTGGGCGCATTGCCCAGCACCTCTTCAGCGCCGATCGTCTCGCCACGATGAAGCTCGGCGACGATCCGACCGCCGCGCCGTGCCACGATTTCCCCTGCTTCGATAATCCAGATGCCCGGCGCCAACGCGCCAGCGCGCAACACCGTTGCGCCAGCGGAAAAGGTTTGCTCGACGGCGCTCGCAACCAGCGCCTCCAGTTCATCGTCGTCACAGTTCAGGAAAATATCAACCTGTCGCAGCAATCTCAGGCGTGCAGCGCGGATGTCGCCAAATGAACGCGACAACTCGCGCGCCCACGGCGTGTCGGGGAAACAGAGCCGGCTGGCAGTCTCGCGTTCGGGCCAGGGAAGGGCGTCGTATGCCGCCTGAATGCAGCGTCGTGCAAATGCCGCGCCTGCAATCTGCTCAATCTCGGCGACGGTATAGCGCAGCACCTCGGCGAACCGCGCTCCCTGTTCCGCGATTGGCAGCGTCCTGACCTGCTGCCCGATGCGAGCCTGCTCGTGATCCAGGGTAATCTCCCAATTTGCGGTGGCTGCCAGCACATCCATCCGATCATCGAGCGCCCGTGTACGGCGCTCACCGTACACCGAGTGGAGCAGTTGATAACATCCGCGATACGTCAATTGAAAGGCGCGCGCCAGACGGTCGCTTTCGCTCATGCTGGGAATGTGTTCCCAGCGAAACTCGCGCAGCGTCAGGTGGCGAAGGGTTGCCAGATGCACCAGCCACGCCGTCGCCCACAACCCCGACGCCAGCACGTCCAGCGCCAGTCCGCTGCCGCGCAGGTCCGCCACATAGCCAGCAGTCTTCACCAGCGCGCCCGCCCAGACCAATGCCCACGCCCAGACCAGCCGCGAGTCCGCCAGTCCAAACATGTGCTGTAAGAGCAGCGCCAGCGCCAGCGCGCCAAAGTAGGCTGGCGCCGCCATCGCCAGCCACCCTGGCGCGCCTGCTGACGGATAGGCGGCCTGCGCGGTGAACAGCGCCGCGCCGCCGACGGCGAACGCGCCCATGAGCAGCGCTGCCGCGACCAGCAATTCACGCAATGGCGTCGCGCGCAGGTCAACATCCAGGAGCGCCGTAAACCCTGCAACCAGCAGCCCGACGAACGCCAGTCCATCCAGCGTCACCCAGATGCCGGGCGGCGGCAGGAGCGCCCGTGCAACGCCGGCAAGTCCGGCGAGCGCGGTGGTGGCGATCAGCGCCAGTACTGCCGGATAGATGGCGGCGCCGCGATAGTACGGGCGAACCGCCAGCAGCACGTTGAGCGCCACGATCCAGAGCGCCGGTCCGAGGATCAGGGCGATCCATCCCCACGGACCGCCTTCAGTGGCAATGACTGCCAGTGCTGCAGTCAACGCCAGCAACACGCCAACTGCGGAGAGCAGACCAGGTTGACGCCCATATCCGCGCCGGACCAGCCAGCCGACGATGGTCTGCCCGGCTTCCCAGAGCGCAAGCAGCGCAGCGGCAACCACAGGCAGCACAACCGCCAGGATCAGGGCGGCGCCGATCGTTCGCTGCCACCAGACGCCGCGCAGCAACTCCAGCGCTGGCTCAAGAATCTGCTGCTGCCAGAACCAGACTGCGCCGGTAATCGCCAGAAGGGTGTAGAGCGCTGTTGCCGCGCCGTAGATGGTATAGATGCGCTCTTCACGGCTGAAGGGCAACGCGCGTTCGTCGAGGTTGAGCGTCGTCGCTGGCGGCTGTTTGCCTGTGCGCTGCTTCCAGCGCGTATAGCGCATACGCAGATGCGCACCGAGTTTTTCCCACAGCGGACCACGCACATATGCCAGCGCAGAGCGCCGAAGGTCCGGCATCCGCAGCAGATCGACGAGGATGTAATAGCCATCGAGTTCAAGCAACGGATTCAGGTTAAAAACGCTCGACGCAAAACTGGTGAATGCCAGTTTGTAGGCAATCGCGCCAGCGGCGGTGTCCGGCAACAGGTAGGCGGCAATCGCCGCCAGGCTGCCGACCAGCAAGTCCGCTGCGGGACCGACGGCGGATACGATGATGCGCGCGCGGCGCGGCGAGCGCCAGATGTCGCTGGTATCAACGAACGCGGCGGGCAGTCCGTAGTACAACATTACGCCGCCGCGGGTCAGAGTGCGCCCAAAATGCTTGACCGCCAGCGCATGGGCGCTCTCGTGCACCACAAACGAGAGCAGGGTGACCGCCCAGAGCGCAGCCAGCCCCAGCGTCACCGAGTCATTTAGCCGGATGACCTCATATGTCTCCGATCCGCTGCTCATCGCCAGCCCGAAGGCAACGATGCCGATGATAGCGATGACTCCAGCAATAACTGCAAAAACACGAGTAAAGAGCAACCTGCCGCACCAGCGATACAGCGCGCCGTAGAAGCCATCAATGCCGGGCAACGCAAGTGTCGCGCCGGTCAGCATGCGGCGCAGGCGGCGTCCCCAATCGCCGGTTGCGCTTCTGGCAAGCGCTTCATTGA
>JAUQOW010000338.1 GCA_030550675.1 Chloroflexota bacterium
GAGCCGTTCACCTATACGTTGCGCGTCGCCAACACCGGCGCGCAAACGCTCGACAGCGCGACCATCACCGCCGCCTTGCCTGCGAATGCCAGCCTGATTGCCATCAATGACGGCGGCAGCATCTCCGGGAACATCATCACCTGGACCGCATCCGACCTGCCGCCCGGCGAGGTGATCGAGCGCTCATACGTCGTCTCTGCAGCCGTCAGCGTCACAACCGGCGCCTACGGCGTTACAGCGACCAACGGTTCAGCAACGGTCGCTGCTTCCGGGCGTTCGTCGATAACGACGCTGATCAACGAGCCGCGATTGCACCTCCGCACCTTCGCTAACCCGCGGGCGGAAGTCGGTTCTATCTTTCAGCAGGTCTTTCTGCTGGTCAATGTCGGGCAGGGCGCTGGCGCCGACGCAGCAGGCATAGAAGTGCGCGCTGCACTCCCCGCTGATGCAGACATTGCGGCTCTTGGCGATGACGCAGAGATCGTCGGCAATGAACTGCGCTGGCAGGTCCCAGAGTTGAGCGAGGGAGCGTTCGCTGTGCTGGGAATGGATGTGCGCGCCGGAAACGTCGGCAGCGTGTTTCGCATCACTGACTATCAGGCGCAGATCGGGAGCGCGACGCCTGTTTTGGGCGCCACCGGAAGCCAGACCGTCGCAACGGTTGCGCGGCGACATCTGCCGCTGATCGCCAGATGATTGTACTCTCTCAGGCGTAGAGTTGTTGGGGTTCGATGAGTGTTTTTCGCGTCCCGACGCCCTTTTCCCCTCATCCCCCGCCCCCTTTCCTACGCCTCCCTGCGCCCCCCGCGTGCGGGGGGCGCAGGGGGGAGAAGGGGGATCTAGAGCGTCCTGGCGCCTGTTTTTGCCCTCACCCCCAGCCCCTCTCCCGCGCTGCGGGAGAGGGGAGCGTTTGGGCGTCCTGATGCCTGAAGCGGGCGTCCCAGCGCGGTAGCTCGCCGCAAAACTCTACCCTTGTGAGGTGATTGTACTGGGGATCGACCTGGCGCCGTCTTACTCCGTATGTTTCCAGCGTGCCGCGCAGGCTTTGACAGGCTCAGCCTGCGCTCGCCCTGTTTCTCCTGGCGTCCGGTATCGGGCGGGTGCTGGCATGATTCTGTCAGGACGCGACGCTCTGGCTGCCAGCGATTGAAATCGCCCCTGATGGACCTGTAGGCATTCGTCTGCTCGGCGCATCTTGTGATGATAAAGGAGCCAGGTATTCCCTGACGCTACGGACTGATGAAGATTCAGAAAAATAGTTCGGCACTGCGAGGCGCTGCGGGTTACAGCCCGGGTCAAGACTGTGCAAGCCCCAAAGGGGCTTCAATGTACGAAGCAAGGGCTTTAGCCCGCAGCCCGAAGGAGGTGCGACCTGGCGGTACGGGTCTACCCGACCCTCTTCATCAGTCGCCAGTAGATGCGCAGTGCAGCAGGGACACCGCTTTCTCGCCGCCCGACTCTATCAGCCTGCACCCGCGTCGGGAGCGCCGTTGCGCCTTCATGCGATGGTCGTGGTACAATCATCGTACACATCGTCCATTCCAGCGAGGCGCCGATGTCCGGTCTCGATCTGCAGATTCTTCAACAACGCATTGCGGCGATTGCAGCCGCGCATCCACAGGTGCGGCTGGTCTATCTCTTCGGATCGCATGCTGGCGGGGAGATTGGTCCGCTTAGCGACATCGATCTGGCAATGGCGCTGGACCGGGATGCGCCAATTTCGCGTCTGCGCGGTGAACTGGCGCATCGCTTCGCGGAAGCGCTCGATGCTGGTCCTGTCGATCTTATTGTCCTGAACCAGGCGCCGATTGAACTGGCATATGCTGTCATTGCTGAGGGCAGAGCGCTGTACCAGCGTTCGCTGGCTGAGCGCGTCGAGTATGAAGCGGATGTGATGAGCCGCTACGGTGACTATGTGCCAATTTTGAGAGCACAGCGGCAGGACATTGTGAATGGAGTCGGCGATGAGCGTCGAGTTCAGCGGTATCGAGAGGCGTTTGGACGAACTCAGCGAACGCCTGGCGCGTCTGACCCCGCTGCGTGAGCGTCCACGATCCGATGTCGACAGCGATCCTTATTTGCGTGACATTGTTGAACGCAACCTTGAAGTCGCCGCGCAGTGCTGCATCGACATTTGCCATCGAATCATCGCGCTGGAAGGCGCAAGAAAACCGCGCGACCACCACGAAGCCATCATGCGCATGGGGGAGTTAGGCGTTCCGCCGCCTGAATTCGCTGCGAATCTGGCGCCGATTGCCGGTTTCCGCAACATCCTGATCCACGAGTATCTGCTGACTGGGATGAGGTGTACCGGAATCTGACGAACCTCGATGATCTGGAGCAGTTTGTCACACTGATCCGTGAATGGCTGCGTCGGCGCGGAGTAACGACCTAATAAGGCTTTTTCGCTCCAGGCGCTGATATGCTGTCTTATAGAATGATGCTATGGTTTTGCTGCGTCTATCGTCCGATTGCTGCCTGCCGGTTCGCCGCGCGCTCTGGCATCAGGCGGTCATCGTGTTTTCGCTGCTGAGCGCAGCCATTGCGATCCCGCTTTTCGCCGCACCCTGGCTGATCATCGATGACGCCGCCGATGCAGCGGACGCAATCATCGTCCTCGGCGGCGAGGCGTATCCGCCGAACCGCACGATCCATGCTCTGGAACTCTACCGCCAGCGGCGTGCGCCGGTCGTAGTGTTTACTGGCGGCGCACCTCCCGGCAGGCCGCCGGAGACGTCATCGGCGCGGACGGCGCTGCGCGCTGCACTTGCGCGCGGATTGCCGCCAGACGCTGCGCTGCTGGCGGACGGAGCGCAGAGCACCTACGATGAGGCGGCGTTGGTCCGTAATCTGGTTGCGGCTCACGGCTGGCGTTCGCTGATCATCGTCACCGATCGCTACCATACCCGGCGCGCAGTCCATACCTTTCGCGCCCTTATCCCTGAGGCGCACGTCACGGCGAGCGCCGCTCCGTTTCTGGCGCCCTGCGCTGATCCCTGGCGGTGCGTCGCGCGCACCTGGCGGTACGCTGCCAGCGAGCTGGCGAAAATGGGATTCTACCGGCTGTACTATGGCGTACCGCTGCCCTGAAGCGCGGCGGAGCCTGACTCCAGCAGCGGAAACTCTGCAATCCGCAGATTGGTGCAACCGTAGGGAATGAGACGCACCTCTTCGATGGGCGTATCACCGCGAACCGACGCTGGCGGCGGCGCAGCGGCGCCATGTTCCTCCACCCACGTCGGAATGCGCCGACCGCGGGCATACGCCTCTACGGGAGCGCCGTCAGGCGAAAACGGACGCTCGCCGACCGGATGATGAACGATGCGGAGCGATCGTTCTGGCTGCGCGGCGTCCAGTTCCAGACCATAGTTCCAGGCGGTTGTCGGCAGCACTTCCCAGTCCCCCAGCCGTTCGGCGATCTCCGGCGGGCAGTGCGGACGCAGCCGTTCACCGGCGGCATAGCGTCCCTGTGCGTCGGGAACGAGGCGCTGCCATCTCTCGCCGACTGGCAGCGCAAACACCAGCGGACCGTACTCGACAGCAGCGCCGCCGGACGGTCGGCGCACCACTGCCGCGCGCAACGGCAAATGCGCCTCAAGAACGACGGTTCCTTCCCAGGTGCGCTCGAGGCGGTGAAACGCTCCTGGCGCAACCGTCTCATCGATGCCATTTATGGAGAGCGTCGCGCCGTTCGCCCAGGCAGGGATGCGGAGCAGCAGCGGGAAACGCGCCGCCCTCTCACTCGCCACGACAATCCGCACTACCTCGTTGAATGGATAATCCGTTTCAACCACAACGCGCACGCCGAAACCGCCTGCGGTTGTCCTCAGTTCACAGGGCGCATACGACACCGCCGCCAGACCGTCGTCGGGCGTGCGCATCCAGAGGTGGGCGGCGAATTTGGGCCATCCCTGGTGCATATTTGCAGTACAACAACCATAGTTCGGCTCCAGACCGAAGGTATTGGCGTCGGCGCGATTGTTGGTGTAGATATTGTCCTCAAGAATAGCGCAGCGAACCTGGTTCACCTGCTGCACATATTGGTGCGACCACATATCAGGAGCGAAGGTCGCAGGAAGGGCATTGAACGTGATGCGCTCCAACCGATCCGCCAGTTGCGGATCGCCCAGGATGGCGATCAGCGCTTCGAGAGAATACTGATACTCGACGACGGCGCACAACTCGGTTCCCTGCGAAGGGTTGAGACCGGCGAGATGCTCATCGCCGCTGAAGACGCCATTTACCTGTCCGTGAAATGCGTCGAGCGTCTCGATCATGCGCCAGACGGCGTCGCGATCGCGCGGATCGCCCGACTGACGGTACCAGACGCCTGGGGTCTTTATCGCCATTGCGTTGTTGACGACGTGCGACGCCATATCGAGGCGAAA
>JAUQOW010000087.1 GCA_030550675.1 Chloroflexota bacterium
CAGGGCGGGATCGTTGCGCCGACCATCATTGCGCGCGCTGCGCCGCATCTGCGCGTGAACTGCCAGGAGATCTTCGCGCCGGTGGTGACCGTTCAACCCTACGATACATTCGAGGAAGCGTTGGAAGCGGTCAACAACAGCGATTTTGGGTTGCAGGCGGGCGTGTTCACGCGCGATGTCGGACGCATCTTCCAGGCACATGATGCACTGGAGGTCGGCGGTGTGATCGTCAACGACGTTCCAACCTGGCGTCTCGATCCCATGCCGTATGGCGGCGTCAAGCAATCCGGCTTCGGGCGCGAAGGGCTGCGGTACGCGATTGAAGAGATGACTGAGCGGAAGTTGCTGGTGATTAGGGGTTAGGATTCACTCCCGACTCCGATCCCCGCGTCCTAACTCTGACCCTGACTTGCTTCATTGTCAACGGCTTGACAAATCGCCTCTGAGCCGCTATAGTAGCCTCTAACCTGATTTTGCGGATTGCAGCGACGCCCGCAGCCTGCTCAATTGATGAGCCTGTGCTGTGGGCGTTTGGCGTATCAGAGAGAGCAACGCCCTCGCTGTCGCTCGCTGGCGCGTTCGCGCAATGACCGCCGCAGCATGCTTCTGGAAGCGGCGGAGTCGCGCATCTATCAGGTCATCCCGCGAAACGACAGTACGAACAAAGGCAGCGTCGCTCCCCCGGGATTGTGGAGCGCTGGTTGTGTGTACGCCACGTCAGGCAGCAAGGTGATAGACACGATGGATCAACTGAAGAAACCTGAGACGCGCGGACTGTACGATCCGCGCTTTGAACACGACGCCTGCGGCATAGGTTTCGTCGCCCGCCTGAGCGGTGAGCCGAGTCACGCGATCCTGGCGTATGCGCTGACTGCCGTCGGGCGGATGGCGCATCGCGGCGGCGTCGCGGCTGATGGAAAGAGCGGCGACGGCGCTGGCGTGCTGACGCAGATCCCGCGCGCGTTCTTCGCCCGCGAACTGGCGACGCGCGGCATCCGTTACCCGGTTGAAGACCTCGCGGTTGGCATGTTCTTCCTGCCGCAGCACGAAGGTCATCGGAGTACAGCGCGCAGCGTGGTGGAACAGATCCTTGCGCACTACGGCATGGCGCTGCTGGCGTGGCGCCCGGTTCCGATCAATCCTGAGGCGCTTGGCGAAAGCGCCCGCGAGTCATGCCCGGTGATCGAACAGGCGTTGATCGCCCGTCCTCCTCACAACCACACTGCGCCCAACGCCTATGAACGCGCGCTCTACCTGGCTCGCCGATCCATCGAAGCCGAAGCGCGCGCCCATCGCCTGGAAGGGTTTTCCATTCCTTCGCTCTCGAGTCGAACGCTGGTCTATAAAGGGTTGCTGGTGGCGCCAGCGTTGCCCGAATTTTATGATGATCTGCGCGATCCGTTGTATGAAACCGCAATTGCGCTCTATCACCAGCGCTACTCGACCAACACGTTTCCGACATGGGAACGCGCCCAACCGTTCCGCATGCTGTCGCACAATGGCGAGATCAATACCCTGCGCGGCAATATCACCTGGATGCAGGCGCGCGAGGCGGAATGGCGTCGCGCTGCCGCCTCCGCTCAACAAGCCGCGTTGATCGAAGCAGCCATTGACGGCGACCCGCTAGCAATGGCGCTCAGCGCCGCCATGATCGGTCCGGTCGTTGATACCAGCGGCAGCGACTCGGCAATGCTCGATAACGTGCTCGAACTGCTGGTGATGGGCGGGCGTGATATTCGCCATAGCCTGACGATGCTCGTTCCTGAAGCCTGGGAGCGGGTGCATGATATGGCGCCGCCTCGACGCGCGTTCTATCAGTACCACGCCGGGATGATGGAACCGTGGGACGGTCCGGCTGCCCTGGCGTTCTGCGACGGTCAGGTGGTTGGGCTGGCGCTCGACCGCAATGGGTTGCGCCCGGCGCGCTATCTGCTGACCGATGACGGATTGGTGATCTGTGGATCGGAAGTTGGCGCCGTTTCGGTCGATGAGTCGCGCATCATTCGCAAAGGCAAGGTCGGTCCCGGTCAAATGATCGCCGCCGATCTGCGCACAGGTCGCTTCGAGGAGAATGATGACATCCGCAGTCGGCTCGCCGCCCGACAGCCGTATGCCGAATGGCTCAAGCGTCATATGCGCGTGCTGGCGCCTGCCGGCGCGCCGCGCGTCAGCGAACCGGACGAGCCGGAAAGCCGATCCTCGCGCGAGAGCAAATCGGCGTTGCTCGGCGAATTGCAGCGCGCCTTCGGCTACACCGCCGAGGAACTCGCAGTTGTGCTCAAGCCAATGCTGCGTGATGGGGTGGAACCGGTCGGATCTATGGGCGATGATACGCCGACCGCCGTTCTTGCCGACCGTCCGCGTCCGCTCTACAACTACTTTAAACAGCGCTTTGCAGAAGTAACTAACCCGCCGATCGATCCGATCCGCGAAGAACTGGTGATGTCCCTCTCGTTCAGCCTCGGTCGGCGCGGCAACCTGTTGCTCGAGACGCCGGAACATGCGCACCTGCTGCGCCTTGCCAGCCCGGTGCTGAACAATGAGCACCTGGCAATGCTGCGCGATATCAGCGATCCGGCGTTCGCCACAGCGACGCTGGACGCGACGTTCGTGGCTGATGAGGGCGCTCAAGGCATGATTGCGGCGCTCGACCGGCTGTGCCGCGAGGCGGAAGAAGCGATCGCCGCCGATAAAGTCATTCTGATCATCAGCGACCGCGGCGTCGATGAGCAGCGCGCTCCAATTCCGGCGCTCCTGGCGCTCGGCGCGGTGCATCAGCATCTCATTCGCACCGGCTTGCGCACAGCAGTGAGTCTGGTCGTCGAAAGCGGTGAACCGCGCGAGGTCCATCATCTGGCATGTCTCGTCGGAATGGGCGCAGAGGCGGTCAATCCGTACCTGGCGCTTGCGACGGTGCGTGCGCTCGCCGTTGAACGTGATGAGGTGCGCGGCAAAGCGTCCGAAACGCACGACCGCCGCGCTGCCAGCGAACTGGCGGACGAAGCCGAGCAGAATTACATCCACGCGCTCGAAAAGGGGTTGCTGAAGGTGATGTCCAAGATGGGCATCTCGACCGTGGATAGTTATTGCGGTGCGCAAATCTTCGAGGCGGTCGGTCTGGCGAATGAGGTGATTGAACGCTGTTTTGCCGGCGTCCCTGCTCATCTTGGCGGTCACGGCTTCCGCAAACTGGCTGCCGATGTGCTCGAACATCACGAGGCGGCGTTCTCCAACCGCCTGCCCGCGCTCGCCGGGCGCGCCTCACTGCCGCATCCCGGCTACTACAAGTTCAAGAAGGACGGCGAGTACCATGCCTTTTCGCCAGCGGTCGTCCACGCGCTGCAACGCGCCGCCAATGGCGGCAGCTACGCCGATTACCTGGCGTATAGCAAACTGGTGCACGACCGTCCGCCGGTCGAACTGCGCGATCTGCTTGAGATTGTTCCGCCGGAAGAACGCAGCGCCGGACCGCGACACCCCATTTCGGTCGATGAAGTTGAGCCGATCGAGGCGATTGTGCGTCGCTTCTCGACGGCGGCGATGTCGCACGGGTCGACCAGCCTCGAAGCGCACGAAACGCTGGCGATTGCCATGAACCGGCTCGGCGGCATGAGCAACTGCGGCGAAGGCGGCGAGGACCCGGAACGCTACCACGACGAACGGAACAGTACGATCAAGCAGGTTGCCTCCGGTCGCTTCGGCGTTACCCCGGCATACCTGGCGTCGGCGCTGGAGTTGCAGATCAAGATGGCGCAGGGGTCCAAACCTGGCGAAGGCGGACAGATTCCGGGCATCAAGGTCTCGGAAGAGATTGCGCGCATCCGCCATACGACGCCAGGTGTGACGCTGATCTCGCCGCCGCCGCATCACGACATCTACAGCATCGAGGACCTGGCGCAACTGATCTACGACTTAAAGCAGGCCAACCCGCGCGCTGCGGTGTCGGTCAAACTGGTCGCTGAAGCGGGGGTGGGCACGATTGCCGCAGGCGTCGCCAAGGGCGGTGCGGATGTTATTCACATTTCCGGACATTCAGGCGGCACCGGCGCATCGCCGCTGTCGTCGATTAAGAATGCTGGCATTAATTGGGAGATTGGTCTTGCTGAAACGCAACAGACGCTCGTGCTCAATGGGTTGCGCGGGCGGGTGCGGCTGCGCGTCGATGGCGGGCTCAAAACCGGGCGCGACGTAGTAATGGCGGCGTTGCTCGGCGCCGACGAGTTTTCATTCGGTACAGCAGCGCTTATCGCCGAGGGATGTGTCATGGCGCGCGCCTGCCACACGAACAACTGTCCGGTCGGCGTCGCCACTCAGCGCCCCGATCTGCGCGCGAAGTTCCCCGGCAAGCCGGAGGATGTGGTCAACTTCTTCCGCCACGTGGCGCAGGAAGTGCGCGAAATCCTGGCGTCCATCGGCGCACGGTCGCTCGACGAAATCATCGGACGCACCGACCTGCTGCGCCAGGTTTCGTGTGGTCATCCCGGCGGCGATGCGCTCAACCTGGCGCCGCTCCTGGCGCGCTTCGACCGTCCTGGCGATCCGATCCGCAATGCGCAGCCATGGAACGGGCTGATAAAGGTTGGAACCCTGAACCAGCGGTTGCTTGAGGATGCGTCGCGTGCGCTTGATCATCAGTTGTACGTTGAACTGCACTACCCGATTACCAACGTTGATCGCACGGTTGGCGCCACGCTGTCTGGCGAAATCGGGCGGCGGTTCGGCGAGACGGGTCTGCCGGAAGGAATGATTACGGTCAGCTTCCGCGGCAGCGCCGGGCAAAGCTTCGGCGCCTTCCTGTCGCCCGGAGTTCGGTTGCTGATCGACGGCGAGTGCAATGACTACGTCGGCAAGGGCATGGCAGGCGGCGAGATCGTGGTGCGGCCGTTGCCGCAGGCGCGCTACCCGTGGCACGAGAGCACGATCATTGGCAATACATGTCTCTATGGCGCCACCGGGGGCACGCTCTTCGCCGCCGGTCGGGCCGGCGAGCGCTTTGCCGTCCGCAACTCAGGCGCCGTTGCGGTGGTTGAGGGGGTTGGCGACCACGGGTGCGAGTATATGACCGGCGGGGTGGTGCTGGTGATTGGTCCCACCGGGCGCAACTTCGCGGCAGGCATGAGCGGCGGCATCGCCTACGTCTACGACGAGCACGGCGTATTCCCCTCGCGCTGCAACACCGAAATGGTGACGCTCACTATGCTCGATCCAGCGGACGAAGACAATGTGCGCGCACTGCTGGTGCGCCATGTCGAATTGACCGGCAGCCCGCACGCGGCGTCGCTGCTGGAGCGCTGGGAAGTAGCGCGCGGCGCATTCTGGCGCGTGCAGCCGCGCGGGATGGAGACGGTGCGGCTGCCAAAGGCGCTGCTGCGCGTGCGCGAACGCACCCTCGGCGTGCATCGGTAGGAGGGGCAGCTCCCTTCTCCTCATCCCTCCACCTCACAGGGGTAGAGTTCTTCGGAACGCCCTTGACTTGCATCGTCTGCTTCAGGCATCAGAACGCTCCAACGCCCCCTTCTCCCACAGTGTGGGAGAAGGGGGCGGCTCACAAGTGTAGAGTTTTCAGGCGCGCCCTCGTGTTGCATCGCTCGTTTCAGGCATCAGAATGCCCTGACTCCCCCTTCTCCCCTTGCGGGAAAAGGGGGCAGGGGGGAAGAGGGGAAAAAAGGCGTCAGGATGCGAAAAACACCCTTCGCACCCCAAAAACTCTACCCTTGAGAGGAAGGGGCAGGGCGATGAGGGGAAACAAGACGCCAGGATGCAGCAAACACCCCTCGCACCCCGAAAACGCTACATTTGTAAACATACCTCCACCCCATTTTCCACAGCATGGGAGAAGGGGGTGGAGCGATCCCCAATTCTTCTCTCGCCTGTACTAACATTTTATTAGAGTTTGCCCGAGACCCGTCCGAAACCCTTGACTGTGACGGCGCAGCGCATCATAATACCTCATACGCGGAGCATGCTCCGCCGAGTTCACACGTGGGGTAGACGCTATGGACGATGCGCATGTGTCCGAGACGACACAAACGACTCAAACATTACCATTGATCCCGCTCGATGGCGTGGTTATTTTTCCCTACACGGTCGTGACCGTGCCGCTCACCGAGGAAGTTGAGGCGGCGGCGCACGCCGCAATGAAAGAGAACCAGCTGGCGCTGGTGGTCGCTTACCGGCGAGATGCGCCATCCGATGCGCCCCTCGCGTTGCGATTGCATCGCGTCGGCGTGGTTGCACGCATCGAGCAGATCGGGCGCCTGCCAAACGGCGTGACCGGCATGGTTGTGCGCGGTCTGGTGCGGGCGGAACTGCTCGAACAGACGCAAGATCATCCCTATCCGCGCTTCAGTTATGTCGAGCGGCACGACCAGTTCGAGCGCACCGAGGAACTCGAACAGTTGATGACCGAAGTGCATGCCGCGATCGATGCGGTGCTTGAGCTGCGCCCCGGTATCCCGCAGGAGATCCGCAATTTCGTGCGCAGCATCAATGATCCGGGTCATCTCGCCGATAACACCGGCTACTCGCCGGACTACACCTTCGAGGAGCGGCAGGACCTGCTCGAAACTTTCGATGTGGTCGAACGCCTGCGCAAGGTGCTCGCGTTCTACCGCAAACAACTGGCGCTGATGGATGTGCAGGCGCGTATCCGGCAGGAAGTGCAGGATGCGGCTGCCCGGCAGCAGCGCGAGTTCTACCTGCGGCAGCAGTTGCGCGCCATTCAAAAAGAACTCGGTGAGGACGACACGGAAGCGGACGAACTGGCGGAGCTGCGTGAGAAACTCGAAGCGGCAAACCTTACGCCCGCAGCGCGCAAAGAGGCTGAACGCGAATTGAATCGCCTCAGCCGGATGAACAGCGCTTCGCCAGAGTACCAGATGGTACGCACCTATCTGGAATGGATGGCGGAATTGCCATGGAACAAGACGACCGGCGCGCCGATCGATATCGCCCACACCCGTCAGGTGCTCGATGAAGACCACTATGGTCTGCAGAAGATCAAAGAGCGCATCCTTGAGTACCTGGCGGTCCGGCAGCGGCGCCAGACGCTCGCCGATGAGCACGAGCGGGTGCGTGAGCCAATCCTGGCGTTCGTTGGACCGCCCGGCGTCGGCAAAACCAGCCTGGGGCAGAGCATTGCGCGGGCGCTTGGGCGCCAGTTTGCGCGCATGAGTCTTGGCGGCGTGCGCGATGAAGCGGAACTGCGCGGGTTCCGGCGCACCTACATCGGCTCGCAGCCGGGGCGTCTGATCCAGGAACTGCGTCGCGCTGGCACGTCCGACCCCGTCATTTTGCTGGACGAGATTGACAAACTGGGGCACGATTACCGCGGCGACCCGGCGGCGGCGCTGCTGGAAGTGCTCGATCCAGAGCAGAACGACACTTTCACCGATCACTACCTGAATGTGCCGTTCGATCTGAGCAAAGTGCTGTTCATTGCTACCGCCAACACGATGGACACGGTGCCGCCAGCGCTGCGCGACCGTATGGAAGTGATTGAACTGAGCGGCTATACCGAAGACGAAAAAGTGCATATCGCGCAGCGGCACCTGATTCCGAAGCAACTGCGCGCCAATGGATTGCGTCCAGAGGAAATCATCTTTGAGGAAGAAGCGTTGCGCATCATCATTCGCGATTACACTCGCGAGGCGGGAGTGCGCAATCTGGAGCGGCAGATTGGCGCAGTGCTGCGCAAGGTGACGCGACGTAAGGTTGAGGAAGACTCGGAAACGACGGCGCCTGTCATCATCAATGGCTCATTTGTACGCGCCGCGCTGGGACGGCCTCGGTTCTTCAATGAAGCCAAAGAGCGCATTGATCAGCCTGGCGTTGCCACAGGGCTGGTCTGGACGCCAGCCGGCGGCGATATTGTCTTCGTCGAAGCGTCGGTGGTCGAAGGGAATCGCGAACTGCGTCTGACCGGGCAGTTGGGCGATGTCATGCGCGAAAGCGCCGAGGCTGCTCTGACGTACGTGCGTTCACGGGCGCATACGCTGGGCATCGAGCCGCGGTTCTTCGATACGCACGCCGTCCATATTCACGTGCCAGGAGGCGCTGTTCCGAAGGACGGACCATCGGCGGGCATTACCATGGCGACGGCGCTCGCATCGGCGGCTACCGGTCGCCTGGTGCGCGATGATGTCGCCATGACCGGCGAAATCACGCTGCGCGGGCGCGTGCTGCCGGTCGGCGGCATTAAGGAAAAAGTGCTTGGTGCGCACCGCGCTGGCATCAATACCATTATCCTGCCGCGCCGCAACGAGGCGGACCTCGACGACCTGCCGCCTGATGTGCGCGAGGCGCTGACATTTGTGCCGGTTGAAACGCTCGATGAGGTGTTGGCGGCGGCGCTGCTGCCGCACCCGGCGGCAACTATCAGCAACCTGTTCGGTACGACGCCTCAAGGGGAGTTGGCATCAGAAGAGCCATCACGCACCGGGGTGGCGACGCCGGGCAGGACGTAAGGAAAGACGCCTCGCCGCGCTCAGGAATATCGGAACAACAGCCCCTCAGAGCGTCGAGGCTCCTGAGGGGCTGTTGTCAGGGGTTCAGCGGACAGTCACTGCACTGCCGTAGAGCGCAGCCATGGCATCAACGGTCTCGCGGATCAGATCGATCAGTTCGGGCGGTTCGATCACCCGACAGCGGTTGCCATATCGCAACAGCACATCTCGCGCAATAGCCAGATTGGAAACGGTTGCCGTCACCACTGCGCTCCCATCGTCACCATATTCGATGCGCGTATTGGGGAAGAACGCCGTTTCATTCCCGCTCTGGACAACATCAGGATGCAACCAATAGCGCAGGGTAAAGGTTTGCGCCCGCGGACGCTCCGGCGGCAGCGGGTTCGGCAGAATCTGCACCGTACCGGGAACAATGCGGTCGAGGCGGTAATCGACGGTCGTGAGCAACTGCTCAGAACCGGCTGGCTGCACCTCGAGCAACGTGGCATCGAGATAGGTGTGCCCGTTGTTGCGGAAAAAGATACCGTAAGGAGCGACGCGATATCGGCGCGGCGCCTCGCCATCGTTCAATCCCCAATAGCGAAAGGCGATCTCGTGCTTCTCCTCGATCGCCTGGCGCACGGTTGCCAGCACGTTTGAGTCAATGCGACCGACCGGCTTCTTCTGGCGCATGCTGCTCCGGCGCATCTGCAGTTGCGACTGCGCCCGGTGGGAGAGCATCAGAATAACCTGATCGAGAAGCGCGCGGATGCTGGCATGCATCGGATTGCCCGATCCGGCCTGGTAACTTGCATCGAGCAGCGCCAGCGCTTCCAGACTCTGATGCGGCGGGTCGAGCAACGCCAGTTCGCCGAGGTCGACAATCACATACTTCCCCTGGTCGCGCCGGTAGACGATCCGGCAATCATACTCCCCCTTGAGCGAGTCCAGATCGTGCTTGAGAGCTGCTGCCGCGTTCGCGGGATACCCGTTCTCACCAAGTTCAGTCTGGACTCTGGTGATCAACTCTTCCGCGCTCGCGGGCGCGCGCAGCAACTGGCGCACCAGGAACAAACGTCTGCGAAAGGTCACCCATGAACTGCGCTTGATACCGCCACTCCGGCGTGCCATGCCGTCCTCCATTGCGGGTATGAAGTTGAGCCATACATTGTGAAACAAGATACCATAAATCACGATGGCAACGCTCGCGCAAAGGCGCTACAAACCTTTCACAAAAGTTCAGATTTTTAAACTATAATCGAGGAGTTGCACGTTCGGGCAGTCCGTGGTATACTTTCAATCGCCGGGCGATTAGCTCAGTTGGCTAGAGCGCATCGTTCACACCGATGAGGTCACTGGTTCGAGTCCAGTATCGCCCACCAGAGCGCTATGAAGAGACGCCTTAATGGCGTCTTTTGCGTTTTTAGAGCGGATACGTTCGGCGATGCACCAACTCCTGGACTTGCAAAAGTAAGGGAGACTGAGTACACTATCGTTGAGTCAGGTATCTGGCCCTGTAGCGGTGAGCGTTTTCGCCCTCTGCGGATCAGGAGTTCATTCTCCAGGGAGGCGGTATGGACTACGATGATCTGCCTGAAGATGCGCCCGGCGGCGACGATGAAAATACCGGGCCCTACGCCGACGAGTTTGGCGGCGAGATGTTTTAAGCCCCTTTCATGAGTCCTCTGATCTTCGTCGAACCGGACGCGCAGCAGAAACTCGCGATTCTCAGCGCTGAAGCGGACGTCGAAGCCACGGCGGCGCCAGCGGTTGTGACGGTGCAGCAAGGCATTCGCCACCCTGCCGGTTTCATCTATGCCGCCAGAAAAGAAGACGGCGGGACGGCGCGCCTGTTCGAGACGCTTCAGACGAATGACTGTTGATTCGCATGTCGCTATTGCTTTACCTCATGTGCCGTACGACGCTGGCGCACAACGTTCAGACCTGACGAACTGGCAACGACGTTTATCTCACTACACCGCGCCCGACAGGTTGATGGATTGTTCCTCTCCTCCGGGATTGTCCCCGATGCCAATGCAACGACGGAGAAGATGCTGGCGACCGTCGAGCGGCTGCGGCTGAAAGAGGGGTACACCGGCTACATTCACCTGAATTGATCCCTGGCGCTTCATTCGAGTATATTGAGCGGGCAGTTGAACTTGCAGATCGCGTTTCGCTGAATCTGGAATCGCCTGGCGCCGAACGCCTGGCAATACTCGCACCGGAGAAAGAGTTCGCCAGCAGCATGTGGGGACGTATGGCATGGGCTGCCGAATTGATTCGCCGGTCGCCGCGCCGCTCGCAGCCTCACGACGCAGTTCGTCGTTGGTCCGGCAGGCGAAAGTGACCGTGAGTTGCTCGAGACGGCGGCGCGCGCCCGCCGCGACCTTGACCTGCGCCGCGCATTCTTCAGCGCCTTCCGCCCCATCGAACGCACACCATTCGCCGATAGGCCCGCTGAGGACCCGCTGCGTGAACTGCGCCTCTATCAGGCAGATTTCATGCTGCGCGATTATGGGTTCACCGTCGATGAATTGCCGTTCGACGCGCATGGCTTGCTGCCACACGATACGACCCCGAAACAGGCGTGGGCGAAACGCCATCTGTTAGAGCCGATCGCGATCAACCGTGCGCCACGACGCCTGTTGCTTCGCATCCCCGGCATCCGTCCGCGCGCTGCCGACCGGATCATTGCCGTGCGACGCGAGACGCGCCTGCGCGACCTGGCGCAACTCTCACGCCTCGGCGTGGTCGTTGCATGGGCGGCGCCTTATGAGCTCCTCGATGGACAGCGCCCGCCGGGGCAGAGCAGTTTGTGGTGAGCGGTGTCAAGGCGTCACCGGAACCAGGTAATCCGCCGCCGCCCATCCCTCAGCGCCTTCCGGGTCGCGCACCCGCTTCCATACCCGATCTGGCTGAACCGAGTCTTCACCGATAACCGTGACAATAGTTCCTTCGGGCAGCGTCTTAATCGGCGTGTTGTTGACACTCGGCGCCGGACGCAGAAAAAGCCCAAGCGTTCCCGTTCCCTGGACGCGCAACCGCGTATTGACCGGCGCGGTCGGCGTCAGTGTGAGGGTCGAGGTGACAGGATTGGGAGTAACGGTTGGCTGCTCAGGCAACGGCGTCAAGACAATGATCTGCGGCTGCGACTCCTCAAGAGCGACGCGAGGAGGCAGAGGCGCAGGCGCACCCGCCTGACTCAACATAAAGAGAACAACCCCTGCCAGTACGATTGCGACGGCTGCCAGGACGAATTTCCATCCATCGTGTTGAAGCCAGAGGATCAGTTCCTGAGAAAGCGACGCGCCGCTGCGCGAAGGGCGTCTGACGCCTCTGGCGCGACGCCACGTCGGGTTGACCGGCTCGGCGTGATCGGCGGGGTGCAGTCGTTCCGTATCGCGTTGATCCCGGCGCGATGAACGGGGCGTGCGCGGATCGAAGGGATCGCTGCTGTCGCGTTCCATGCCTCACTCCTCACTCCTGAGAGTCCTGCGTTCATCATAGCACAGACGTGCATACTGTTCAACTGAACTGAGAGTTGATTCACCTATCAGGAAGACCTATAATAGCAGGCGTAAGTGACAGCGCGCCCCTTCAGAGACTCGCACATTCCTGCGTCTGTCCTGTATAATATCAAAAGATTAACCGGTCGAGCGCGTATTCGCTCTGCCAGGCGCGCCCGTTCGAGTTGCAGACCCCGTGATGGCTCGCTGCGGAGGACATGGTATGGCGTTGATCAAAAAACCCGGCACTACGAAAGGCATCGATCTCAATTCGTCATCGTCGAATGCCGGGGCGGACCCGCAAGGAACGGCGACTCCTGGCGCCGGAGCGCGCGTCGTTGCGCCGGTGATGCAACCCGGCGTCATCCTGCAAGGACGCTATGTTATCGAAGGCACGTTAGGCATCGGCGGCATGAGCGTCGTCTATCGCGGGCGCGACTTGCGCTTCAAGGATGTCGTCCGTCCATGCGCGATCAAAGAGATGTATCAAAGCGCGCCCGACTCGAACACGCGGCTGCTCAATCTCAAGAACTTCGAGCGCGAAGCCGGACTGCTGGCGACCCTGCAGCATCCCGCCATCCCCAAGGTGTTCGACTTTTTCGAGGAGAATGGGCGGGTCTACCTGATCCTGGAATTGATCCAGGGGAAAGACCTGGAAACCGTCCTCGACGAAGCAAAGGGACCATTGCCCGAAGAACGGGTGGCGCGTTGGGCGGTGCAGTTGTGTGAAGTGCTGTCGTACCTGCACAACCAGAAACCGGAACCGATCGTGTTCCGCGACATGAAACCATCGAATGTGATGGTAACGCCTGATGACCGGATCGTCCTGATCGACTTTGGCATCGCCCGCACCCTGGCGCGCACCCGCGGCACCGTCATCGGTACGGAAGGGTATTCGCCGCCGGAACAGTACAAGGGCATCGCCGAACCGCAGAGCGATCTCTATGCGCTCGGCGCCACACTCCACCATCTGCTGACTGCCAGCGACCCGCGCACTGAGACGCCCTTCACATTCCATGAACGTCCGCTGCGTCAGTTGAATCCCCAGGTTTCGCCCGAACTTGCCGCAGTCGTTGAAAAAGCGCTCTCCTACGATATGAAAACGCGCTGGGCATCGGCGGAAGAGATGCGCCTGGCGCTGCTCCAGACGCCAACGCTGCGCTCCGGGCAGTCCGTGGGAACGGCAGTCGCCGGGAAGGTCGCGTTGCCGCGCATCAAAAATGCTGCGACCACTGAACTGGTCTGGCGCTTTGTCTGCGAAGACGAGGTGCGATCCTCGCCATGCGTCAGTCACGGCATGGTCTTCGTCGGGTGCTACGATACGAATCTGTACGCCGTCGACGCCGGTCGCGGCGAGTTTCGCTGGAAATACGCCACCGAGGGAGGCATTTCGTCATCGCCAGCGGTATGGAACGACGTTGTGATCGTGGGTTCGGAAGATGGCGCCGTTTACGCCTGCGATATTCGCCGCGGCGCGCTGCGCTGGACGTTTCGCACTGGCAAGCCGGTGCGATCATCGCCGCGGGTGCTGGATCGCGTCATCTTTATTGGATCGGACGATCAGCACTTCTACGCCATCGATGGGTTGCGCGGCGCACAAATCTGGAAGTATCGCACCTGGATGCCGATTCGCTCATCGGCGTGCATTGCAGGCGAGTCGGTCTATTTCGGCGGCGGCGATGGCTTCGTCTACGCGCTGAATATCAAAAACGGCAGCGTCCGCTGGAAACAGCGCACGCAACAGCCCGTCATTTCGTCGCCAGCGTTCGCCGAAAATATGGTCATCATCGGCTCGATGGATAATACCCTCTATGCGCTCGATAGTGAAGGCGGGTGGCCCGTCTGGAAGTACCGCACAAACCATTATGTCAACTCATCGCCGTTTGTCTTCGGCACGCGCGTCTTCGTTGGCAGCGCCGACGGTAATCTGTACGCCATCGAACTGAAGAATGGCAAACTTGCCTGGAAGTACGATACCGGGAGTCAAATCACCTCATCGCCGCGTGTCGATCAGGGGCGAGTCTACTTCGGCGCCGCCGATGGGTGCGTCTACTGCCTCGACGCCGCCAATGGCGCGCTGATCTGGCGTTACGAGACGCAGGGACCGGTGGTATCGTCGCCAGCGATCAGCGAGGGCGTCGTCTACATCGGATCGCTGGATCACGCGCTGTATGCGTTGCGGGCGTAGAGCGCAACGGCTGCGCCGCAGGCTGAATGCTGCATCGTTATGCACCCCGAAACGGACATGCTATGAGCGAAAAGACGCCACTCGAACAACCGTCCGCATCAACGCCCGTCCAACCCGACGCAGCGTGGTGGTCCGGCGAAAGCGATGAGAACGAAGGCACCCGTCCGCTCGACACACGCTCGGTGATCGCACAGGCGGATGCGCCCGACCGCAGACCTGGCGAAACTGAACCGCTCGACGATGATGCAACGCTGCGCGAAACCCCGCCGCCGCCGCCAGCGATTGTCGCTGCCGCAATGCGGCACATTGGCCAGGTGCGGGAAACCAATCAGGACTCCATCTACACGCTGGTGAGCAGCATCCCGCGAGAGACAGGCGACGCCACGCTTGGGCTGTTTGTTGTCGCCGACGGCATGGGCGGGCACGCAGGGGGCGAGATCGCCAGCCGCATGGCGATCGCCGCCGTTGCCCGACGCATCATTGCCGACCTCCTCGTGCCAGCGATTGAAGGGTCGATTAACGTCTCACTCCAGGCATTGATGATCGAAGCCGTGCAGGAAGCCAACCGCGTCATCTGGGAGCACGCCCGGCTGACCGGATCGGATATGGGGACGACATGCACCGCAGCGCTGTTGCTGGGACGGTCGCTCTACATCGGTCATGTCGGCGATAGTCGCGCGTACCTCATCGATGCGAACGGCATCCATCAGTTGACGACCGATCACTCAGCGGTCGGACGGTTGATCGAGATGGGGCAGCTCGACCCGGACGAGGCGCGGGAGCATCCGTTGCGGTCCCAGTTGTACCGCACCGTCGGACAGCATCCGGAGATTGCGGTCGATCTGGTCTTTCAGCCCATCGGCGACGCCACCCACCTGCTCCTCGCCAGCGATGGTCTGTGGGGAAGCGTGGAAGAGGCGACGATGGTTCGCATTGTGCGAAGCATTGAAAGCCCGCAGCGCGCAGTGCGCGCCCTGGTTGACGCCGCCAACCGCGCTGGCGGACCGGATAACATTTCCGTCGTACTAGTCAGGCTAGTATAGTCTCGCGTAAAGGCGCCCTTTTTTCCTATTGTCAATGCGCTTCCACTTGTGGTAGCGTATACGTATCCGCCCGCGAGGTTGGCAACGCCTCTATGACGCCAGGCATCCATTTGCAACAGACCTTAAGCCGAGCGACGCTGGCAGTCGGTGAGGAGCCGCAGTTGATCTATGTTCTCCTGGAGGCGCATGCCGAAGGGGTGGCGCAGCAACTGCCCAAATTGCCGTTGAACCTGTGCCTGGTGATCGACCGCAGTTCGTCGATGCGCGGCGAGCGTCTGACGCAGGTCAAGGACGCCGCAGCGCGGATTGTAGACCAGTTGGGGCAGGATGATTATTTTTCGCTGGTAGTGTTCAATGATCGGGCGGATGTGGTCATTCCGGCGCAGCGCGCCATCAACAAGGCTGACATGAAAGCGGCGATTGCGCAGATCGAAGCGGCTGGCGGCACCGAAATGGCGCAGGGTATGGCGCTCGCGCTTCAGGAGGTGCAGCGACCATTCCTGACGCGCGGCATCAGCCGGATCATCTTGCTGACCGATGGTCGCACCTATGGCGACGAGAGTCGTTGTGTCGAGATCGCCCGCCGCGGGCAGTCGCGCGGCATCGGATTGACCGCGCTCGGGATCGGGACGGAATGGAACGAGGACCTGCTCGAAACGATGACTGCGAGTGAAAACAGTCGTGCGCAGTACATCGCTACGGCGCAGGATGTCGTCAAGGTCTTCGCCGACGAAGTGAAGCGCCTTCACGCTATCTTTGCCCAACAGGTGCAGATGTCAATCGAGACGCGCCCTGGCGCTTTGCTGCGTTCGCTCGATCAGGTGCGTCCGTTCATCGCTCCCATCACGATCGTCGAAGAGGCAGAGCGTCGCTGGGCTGCCAACCTGGGAGACTGGCCCGATACCGGCGTGCAGGGGTTTCTGCTCGAAGTCGTTGTGCCGCCCCTGCCAGTCGGCGATCATCCGGTGCTGAAACTGACCCTGCGGTACCATCTGCCTGGGGCGAATCTCCGTGATCAAACCCGCGAACTCCTGGTTCGCGTCCGTCTGCGTCCAGCGGAAGAAGTCGCCTATCACGTCGATGCAACCGTCAAGCACTGGCTGGAGCGGTTGGTCGCATACCGCTTGCAAGCCAGCGCCTGGAAGCACGCAGCAGAAGGACGCTTCGCCGAGGCAAGTGAGCGTTTGCACATGGCAGGGACGCGGATGCTCAATGTCGGTGATATAGCGTTGGCGCAAACGCTGCAACAGGAAGCGACGCGCATTCTACGCAACGGCGCGGCGAGTGAAGAGGGACGCAAACGCATCCGCTTTGGCACGCGCGGTCTGATGGGACCGGTTGCCAGCGATGAGCGCGAGACGACGACATAATGAGCGGAAGCGCAGCGTGTTCCCGCAGTTCAACACTGGAATGGCAGTCCGCCTATGATTGTCTGTCCGAATTGTGCAGCCAGACAACTCAATGGCACGATCTTCTGCGCCGAGTGCGGCGCAAATCTGATCGACTCCGGTCCGCCCGAATCAACGCGCGAACTCGACGTTGGCGCCGTCGAAAGCCACGAACACGCGCCGGTTTCCGGTCTGCCGCCAGCGAATGACACGCAGCCAGCGCATATGGTCACGCTCGTGGTGGTGAGCAGTCGTCGTCGAATCGAGGTCGATCTGAGCGATGAGGCGCTCATCGGACGGGCAGACCCGACACGCGGCATTCTGCCAGACATCGATCTTGGTCCATTCGGCGGGTATGATGCAGGCGTCTCGCGGCGCCATGCCATCCTTTCGTATCGGGACGGAAAGTACCGTGTTGAAGATCTCGGCAGCGCCAACGGCACTTTTGTCAATGGCCGCCAGATTGCGCCGATGTGCGCAACGCCGTTGCAGCACGGCGATGAGATTATGTGTGGAACCCTGTTGTTGCGGTTGGAAGTTCGCAATCGTCAGCGCTGAAAGGAGCCAAACGTGGCGAGAACCGTTATTTTGCACATTGCAGGCGAAGACCCGGTTCTGGCAGATATCGATCAGGAACCGCAGCCGGGCGATATGTTCATCAAGGTCACAAATATGCGCAAACGTGACGGCAAAGATGTGCCGTACCTGGCGCCGGGCGTTCAGAGCGTCATCTTCCCCTGGTGGCGCATTACATTTGTTGAGATCATGCCAAGCGAAGAGGATCGCGGGTCGGTCATCGACTTCTTCCGCACCTGACAGACTGAAGCCCGCACCACATCCCTCAAAGCGCAGACTTTTTGAGATACGAAGCAAGTTGTCCACATCTCGACGCTCGTTTTCGCCCTCACCCCCTGCCCCTCTCCTACGCTGTGGGAGAGGGGCATGTTTGGGCGTCCTGATACCTGAAACGAGTGATACGAGCAGATAGCCGGATCACCACGAGCCGCCGCTACTGCTCAAACCATCACTCCAACCGCTGCTCGACGAGTCCGATCCTGACCACCCCGACGAGTCCGATCCTGACCACGAGGATGAACTGCCTGACGCACCTGACCACGAAGTGCGAGACGAGTCGGATCGCCATGACGACGATGAATGATACGAGGATTCAGGGCTCTTAAAAAACACGAGGCGTATTGCAATAACAAGGCCTGCTATTCCGATCATAATGAACGCTATGAACGGCATGTCGCTGGGACGCGGCAGACGGATGCTACGCCACACCAGGGTGGACTCAAAGCGTTTGAGCGTTTCGACCACGCCATCGGTGAGATCGCCATTGCGCAGCGCAGGATTGAGCGCCTCGGTGCGAATAGTGTGCAGGACGTCCTGGGAGAGTGCATCGCTCCAGTCGCTCCC
>JAUQOW010000339.1 GCA_030550675.1 Chloroflexota bacterium
CGATCAGGTTCTCAGGCGAGTACGGTGTGTCCTCAGGGTATCCTGCAGCGATGTAACGCTGAGTGGCGCGTCGGAGAACATTGATGACCGTGCGCGGCCCATCGGATAGATCGCCGCGGGCAGCAATCTGCCCCAGAGCGTCAAGGCATTCAGGGCTGATAATGCGGTCGCGGTGCTCCTCGAAAGCGAAGTTTTCAGCCAGGCGATACCAGAGGCGCTGGGGGAACCAGCGATCATAGATCGTGCTCAAGTCTAGACTCGCCTGAAGCATCCGGTGAACCAGGTCGCCGCGCTGATCGCGCAGAAGGCTCAAATCTTTCGGCGGGATAATGAGCAATAGACCGAAAGGGAGCTGCCCACGGTGACTGCGAATTGCTTCGACGAGGTCGAACAGGGCGCTGATCGGATCGCGCTGACCAGACTGAGCAGCAGGCTCAATATATTGCTGAAGTTCATCGGCCAGGATCAGCAATCCAGCAAAACCGGCCTCCTGCGCCAGATGCGTTAACGCTTCAATAAAGCGAATATAATCAATGGTGGTCAGTCGCAGCATCTCTGGCTGCTCCTGAAGCATCTGTTGCGCATCGCTCAGGTTCATTCGGTAGCGCCTGGCAAACACCTCTGCGCTTCGATCAACAACAGCGTCGTAGATCGTCTGCGCTTTGGGGAGAAGATCAGGTCGGGTGCGAGCCAGTTCATAGCGTGTCCAGCCATAGCTGGCGATCACCAGATCCTTGAGGTTCTGGAGCTTAAAGGGTGGCACAGCCAGGAGATTCTCCGCCCGTGCGCGCTCCCAGAGATAGAGCGCAGTGCTGGTTTTGCCATAGCCATATTCACCGGTGATGTATCCACGGGTCGCGCCGTGTTCACGCACATCACGGATGACCCGGCGCTCGAAATCGGCGACGCTCGGTCCTTGTTCGCCGCCGGTCGCCTGGCGGCCGAGCGGAATGTAGGTTCGGACGTGGCGGCGAAACAATTCCTCGATATGGGCGGGGCGATCAAGCATGTCGCTCGCCAGCGGCGTCGAGACAATCTCTTCTTTATCGAGAACAGCTTGCAGGCCTTCAAGTTCCATCACCCATCTCCGCAATTATCGAGACTCAGGTGGATGTTAGATCGGCAAGTTGTGGCCAACACACAAAGCGGATAAAGCGTCCATAAGCGCCAGCGCGTGTGCCGGGCCTGATGCATCTGGAGTATAGCGGGAGCGCCCAATCGATTGACCGGTCCAGTGCCGCAGGATCGAGGAGACAGAGCATGCACAACGCTTTGCGCCGCTCTGGAGAGAGCAAGAGATCGATCCCCAGTTCACCGCCATCCGTTCGAGCAACCCAGCCCAGCGCGAGTACCATCAGCTCGGGTGGACAAAAAAAACGGCGCGAGAACTGCTGCTCGTTCATGACAGGCGGTTGAAGGGCAGCAAGCCAGTTGAGCGCACCAACAAGACTTGAGGTGCTCAGCGAGATTGTGCCTGCACGGGTCTTGTGCTCGATGATGGTTGCAAAGGCTGGCTCAGCCTCAATGGCACCGATCAGGGCACCGACGACCGGTTGAAGGAAACTTTCATCTACAAGAACATGGGTCGACTCCCAGAGGAGGTTGGTAAACTGCCGATATACCCACGAAAAAGCATATACGGTCGGTTCAAGCGGTGACCAGCGGGTGTAGTGGAGAAAATGGAGCAGATCGCCCCATAACTCCGGCTTCTGGCGGCACACTTGAGCCAACGCCTTGCCATCAGTACTAAGCTCCTGTTCGGCGACTAAACCGAGCTGCCGCAACCGGGTCTCCTGCCGGTCGCTCTGAATGATATGCTGGTATGGGAGACCCTCCGCGATCGCCTCAAAGACCGCGCTGCAGCGTTCCGGTGTGACCTCGTGCCGGATATGAAAACTCAGTGGCGCCATAGTCAATCTTCATCTCCAGCAAGAGCTGGTCTAGACTTTTTCGACATCAGCGTTCTGCGCTGCATTCCAATACGAATATGCTCCCTCATTGCTGTCCTCATCAGGCGAATGCTCATTAATCGTATTGTATTCGTTGTATTGTAGCACGTTCCAACGACAATCTCTACGCCTTTGTGCCTCTGTGCCTTTGTGTGAGAAATGAGCGGGGCGTGGCAACCACGGAGACCGCCGAGACCGCATTGCGGAATAAGAATCTCTGTGCCTCTGTGCCTTTGTGTGAGAAATGAGCGGGGCGTGGCAACCACAAGGGTTGCCCCTACACCCCCCGCTCCCACGCTTCGAGCACCAGCCGCCGCGTGCGGTATTCGCCGTGCTGCCGGATCTCCTTCTCTTTCAGCACCCGGAAGGTCTCGCCGGGGAAGTCGGGTCCGTAGACATCCGCCGGGTCGAGGATGTAGCGCAGTTCGTCGCGGGTGAGACCGTAGCGCCGCGCAATGCGCACGTCCAGTTCGGCGCGGATGCGCTGGTGGCGCACCGATCGCACCGGCGGGATCGCCGCGCTGGCCGATCCGCACGCTGGCGGCCACCGCGCCACACTGCCCCGCGACCAGGTCGCCGACCGGCGCGTCACACGGCGTCAATCCACGCTGCGCTCGCTCGTTGGTCCCGACGCGGTGCCCCCCGACGGACCGGCCTGGCGCGTGGACGACCTGCGCCGCACGGTCGACGGCTGGGACGGGGTGACCGAGCAGCGCGTCGTCTCCTCTGACCAGCTCTTCCGCCGCTGCGCCTCCCGCTCGCATCGTCCATCCAACCTGTTCCGCTCCTGGCACGACGCCGCCGGGCTGGCGTGCGAAGCGCCGATCGACAAAACCGGATCGATATCGACCAACCGGCGCCGGCAACCGTCATCCTGGCAGCAGATGACGCCACGGTCTCCCGCCAAGCCAGCACCATGGCGGGATGGGCACCCCAGAGCGAGACGGTCACGGTGTGGGGGGATCTGGGTCGGGCGCACCCCGCCTGTTATGGCACGCTGGAGCTGAAACCCGGCGCGGTCGTGGTGACGGAGTCCCCCCAGATGCACGCCGCCGCCACGGTCGTGCCTCTGGACGCCGTCCTGGCGCGCTATCCCGACGTGCCGATCCGTCGGCGGTGGGATCGAGTGCCATGGCATCAGGGCGCGGCGCTGCGGGCATGTCTGGCGGAAAATCCGCGCCTGGATAGCATCCGTCTGCCGACGGCGGCACCGGATCGGAACCCGCAGGAACCCGTCTGGCGCGCCGCCCGGCGGAAGGCGTGCCACCATCATACGGAGCAGCGCTTGCCCGGCGTGGCCGAGCGCTGTACGCAGTACCTGACCAACGCCACCTTCCCGAGCGCCTTTCTTACGCGCTATGGCTGGTATCTGGTTTGTCCAGGGGTTACTTGATCTCTCTATTATATTTCGAGCATACGCACGAGATAGTCCTCGTTGAGCGTGGAGCGAAAGCGCTTGGTCTTCACGCTGCCGTTGCTCAGTTCCTGCCGTAAGAGGTTCAGCGCGATACGGCGCACTACCCCCGTATGCTGTGGCGCATCGCCCGTCTGAATGCGACTAGCATCTTCACGGAACGATGACGTCGAGCGCCTAATGGACGCGGTTTTTGCTGCCCCGATGGCTCCGTACCAGCGCACTCACCTCGGTCGGGGAGCGCACCTGATCCAAGAGAGAGAAGCGCTGTTCTGTGGTCGTACAGCCCGGTGCCTGCGCTTCGATGAGCGTGACCCTGCCAGGTCGCGCCAGCAGTCGCTGGGGTCCAGATACGCGATCACACCGCTGGGTCGCTGATCACATCCGCCGTGTGGGTTGCGATCCACCCATGGCTGCTCGTGGTCTCGGTCGCACTGGTGAGGCCATATGCTGATGGTGTGGACGTCCGTGCATCGGCGAAGAGCGCCTGGACATTGGCGTACACCGTGGGCTGATTGGCTTTCAACGCCAGCACATCGTGGCCCTGCCCGTCCCGAATCGTGGCCGCAATCGAAGTCTGATAGCCCATCGCATCGATGGTCACGGTGCCGCCGCGCAGATCCAGCAGGTTGAGCCACTATGGGATGGCCATCATCTCATTGGATTTGGCGTTGACCGCGACCTGGCCAAGCACCGGCGGTTCTCCGCCGCCCAGGCGCTGATCAGATGCAGCGCGGCCTTTCCGTTTGGGCGGTCGTGACCGCCGCGCTGGGTCTTGCCATCAATGGCGATCACATCCGTGCGCACCGTTTGGACGGCCTGCACCCGCTGCAGAACGCGCTGCTGGAACTGTTCCAGGTAGATGCGGGCAAACACGCGCCCAAACGTATCATGGGAGGGAATACCGTTCGGCAGCGCCAGAAACGTCT
>JAUQOW010000340.1 GCA_030550675.1 Chloroflexota bacterium
TTGGCGCTGGCTGCTGGCGGCGTCTCGCAGACGACGCCAGCGGCGCCGGATGCCAGCGCATCGGCGATGTAGACATGTCCGTCGCCGCGCGTTGTGCGGAGCGCGAGGAACAATTCTCCGGCGCTCGTCAACCGCGAGTCATACGAAAAACCGGTGAACCGATGCGCGACCGGGGGCGCCGCCAACCGCCCCCCAGCCGCCAGAAGGTCGTCAAGGTCGATCATCTTGCCCACCCGTGAGCGACATGCCAGGATAATGTACCATACCTGGAGCAACGCGGCGCTGCACCGTCGCACGAGACGTTGAACGTTGCGTGTTGAAAGCGGGAAGGGTGCAGACAGGCGTTGAACGTTCCCAGGGAAGACATCGCCAGCAACTCGTTGCTGGTTTCCGGTTCTCATAGGAAGATCAACTAGATGTTGGACAATCTTGTGATCGGCGCTGGCTTCGACAGGCTCAGCCAGCGCCGACCGCTCTACAGGAGAAGGCGTGATTGTCCAGGTTGAGGTTGATCTTCCTATCAGTTCTCCTAACCCCCTAACCCCTAACCCCTGCCAATCGAGTATACTTAATGCCTCTGCATAGGTATGATTATGACCGAAGGCACAGCACGCCCATGACGACACCCACAACCATTCGCTCCCTGACCGTAACGCCCCTCGACATTCCCCTCTACGAACCGTTTGGCATTGCTGGCGGCGCGCAGGATATGGCGCGCAATCTGCTGGTCGTCGTCGAACTGGCGGACGGGACGCGCGGCTACGGTGAAGCGGCGCCGTTCCCGGCATTCAACGGCGAAACGCAGGAAACGGCGCGCGCGGCGATCCTGGCGGCGCGATCAATGATCGAAGGCGCCGACGTTCGTGAATGGCGGCGGATCGCGCTGGCGCTCCCTGCTATTTCCGGCATGACCGGCTCAGCGCGTTGCGCCATTGAAACCGCACTGCTCGATGCGTTGACGCGCCGCGCGCGCCTGCCGCTCTGGTCGTTCTTCGGCGGCGCAGCGACCACCCTGGAAACTGATGTGACCATCACCACCGGCAGCGTTGCGGCGGCGGCGCGCGCGGCGCGGGAAATTGTCGCGAGCGGCGTCACCACCATCAAAATCAAGATAGGCGCTGGCGATCCCGATACGACCACGATTCGCACTATGGAACATGACCTGGCGCGGGTCGTTGCGGTCAGAGATGTGGCGCCGGAGGCGCGCCTGATCCTCGACGGCAACTGCGGCTATACCGCCGATGATGCGCTCAGGTTGCTTGACATGCTGAGCGTCCACGGCATTGTTCCTGCGCTGTTTGAACAGCCGGTTGCGAAGGATGATGAAGCCGGGCTGCGCCGCCTGACCGCCGCGCGCCGTGTGCCCGTCGCCGCCGATGAGAGCGCCGCGAGCGCCGCCGATGTCGCGCGATTGGCGCAAACTGGCGTGGTGGATGTGATCAACATCAAGTTGATGAAGTGTGGTATTGTTGAAGCGCTTGACATCGCCGCCATCGCGCGCGTCGCCGGTCTGCGTCTGATGATCGGCGGCATGGTCGAATCGTTCCTGGCAATGACTGTGTCTGCCTGCTTTGCTGCTGGTCTGGGAGGGTTTGCTTTTGTGGATTTGGATACGCCGCTGTTCCTGGCAGAGAATCCCTTCGCTGGCGGGATGGTCTACCGCGGCGGCATGATCGATCTGACGACGATTGATGCCGGACACGGAGTGACGCCTTTAGCCCTTAATCCCTAACCCCTAACAAGGAGCGCTGCTTGAACACCGTAACATCCCGTCTGGCACTGCTCTGGATCATCGTTCTGGTTGCAACGACGCTGTCCGTAGCGCTGCCAGCTCGCGCCGCCACCGCGACCGGCGTGTTTCAGCCTGATGCGTGCATGTTCGAACTCCCCGCCGGCGCCGTCGAAGGGCGCGACCTGGAATGCGGCTGGCTGCGTGTGCCGAAACGCCACGCCCAACCGGAGGGACCCTCCATTCGCCTGGCGGTGGCGATTGTCAGATCGCGCGCCAGCGACCGCAAACCTGATCCGCTGGTGATGTTGCAGGGCGGTCCCGGCGGATCCACGATTGATACCTACACCAAAATCCTCTTCAGTCCCGGCAGTCGCCTGCGCGACATGCTTGACCGTGACATCGTACTGTTCGACCAGCGCGGCACGCTCTACTCCGAACCATCGCTCGTCTGTCGGGAGCAGATGGACCTGGTCGCACGCACTATCGAGCAGCGGTTGACCTACGAAGAGGCGGATCGGTTGTCGCTCAACGCGGCAGGTGCGTGTCGCATGCGTCTGGTTAGAGAAGGGATCGACCTGTCCGCCTTCAACAGTATCGAGAATGCCGCAGATGTTGCCGCACTGGCGCGCGCACTGGGATACGAAAAGATCAATCTCTACGGCGTCTCCTACGGCACGCTGCTGGCGCAACACGTCATGCGCGACCACCCCGACATCCTGCGGAGCGTGATACTGGATGCAGTTGTGCCGACCAGCGTCAACTATCTGCTTGAGGTTCCCCGGTCACAGGATCGCGCATACACGGAGCTGTTCAACGCCTGCGCCGCCGACGCGGGGTGTCGTGCGGCATACCCGAACCTGGAACAGTCGCTGATCGCAACTATCGAGCGACTCAATCGCGAACCGGCGCGCGTACCGATCACTGATAACAAAACCGGCAGAAGATACAATGCCGTACTCGACGGCGATAGTTTCGCCAGCGTGATGTTCCAGATCATGTACTCATCGAGTTTCATCCCGGCGATACCGCGCATTATCGATGATGCAACACGCAACGATTTCCGCGTGCTGGCGCAGGTGATTCCGCTTATCGTCTTCGACCGCTCGTTCAGCCTGGGAATGCACTATGCGGTGATCTGCGCCGAAGATGCCGACTTTTCGCTCAAAGACGCACGACTGGAAGGAGTGCGTCCGTTCATCGCACGTGACGGACAGCGCAGCCTTAAAGAATACCTGGAACGCTGCAATCTCTGGCAGGTCAATCAACTTGATCCGGTAGTTGATGAGCCGGTGTACAGCGACATCCCAACCCTCGTGCTCTCTGGCAGGTTCGACCCGATCACCCCGCCGGAGTTTGGCGATGTGGTTGCGCGCACCCTGAGCCGGGCATATGTCTACGCCTTTCCCGATACCGGGCACGCCGCCGTCGGTTCGAGCGCCTGCGCGGATACGATGTTGAAAGCGTTTCTCGATAATCCGCTACAACCACCCGACTCTTCCTGCATCGCCGAAAGCGCAGGACCGCGCTTTATCTCGCCGGAAACGGTCATTTTCACGCCGATCACGTTCGCTCTGGCCACGCTCGACGCCAATGGGCTGACGCCGCTCGGCGCATTCGTCGGCGCATTGATCCTGCTGCTCTCGGCGTGGATCGTCTGGCCCCTCGGCTGGCTGCTCCGTGTGATCAGCGGCGGACAGGCGCCGCCGCCATCTGTCGGCGCCGCGATTGCGCGCTGGCTGGTCGTGCTGGCAGGCGCAACAGGAATTGTATTCGTCGTCATTGTCCTGGCCACTATTGTGCAAATGGCAGTCGCTAACGACGTGATGATTTTCTACGGATTGCCGCGTTCGACGGCGATGCTTGCGTTGATCTGGACCATGCCCGCGCTGGCGCTGGCGGTTGTGATCTGCACAACGCTCTCATGGGCGCACGAGTGGTGGTCGGGCATCGGGCGCGCCTACTATTCCCTGCTGGCGCTCTCCGCCCTTGGGTGCGCTGCGGCGCTGGCGTGGATGGGAGTGTATGGGTAGAGGCGAGCAGGGTGAGACGCTCTCACCGTCGAATGTGCTGGAACGTATAGCGTATATCCAGTCCCCTGTCGTGTCGCGCAGCGCCATGGCGGCTGGCGCATTGCCTGCCCGGCTGGTATCATGGGCGTTCCGTTAATGCGCCGCGTGTGGCATGCACCCACATTTTGCCATGTCCTGGAACGGTAACCTCGTACCAGAGATCGTCATCTCGCCACACCAACTCGATTTTGTGGGGCGTATCCGGTGCAATCGCAGCCACGGCGTCAAAGCCGATCAGCGGTTCCCGTCCGAATGCTGCGGTGGCAATCCGGGCGCGCTCCTGTTGCTGACGCTCGATGCCGCGTCCCCGCCCTGATGGTGCGGGCTTGACGTGAAGGATGCGCTGCTGCGCAGCATCGACGACGACGCGGCTGCCGTCGCTCAACGTCACTTCCACCACTGCGCTGTCACGGCGTCGCACGAACTCAACGGCAATGGCAATGCCGCCATTGGCGCTGGCAGCCACGCGCACTGCACGATCGAATATGC
>JAUQOW010000341.1 GCA_030550675.1 Chloroflexota bacterium
GGCTGCCTGGCAGACCGGCGAGGGGCTGGCGCGCGACCTGATCGCCCGCTATCAGCGTGAGCACGGGCGTGTGCCCGAAAGTGTCGGCATCAGCATCTGGGGAACAAGCGCGATCCGCACGGCTGGCGACGATATCGCGCAGGTGTTGGCGCTGCTCGGCGTGCGTCCGCGCTGGCAGCGCGAGAACCGGCGCGTAACCGGGATCGATGTCGTGCCGCTCGAGGAACTGGGGCGTCCGCGCATCGACGTGGTGTGCCGCATCTCAGGGTTCTTCCGCGACGCCTTCCCGCACCTGATTGCATTGATCGACCAGGCAGTGCAGGCAGTCGTGGCGCTCGACGAGCCGCCGGATCAGAACTTCCCGCGCAAACACGCACTGGAGGCGGCGAAGGCGTTACAGTCCGCCGGGAGGTCTGAGGCGGAAGCGCAGCGGGAGGCGACCTACCGTATCTTCGGCAGCAAACCGGGGAGTTATGGCGCAGGCATTCTGCCGCTCATCGACGCGCAGAACTGGGAGCGCGACGCTGACTTTGCCCGCGTCTATCTCACGTGGGGCGGATACGCCTACACCGCCGCCGAACAGGGCGTGCCCGCCGAGAAGGCGTTTGCTGCTGCATTGAGCAGGGTGCAGGTTGCGACGAAGAACCAGGACACTCGCGAGCACGACATCTTTGACAGCGATGATTACCTTCAGTTTCACGGCGGCATGATCGCAACCATTCGCGCGTTGACCGGCAAAAATCCGGCGCGATACTTCGGCGACAGCAGCGACCCGGCGCGCCCGCGCACCCGCGATCTGCGCGAAGAAGCGCGGCGCGTCTTCCGGACGCGGGTTGTCAACCCGAAGTGGATCGCCAGCATGCAGCGTCACGGCTACAAAGGCGGTCTGGAACTGGCGGCGACGGTCGATTATCTCTTCGGTTACGACGCCACCGCCGACGTACTCGACGACTGGATGTACGAGCGGGTGACCGAACGCTATCTGCGCGACCCGGAGGTGCGACAATGGCTGGAACAGGTCAATCCCTGGGCGTTGCAGGCAATGGCGGAGCGCCTGTACGAAGCGATCGGTCGCGGCATGTGGGCGAACCCATCGCCCGAATCGCGCGAGACGCTGGAGGCGCTGCTGGAACAGGGCGATCTGTGGCGGGAGGGGATTCGCCGTTGAACGTTGAAGGTTGAAGGTTGAACGTTGCAGGTGGGAGTGTACACGACCCTTGAGGTCTTTACCGCTGATTATATCGATGCGATTGAACCTCAGAGGCGGAACGAATCCTGATTTCCGATTTGCACTGTTCCGACCTCAAGGGTCTTATCAGGCGGGAGGGTCGCAGGCGACCCATTGCGTGTGATCGACCTTTCGTGCGCCTTCGCGTCCTTCGTGGATAACACAGGCAGCGCAGACGGCGCGAGGCGGGCAGAGGGGCAGGATGAATTGCACGTGCAGTCCGCTCTTCATGCGCTTCGGTGTTCTTCGTTGATACACAGGCAGCGCAGACGGCGCGAGGCGGGCAGAGGGACAGGATGAAGGTTGCACATACAGTCTGCTCTTTGTGCGCCTTCGTGTCCTTCGTGGATACCAGAAGCAGGCAGTCAGACTCTCAAGCAAGGAGGCAACCACATGAGCCTACTAACCGACACCATTGCACGGATTGGTTCGCTCGACGATGCTGCGGCAGCCGCAGCACAGACGCGGCAGGACATGTTGACCAAACCACAGGGCGCGCTGGGGCGTCTGGAAGCGTTGTCAATCCAGATCGCGGGGATTACCGGGCAGCCGCGCCCCCGCCTGACCAATCCGGCAGTCATCGTCATAGCTGCTGATCATGGCGTCGCCCGTCGCGGGGTGAGCGCCTACCCTCAGGAAGTGACGCCGCAGATGGTGCTGAACTTCCTCAACGGCGGCGCAGCGATCAACGTACTCGCCCGTCACGTCGGCGCGCGCGTGATTGTGGTGGATATCGGCGTGGCGGCGCACCTGCCGTCGCATCCTGAATTGATCGACCGCAAAATCAGTATGGGGACGGCGGATTTCTCCGTCGAACCGGCGATGAGCCGCGCTCAGGCGCAACAGGCGGTTGAAGTCGGCATTGCGTGCGCCAATGACGCCATCGACACCGGCGTCGATCTGCTGGCGACTGGTGATATGGGCATTGGCAACACCACGGCATCAAGCGCGGTTGTCGCCGCCATCACTGGTCGTGCTGTCGCCGAAGTGACCGGGCGCGGCACAGGCATCGACGATGCCGGGCTGGCGCGCAAAATCGCGGTGATCGAGCAGGCGCTGGCGCTGCACCGTCCTGATCCGCACGACGGTCTGGACGTGCTGGCGAAGGTCGGCGGCTTCGAGATCGGCGGGCTGGCAGGCGTCATTCTGGGTGCAGCGGCGCGGCGCGTGCCGGTCGTCATTGATGGATTCATCTCTGGTGCAGCAGCGCTGATCGCCTGCACCCTGGCGCCGTCGGCGCAACCCTTCCTGATCGCTGCGCATCGCTCAGTAGAACGGGGACACGATGCCGTCTTCGCCCATCTCGACCTGACGCCGCTCTTCGACCTGGGCATGCGCCTCGGCGAGGGAACTGGCGCTGTGCTCGGCATGTCACTCTGCCAGGCAGCCTGCAAGATCCTCGATGAGATGGCGACATTCGGCGAGGCGGGAGTGTCGGGGAGAGCCGAGAACTGAGAGCCGAGAACTGAGAACTGAGAACCGAGAGCCGGGAGGTTGTGACAAAGGCGGCGGTTACAGGGGAGTGCAGCAGGGAGCGTCTCCGGCGCCTCTGAAGACATTATCCCGTCGCAGGGGCGCCCTGGTATAACTGGAACAGTGGAGTCGGCTCGAAGAGGGCGCGAAATGTTTACTGGCATTGTGGAAGAAATTGGCCGCGTTATCGACATCGCCACCGGGCTGCCGCAAGGCAACTTTGTGCGGGTGGCAAGCCGCATTGCGCGAGAGGGAGCGCGCATCGGCGACAGCATCGCCGTCAATGGCGCCTGCCTGACGATTACCGAACTCGGCGACGGCTGGTTTCGCTTCGGCTTGAGTCCCGAGACATTGCAGCGCACGAACCTCGGTCGCCTGCGCGTCAATGATCCGGTCAATCTGGAGCGATCCCTCGCCTTCGGCGGTCGCATGGGCGGGCACTATGTGCAGGGCCATATCGACGGCGTTGGCGAAATCGTCGCCGTGACCCCTGAAGGCGACTCAAAGCGCGTGCGCATTCGTCCGCCAGCGCGGTTGTTGCCCTATATCGTCGAGAAAGGGTACATCGCTGTCGATGGCGTCAGTCTGACGGTGACCGACGTGGATGAGAGCACGTTTGGGGTTGCACTGGTCGCCTACACGCAAGAAGCCGTCATTATGGGGCGTCAGGACGTGGGCGCTGTCGTCAACATTGAGGTGGACATTATTGCGAAGTACGTTGAACGGCTTATTCAGGCGTATCGCTCGTAAGTTTTCCAGGGAGGCGCGTCGTATGAAAATGGTTTATCGCTGGCTGCTAGTCGTGGTTGGCGCTGCGCTGCTCGTGCTCTTTGAGTCGCGCACGGCATATGCGATGCACATCATGGAAGGGTTCCTCCCGCCGTTCTGGGCAGGACTCTGGTTTGTCCTCGTGCTGCCATTCTGGATTCTTGGCATTCGCCAGATCAACCGGCTGATCGCCGAAAAACCGGAGACACGCCTGCTGCTGGGGTTTGCCGCCGCCTTCGCCTTTGTGCTGAGCGCGCTGAAGATACCGAGCGTCACCGGTTCGAGCAGCCATCCAACTGGCACCGGTCTGGGGGCGATCCTCTTCGGTCCGCTGGTGATGAGCGTTCTGGGAAGCGTTGTACTCCTGTTCCAGGCGCTGCTCATCGCCCATGGCGGTCTGACAACGTTGGGTGCGAATGCGTTCAGCATGGCGGTCGTCGGTCCATTCGTCGCGTGGTTCATCTGGAAGGGACTGAAAGACCGCGCGCCGGTCTGGTTGACCGTCTTCCTCGCAGCAGCGATGGCTGATCTGTTCACCTATGTGGTCACTTCCGTTCAACTCGCGCTGGCGTACCCCGACGCCATCGGCGGGTTTGCGGCGTCGTTCGTCAAATTCGGCGCAATCTTCGCAGTGACCCAGATTCCCCTGGCGATCAGCGAAGGCGTTTTGACCGTGCTGATTTTCAACGCATTGCAGGCGAACGCGCAGGCGGAGTTGCAGTCGCTCGGCGTGCTGAAAGGGGCGCAGGCATGAACAGCAAACCCTTCGGATGGACAACGTCGCTCGTCCTGCTGCTGATTGTCGTGG
>JAUQOW010000342.1 GCA_030550675.1 Chloroflexota bacterium
GCTGAGGTTGTCGTTCTCCTGTCGTCGATTCGCGGATGACGCAGTGGTGACCCGCCTGGGCGCGGTAGAGCGCGGCGGCGCGCTCGCGGCAGTACTGTGCGCTCTCATCATCGCCAAGGTCCGCCAGCACGCGACTGAGCGCTTCCAGGCTCTGCGCAGTCGCCAGATGCGCACGCCCCAGCCGATCTTCGCGGATTGCCAGCGCCTGCGCCAGGCAGACGCGCGCACTGCGCAGATCGCCGAGGGCTGCCAGGGTGACGCCGAGATTGTGCAGGCTCTGCGCGGTCGCCGGGTCGCGCGGTCCCAGCGTCGCCTCACGGATCGCCAGCGCTTCCTGGAAATGGACGCGCGCCTGGTCGTAGCGCCCCTGTTCAAACCAGAGCGCGCCGAGGCGGGTGTGGGTCTGCGCCGTTGCAGGATGCGCGCCATGCAATTCGGACTGCCGCCGCAGCGCGCGCTGCAGACAGATAAGGGCTGTAGTGTATTTGCGGTCAGCGCGCAGGGTGTCGCCCAAACCGCTAAGCGCGCGGGCAATGATTGCACTATCGCCGAAAACGCTTGGTCGGTGCGCCGCCAGTACTGTTTCGTACTGCTGACGCGCCTCTTCGACGCGCCGTTCCGCCAGCAACAGATCCCCCAATTTGCAGCGCAGAGCGCCCGCCGCAGGGTGCGACTCGCCGAGCGTTCCGGCGCAGGCGTTCGCTGCACGCGAGAGCAGCGCAATCGTTGCTTCCGGATCCGCCTGCGCCTGTGGCGTTTCCGCGGTTTGCAGGCAACGATACGCCAGATCTGCGGCAGCGTCTGGCGAAGTGACCGCCTGCGCCAGGAGCGCCTCGAACGGCGCGAGCATCGCGGCATCGCGCGGCTGCGCAGCGTCCGCTATCCGATCACCATGGTCGGCTGGCGGCGCAACCGGAGGTTCGATCATCGTCTCAGTCATCATAGGCGGCTCTCAATCAGGACATTCGCCGGTTGCAACGGACGAACCATGACGGTATGCGGCGCGTCGCCGTTGACCAGAACCGGCGGCAACGACGTCGGCGGGCAGTACTCCGGCACGATGTCGCGCAGCATGCGGCGCACAGCAGCATCATTGTTGGCGCGCGCCGCCTGTTCGAGCGCCGCTACGCTGGCGCGCAACGCGGGCGGAATGTTGTTGCTGGCGCCTGCCGCAACGAAGATTTTGCTGTGCACCGTCGGCTGATACTCTTCGCCCCGTGCAAACAGTTCTTCAAACAGTTTCTCGCCAGGTCGCACCCCGGTAAAGCAGATGTCGATGTCGCGCCCGACTTCCAGCCCGGACAACCGGATCATGTCGCGCGCCAGGTCCACCACCTTTACCGGTTCGCCCATGTCGAGCATAAAGATTTCACCGGCGCGCCCCAGCACCGAAGCCTGAAGGACGAGTTGCACGGCTTCAGGAATGGTCATAAAGTAGCGTCGCATCTCTGGATGGGTGACGGTCACCGGTCCCCCTGCCGCAATCTGACGCTTGAACGTCAGCGCCACGCTCCCACGACTGCCGAGCACATTGCCGAAACGCACCGCCACATACGGGCGACCGCTGACCCGTGCGGCATCAAGCACGAGCATCTCGGCGATGCGCTTGGTTGCGCCCATGACGCTCGTCGGATTGACCGCTTTGTCCGATGAAATCATCACAAAGCGCTCCACGCCGGTCTCCAGCGCGACATCAAGCAGGTTGCGCGTGCCGACGACATTGTTGCTGACGGCTTCAACCGGGTGTTCTTCCATCAACGGGACGTGTTTGTGCGCTGCGGCGTGGAAGACGATCTCAGGCGTATGCGTCTCGAACACGGCGCGCAGCCGTTCCAGGTCGCGAATATCGGCGATAACCGACACAATGCGGGGCGATTGTCCGGGCTGCCCATCCGCCAGCCGGGTGAGTTCGTTGCAGATCTCGAAGACGCTGTTCTCGCCATGCCCGAGCACAATCAGATGCGAGGGACCGCAGCGCAGCAACTGGCGGCAGAGTTCGCTCCCAATCGATCCGCCGCCTCCCGTCACCAGCACGCGCCGTCTGGAAACCAGCGCGCGCACTGCGGCAGTGTCGGTCTGCACCGGCGCCCGGCGGAGCAGGTCTTCGATCTGAATGTTGCGCAGTTTGCTGACGCTGATTGTCCCGTCGATCAGTTCGTGGACGGCGGGTACGATTCGCACAGCAACCCCGGCAGCTTCGCAGATGTGCATAATGTCGCGCACCGCCTTCCCCGGCGCGCCTGGCATGGCAATAATCACCTGGCGAACTTTATGTCGCGCCGCCAGCGCAGGAATGGCATGCCGGTCGCCAAGCACCTCGACGCCGTGCAGCCGTAAGCCGCGCTTCGCCGGATCATCGTCCAGCAACCCGACAACCTCCATGCCAAGGCTGGGGTTGCGCTGAATCTCACGCACAATAATGGACGCAGCATCGCCAGCGCCCATGATCAGCACCGGCGCCGGTCGATCAGTCGCGCGGCGGCGGCGCTCGCGTGCAGCGCCAATGCGCACCAGCAACCGCGGAATGCTGACGAGCGATGCGGCGATTGGCGGGACGATGAACGGAATAGAACGCGGTACCGTCGCTACGACCGACGTCACAAAGTCAATCAGGGTCAGCACAATTGCAGCGGCGCCCATTGCCAGTGAGGTAGCGCCGCACAGAAGCAGCACTTCCTCAAACGAAGCATAGCGCCAGTAGCGGCGGTAGATGCCGAATGCGCGAAACACCAGCGGAGTGACGATGACGGCGACTATGCAGAAATGCGCACATGCCAACCAGTAGGACTTGAGGTTGAATGTTTCGAGCCGCAGCACAAAACTGGCGTATATTGCCAGCGGCACAAGCAGCACGTCGAAGAGCAGAAAGTGCCGATTCGTGAGACGTTGCATCATCGTTTCGCTCCTCCCGTCGCTGGCGCCGGCACGCTGCGTTGAACCGCATCGCACAACGCCTCACACACTGCATCAACCTGCGCTTCGGTCATGACGCTCGAAAACGGCAGCGCCAGCGAGACCGATCCCAGATATTCAGTCACCGGAAACTCGCCGCCGCGGTAGCCAAACCGCTCCCGATAGAATGGCTGCAGATGAATGGGGGTGAAGTACGGTCGGCTGGGGATGCCGCGTTCCGCCAGCAGATGCACGACCGTATCACGCTGTGCGGGGGGCGCAATGCGCACCACGTAGACGAACCACGACATATGCGTGGTCGTTTGTGCGAGGCGCGGCGTCTCGATGAACTCCGCACCGGCGAGGCGTTCGTTGTACCAGGCGGCGACGCGCGCACGCTTCGCCAGCAGTTCATCCAACCGCTGGACCTGCACCAGCCCAAGCGCGGCGCTCAGTTCGTCCAGGCGATAGTTGTATCCCAGGCGCGTATGGTTAAGCCAGCCATCGAACACATCACGTCCCTGGTTGCGCAGACTGCGAAACAGATGCGCCCACGACTCGCGGTTGGTGACGATTATGCCGCCTTCGCCAGTGGTGATCTGCTTATTCGGATAAAAGGCGAACACCGCTGCGTCGCCGAACGACCCCGCCGGTCGCCCCTTGTAGGCGGCGCCGATGGCTTCGCAGGCGTCTTCGATGACTGCCAGATCGTGGTTGCGCGCAGCATCAAGCAGCGGATCCATATCCGCAGGCTGCCCGAAGGCATGCACTGGCAACAGTGCGCGCAGCCGTCCGACCGAGCTGCGCGTGCCGCGCAGCGCTGGCGGCAACCAGCGGTCGGCAGCCGCGCCGCCGCGCGTCAGGTCATCAGCGGCAGAAGCCGCGAGGTGCGGGTCGATATTTCCGGTTGTCGGGTCAACGTCTACGAACACCGGCACGCCTCGCTCGTACAACACGCAGTTCGCCGACGCGATGAACGAGAATGGTGTGGTGATCACCAGATCGCCTTCGCCAACACCGGCGGCGATGACGCACAGATGGAGACCGCTCGTGCCTGAATTGACCCCAACGCCCCACCCGACGCCAGCGACTGCGGCGGCAGCGCGCTCAAACGCTGCGAGGCGCGGACCGATGCTCAGTGTTGGCGTGCGCAACGTCTCGACAACCGCCTGCACTTCGGCGTCGCTGATGTCGGGGGATGACATGGGAATGCGTATCGCCATGACGAATTCTCCTTTCAGCAGCATGTTTTGCTGCCGCTGAAAGGAGTGTAGCGCCGCGCCCGACAGCGCGCGTCTGCCTGTCGGCTACGCCAGAGTATGCCGCATGGCGGATTTCATATACGGCGAGAGGCGGGAGGG
>JAUQOW010000088.1 GCA_030550675.1 Chloroflexota bacterium
CGGGCACGTGGCGATGTATGAGCCGACGGTGGACTTCGACATTGAGATGGTGAAGGGGTTCAAGAATATCCTCCTCGGCGGCGAAGGGTTGTTCCTGACGACGCTGCGCGGACCGGGGCGCGTCTGGTTGCAGACGATGCCGACCGCCAACCTCGCCAAGGCGATTGCACCGTACATCGTAACCAGTTCATCGTAGGCGCTGGCGCTCAGAGCGGCAATCGGGCGACGCCTCTGACGCCAGAGGCGTCGCTTTTGTGTCTGGAGCAGTCCTCGTCGCCCAGGAAGCGCCCCTTGACCGCCTGATTATCTGCACTGGTCAGGCGTGTTGAGGTCAACGCTCGCCGACCCTGCCGAGTCCAGCGCCCGTCCAGAAGCAAGCGCATAATAGAGCAATCAACCGGAGCGCGGACAAACAGGGACGTGAAGCGGCTGGCGTTGGCTTCGACAGGCTCAGCCAACGCCAATCACGAGACGGTCAACGTGCGCGAGATTGTTCAATGGCGGGATGATCGTCTAACCATTGGCGATGAACGAACAAGAGGTCTGTAATGCATACGATAGTCTATCGTCCAATCCATACGAGCGACGCCGATGCAGTGTTTGCAGTCGCGCAGGAAGCGTGGCGGTTCACGTATGCATCAATCTTTGATTCGGCGTTTATCGAGCAGTTTGTGCGCAGGAATTACGCGTTAGACTATCTGCGCGCGCTCGTGCCGCTGGTCGACTCTGGCGCGCTATTCTTCGAAGTTGCGGTTGATGCGGATCGGGTGATCGGCTTTTGCAACATTGGCGTGGTGGTGGAAGGCGCGCAGCTCTTTCGCATCTATCTGGCGCCAGCGTACATCGGGCGCGGGATCGGAAGCGAGTTGCTCCGGCGCGGCGAGGCGTTCTTGCGAGATCGAGGGTTTGACCGCTATTTCTGCTACGTGCACAAGGACAATGAGTTGGGCAAGCGTTTCTATCTGCGGCAGGGTTTCATCCATCGCGCGGAGCGGGATCAGGATGATGAGCGGTATATGGAGAAGCGGCTTGGGTAAGGCAGAGCTTCACGCGCATCTCGATCTGCAGATCATGAGCCTGTATGCTATACTTAACACGCAATGGCATGTGCCAGAGAAAGCATTCCCCGAGGACAGAGCAACATGAGACTCGAACGGTTTACCGAGAAAGCGCAGGAGGCGTTTCAGGACGCCCAGGAAATTATGCATGACCAGCACCACACGCAGCTGGATGTAGAGCATATTTTCCTGGCGATGCTGCGGCAGCGCGATGGCCTGACGGCGCGCGCAATCGCGCGGCTCGGCGTTGATGCCGAGATGGTGGCGCGGCGCGTCGAGCACGAACTGGAAAAGTCGCCGAAGGTGTATGGTCAGTACGGATACGGCAATCAGGTGTACATCACGCCGCGCACTCAGCGTCTGGTCAAACGCGCCGAAGAAGAAGCGAATCGCCTGAATGATCAATACGTCGGCATTGAGCATCTATTGATTGCGATCAGCGGTGAGCGCGAAGGCGCATCATCGCGCATTCTGAATAGTTTTGGCATCGATCAGGAGCGCATTTATCAGGCGCTGATGGATATTCGCGGTCATCAGCGCGCCGACAATCCCAGCGCCGAGGCGCGCTATGAGGCGCTCTCGAAATACTCTATCGACCTGACGGAAATGGCGGCGCAGGGGAAGCTCGACCCGGTCATCGGGCGCGAGGCGGAGATCACTCGTGTTATTCGCATTCTCTGCCGCCGCACGAAGAACAACCCCGTGCTCGTCGGCGAAACCGGCGTCGGCAAGACCGCCATTGCCGAAGGTCTGGCGCAACGAATTGCCAGCGGCGATGTGCCGCTGCCGCTCAGGAACCGCCGCCTGCTGGCGCTCGACCTGGCGGGCATGGTCGCCGGATCGAAGTTCCGCGGCGAGTTTGAGGAGCGCCTGAAGGCGGTGATCGACGAGGTGCGCAGCAGTAACGGTCAGATTATTCTGTTTATTGACGAATTGCACACGGTCGTCGGCGCAGGCGCTGCGGTCGGTTCGATCGATGCGTCGAACATGCTTAAGCCAGCCCTCTCGCGTGGCGAAGTGCAGGTGATCGGCGCCACAACCATCGACGAGTATCGCAAGCATGTTGAGAAGGACGCGGCGCTCGAACGGCGCTTCAGTCCGGTGTTCGTCGAAGAGCCGGATGTTGAAACGACGGTTGAGATGCTGCGCGGTCTGCGCAAACGCTATGAAGAGCACCATCAGTTGACGATCAGCGATGAAGCGTTGAAAGCCGCAGCACGTCTGTCGAGCCGGTATATTACGGATCGCTTCCTGCCTGATAAAGCGATCGACCTGATTGATGAGGCGTCTGCCAAGCTGCGCATCGACATCTACTCGATGCCGAAGGCGCTGCGCGACCAGGAAGCCGAATTGAACCGCCTGCGCCGCGAAGAGGAAGAAGCTGGCGCACGCCGCGACTACGAACGCGCTGCGATCCTGCGCGCCCGTTACCTGCAACTTGAAGCCGAATTCGAGCGCGCGCGCAGCGAGTGGCTCAAGAGTTCAAACCTTGACGAGGTCGTCGATGAGGAGGACGTCGCAGCCATCGTCTCGAACTGGACGGGCATTCCGGTCAGTCGCATGCTGGAAACCGAGCGCGAGAAGCTCGTCGATATGGAAGCGCGCCTGCATGAGCGGGTGATCGGTCAGCATGAGGCGATTGTGGCGCTCTCTGATGCGATCCGCCGTGCGCGCAGCGGCTTGAAGGACCCGCGCCGCCCGATCGGCAGTTTCATCTTCGTCGGTCCCACTGGCGTCGGTAAGACGGAGCTTGCCAAGGCGCTCGCCGAGTTCCTGTTCGACAGCGAAGACGCGATGACCCGCGTCGATATGTCGGAGTTCCAGGAAAAGCATACCGTGTCGCGGTTGATCGGCGCGCCGCCTGGCTATGTGGGATATGAGGAGGCGGGTCAGTTGACTGAAAGCATCCGCCGCCGTCCGTACCAGGTGGTGCTGTTCGATGAGATCGAAAAGGCGCACCCGGATGTGTTCAACACGCTGTTGCAGTTGCTCGACGACGGGCGCCTTACCGATGCGCAGGGGCATACGGTTGACTTCCGCAACACCGTGATCATCATGACCTCGAACGTCGGCACGGAACACGTGCGGCAGCAAAGTCTGGGGCTGGTGCGCTCGCACGACAAGCACGCCGAAGAAGCCGCGCGCGAGCGCGTGCTTGAGGCGTTGCGCCAGGCGTTCCGTCCTGAGTTCCTCAACCGCATCGATGAAATTATCGTCTTCCACGCGCTGACCGAGCAGGAACTGATGCAGATTGTCGACCTGCTGGCGCGCGAGGTCGATGAGCGGCTGCGTGAACAGGGGTTGACGCTCGAACTGACGCCGGAGGCGAAGAAAGTGCTGGTGCGCGAGGGATACAACCCGGCGTATGGCGCGCGTCCGCTGCGCCGCACGGTGCAACGCATGGTCGAAACGCCCCTGTCGCGCAGCCTGCTGCGCGGCATATTCAAAGCGGGTGATACGATCATCGTAGATGTCGATCCGCAGACCGGCGAGTTGACGTTCACGCGTCGCGAAACGCTCGACCTGGAGATCAGGAAGCCGGTTGAACCGGTGAGCGGTTGACGCTGTGACGACCGTCTCTCTCCTGAGACGAAAGCGCAACAAGCGGATGCACTTCAATCCCCTCGACATCCTGCAGCATCTGACATCAAGCCGGCGAGGCGGCATAGCGTCAGGGCGGGTCTAAGAGGAAGATCAATTAGATGTTGGACAGATCGGCGCTGGCTTCGACAGGCTCAGCCAGCGTCAACCACGCCACAGGTGCAGGTGTGATTGTACAGGTTTAGGCTGATCTTTCTATAAGACCCGCTCTGACGATGATAGACCGATGGTACGCTACCTGCTGACCGGAAGGCGACTGATTGCCACGCTGCTCGTCCTGACCGGCGCTATTGCGCTCTGCGGCTTGGGGATGTGGCAACTCGACCGCCACGCGCAACGCGCGGCGCTGAATGCGCGCATCGCCGCAGGTCTGGCGCAGTCTCCCGTCCCGCTCGAAACGGTGAGCGATCTGCAGTCGCTTGACTATCGCCCGGTCACGGCGCGCGGCGTCTTCGACCCGACGCATGAGGTGTTGCTGCGCAACCGTTCGCTCAACGGCATCACCGGCTACCACCTGATCACGCCACTGCGACTGAGCGGCCGCGACGAAGCGGTGCTTGTTGATCGTGGTTGGATCCCGCTGACGGAAGCGTCGCCGGAAGTGCGGCGCAAATTCGCACCGTCGCCGGGTGAGACGCTGGTGACTGGCATTGCCCGACAGCCCGAAACCTATGTTGGTGGACCGAAGGATCCGCCATTAAGCGCAGAGCGTCCGCGCCTTGACGCATGGTTTCGCGTCGATGTAGCGCGTATCCAGGAACAGACCCCCTACCCGCTGCTACCGGTGTTCATCGAGATGCAACCAGGTCCCGACGCCCCCCCAACGCTGCCGCAGCCGGTTCCGCCGCCTGATCTGGATCAGGGTCCGCATCTTGGGTACGCCATTCAATGGTTCGCGTTCGCCGTCATTCTGATGGTCGGGTACGTCGTGTTTCAGCAGAAAACGTTGGAGGCGCAGAGGGGTTGAGGGCGCGGCTGAGCCTGCGGTAGGGACATTGCGCCGCGCGCCGGCAGGGACGTTGCATTGCGCCGGCAGGGACGTTGCATTGCGCCGGTAGGGACGTTGCATTGCGCCGGTAGGGACGTTGCATTGCAACGTCCCTACCGGCGCGCCGTCTCGTTGCGCTGTTCAAGCAACTGTTCCAGGCGGGCAAGGGTGTCGCGCAAGTCACGCGGACCGGGGCGAACCTGGACGTTGATGTGGTGAGCGACGGCAGCCAGCCGTTCGGCGGCGTGCTTGCGTTGCAGGGTGATGCCGTGGCGGGCGAAGATATTGCGATAACTCTCATATCGTTCGCTCAGGAAGGCAGCCACGGTCTCGAACCCGTGCCGTGCCACCTCCGTGCGACTGGAGTAGCGCATGGGCATTTCGGAGAACATGCGCACATCGTCGCGCGCCGGTTCGATAAGAATAATGTCAACGTCGGGGTGACGACGGTGGATCTGCTTCAAATGGTAGTGCAGCGCCGAATGGAACAACGTGCGGAAGACCTGATTGACAATCCCTGGCGCTCCCATATCGCGGATGTGAATTGAGTCGTTGCTTGCCTCTTCGAGGTCATAGGGAACGAGCGGATTGACGCACACAATCAGGCGCGCGCCGCGTTCAATCGCCAGGTCGAGGCTGGCGTTGCCGCGCACCCCGCCATCGACATAATCGCGGTCGCCGATCCGCACCGGGCGATACACCAGCGGCATAGCGGAAGAAGCGGCGACGGCGCGTGAGATTGGGACGTCATCGTAAGGCGGAACGCCAAACACCACCCGTGCGCCGGTGTCGAGGTCGGTAGCGATAACGACCAGTTCACGGGATAACTTGCGGAAATCATTAGTCCTTCCGTCGCGCGACAACACTGCGCTGAGGTAGCGGTCGAGCGAGCCGATGTCGTACAACCCCCCAGGCAGCGCCAGCGCGAACGCCTCGATCAGATCGAGCAGCGAAAGGTGCTTGCGTGAGAAAATGAGCGCCTGAATGGCGCGCAGCGCCACGCGCGGCAGATGGAGCCCCTGCGCCAGAATATCGCGCCCGTTGAGCGTGAACAGATCCCCCATGTCGAGCGGTGCAATGCCATCGAGCGGCACTTCAAGGTGACGCATCAACTCGCGGGGTGTCAATCCGTTTGCCAGGCATGCCGCCACCAGCGCGCCCGCGCTGGTGCCGATAAACACATCGAACTCGTTAACGCTGAAGTCGTAGAGAAGGTCGTCGAGCGCGCGGAGCGCGCCAATCTCGTAGGCGGCGCCGGTCACCCCGCCGCCCGCCAGTACCAGCGCCGTTTTGCTCCGTCGCGATGTGACGCCACTGTCGCTCATAGTCTCTCCTATGCGTGCGGCAGCAACGACCGCAGCGTGATGATGATCGGATACACAGGCATCAATTCCAACACGAATGCCGCAGCGCCTTTCCAGAATGCTGGAACGCGCTATCCCCTCCCGCAGATCGCATCATCTGTGGAAGCGTTCTGTCCCGACCGACGTCGTTATTTCTTCTGTTGCGCGAGGAGTTGCTCAACGAGTTTCATCAACTCGTCGACCTGCTCGTGGAGTCGGTCGACGTCGCTCTTGCTGGGCAGACTGGGCGCCGCTGCCGAGTCGTATGAGTCTACCAGCAAGGTGCGCAAACGTTGAACCTCATCGTCGTTGAGCCTGCCCGTTTCGCGGAGATGCGCCAGACGACGTTCGATTTCGGCATTGACGAACCCGATGCCCCCGAATGCTCCCAACAGCGAGCGTTGCAGCCCGCTCAACGTCCCTTCACCGGCGCGGATCAGACTGGTCAGCAGCGATGTGGGCAATCGCCCCTGATCGCCGCGGGTCTGAAGCGCAACCTGCGCCAGAATCTGCGCCGTAATGTCCTCGCCGGTTTCGTTGTCGATCACCCGCACCTGCTCCCCCGCCTGCACCAGTGCAGCAATGCCTTCGAGCGTGATGTATTGTTTGCGATCAATGTGGTACAGTTTGCGGTTGGCGTACTTTTTGATGGTTTGCATGGGCGCTCTCCGGATAACACGTACTCATTATAACACACTGCGTCAGGGGCGCGGCGCGCGTCAAGACTGTTTCACGCGCTTGATCACCACCAGGGTCACATCGTCGTAGAGTGGTCCTTCGGCATGGCGACTGAGCGCATCGGTAATGGCTTCGAGGATGGTCTGTGCGCTGCCGGTGCGCGCTGCTGCGACCGTCTCTATCAGTCGCTCGACGCCAAACGGTTCCTCAGCGGCATTGATCGCTTCAGTGACGCCGTCGGTGTAGCAGACGACGACATCGCCAGCGGCGATGCATACCTCACGTTCTTTTAATGTTATCTCTTCGAGCACGCCAAGCGCAATCCCTGGCGTGTGCAGCGTTTCAACTGCGCCGTCGGCGCGAAACAGGAGCGGCGGGTTGTGCCCGGCGCAACTGTAGCGCATACGTCCGGTATGCGGTTCAATAATGCCGTAGAAAACCGTCACGAACATACCGGCTTCGGTGTCGCGGGTGATCCAGCGGTTGGCGCGGGTCAACGCCGCCGCAGGCGCTGAACCGTCGAGCGCCGCCGCGCGCACCAGGCTGCGCGCCAGCGCCATGAAGAGCGCTGCGGGCACGCCTTTGTCGCTGACATCGGCGATGACGAACCCCAGCGGCTGACATGCCGCGCCGCCATCGCCTGACTGCCCATCGCCTCCGATGAGCGACTCTGTCGCCCTTTGCGCGGGCAGGCGCCAGTAATCGAAAAAATCCCCGCCGACCATCCGGGCTGACCGCCAGTCGGCGACAGCGTCCCAGCCCGGCAGATCGGGCGCGTGTGACGGCAAGAGGGTGCGCTGAATGTCGCGCGCTACCCGCAGTTCTTCCTCCAGCCGCGCCGCCTGAGCCGCTTCCTGCGCCAGCAGTGCGCTTTCCAGCGCTCCGGCGATTTGCGAGGCGAAACCGTTCGCCAGGGTCAGGTCGCGCGCAGTGAAATGATGCGGTAATGGACCATAATCGAGCACCAGCGCGCCCAATGCCGCGCCGCGCGTCCAGAGCGGCGTCACCAGGAGCGAGGCGCTGCCGAAACGCTCGATGATGGGAGCGCAGAGGTGACCGTGTCCGCTGGCGGAATCGAGCGCCAGCGGCGCCACCGTGCGCACGACTTCAGCCAACAACGGCGCTTCGCGCTCGGCGATCGGACAACCAACGAAGGCGGCCCGTTCGGCGGGACGCAGCCCGTAGGCTGCTAGCGGCGTAAAGGAAGCGGCGTGCCGATCCCAGATCAGGCAGTAGCAGCGGTCGCATCCAAGCAGGAGCGGCGGCAGGCGCACCACGGCGGGCAGCAGCGTATCGAGCGACGTGGCGCGCGAGAGGTTCTCGGCGACCTGCAGAAGCGCATTGAGCGTCCAGGCCTCTTCACGCTGCGCCTGAAACGCGCGCGCGCTCTTGACGGCGATAGCGACCTGATCGGCGAGCGTGCGGGTGATGAACAGGTCGCTGCGCTGAAAGCGACCAGCTTCTGCGCTCTGAATGTCGAGCACGCCGATCACCTTCTCGGCATAGCGCAACGGCACTGCGAGTTCGGCGCGCGTGTTCGAGTCGTTGCTGAGGTAGCGCGGATCAGCGCGGACATCGTTGACCAGCAATGGTTGACCGGTCAGCGCTGCGCTGCCAACAATTCCCTCGCCAGGATTTACGACAACCCGGCGTAAACGTTCGAGCGCTTCGCCTTCGACGGTGCTGGCGCTAAAGTGCAGGCGACCGTCCTCTTCAAGCAGAAAGATATGAACCGTATGGTAGCCGAACCGTTCGCGGATGAGCCGAACGACCGACGGAAGCAGTTGATCGAGGTCGAGGATCGCCGTGATGCGCTCGCTGACGTCCTGGATCGCCTGGAGTTGCACCGCACGCTCATTGGCGGCGGCAAAGGCGCGCGCCTTCGAGATCGCAACCGCCGCCTGATCCGCCAGAAGCGAGAGCATGCGCAGATCATCGGCATCAAACGCATACGGTTGATAACTCTGGATCGAAATCGTGCCAATCACTTTCCCGCCATCGAGGAGCGGCACGTAGATTCCGGAACGGGGCGGTCGTTCGCTCTGGTAGCGTGGACGCGCAGGCAGGCGATCCATCTCGGTGGCGAAGTCCTCAACCAGCAACGAGCGTCCCGTCTGCCGCATCCAGCCGACCAGTCCATCGCCGCTCGGCAGATCGACCGTCAGCGGCGGCAGGCGCACCCGATCCTGGACGCGCACGACGAGGGTGTAACGGTCGCTCTCCGGGTCGAACAACCCTAGATGAAACGACGACGTGTCGACGACCTTGCTCGCGGCGCGGTAGATTAACTCGCTCAGCTCCTCGACATCGAGTTCAGCGCGAATGATCTCGCGGCTGGCTTCGTTCAACAGCCTCAACTCACGGATGGACGCGCCCTGGTTGCGCAAATTCATCGCAGCCTGGCGCACCGCCAGGCTGGCGGCAAGCAATCCAGCCGCCGCAAACACGAAGTGCCCCATCCCCAGGCGCGTGTAGATGGCGGCGAACAGCGCTGCAAGCGGCAAAGGCGCAATTTCGGCTGCCACCACCGGCATCCAGGACGACTGCCACCATGTCAGGACTCCCGTCGCGCCGCCCTGGATGTATTCGCGGATCGCGCGGTTCAGTTGGATGAGCGTCGGGTAGCAGAGGATCAGGGTCATCAGCGAAAGCGCCTCACCCGGCGCATCATCCGCCAGGAGACGCGCCAGCGCGCCGCCTGCGAGCACGGCGCCGGCGCGCACGCCGCTGCGCAAGATTGGACGGGCTGCGAGCAGGTAGAAGGTGCGTGGACGGCGGTAGATCAATGGCAGCAATATGCCGAAGATCAACCCGGAGATTGCCGCGACCAGCGCGCCATCGGCGGGACCGAGCGCCAGCGCCGCTGACAGAATGACAATGCCGGTCAGACTGTGAGGGTCGGCTGGCGGCACGCGGAAGGCAGCCGCTTCAATCAACAGCGCCAGCACGACGAACAGCGCCAGCACGCCCCAGGGTGCAGCGCCGGGGCTGCTGAGGATGAGGGCAGTCCAGCCGACTGCCCCCACAACCAGACAATACAGAGTGAGCCGCCGTTCGCGATTCACACGTGTTCCTGACCGAACGCCGCCAGCGCTTCGGCGCGCGAGGAGTGAATGGCAAAGAGCCGGGTAAAGCCGGTCAATTCGAACACCTCGCGCACCTGCGGACGCAAATTGCAGAGGCGCAGTTCACCGTTGCGCGCCAGCAATTCTTTGCGCGCCAGCAACAGCGAACGCAGCGCGGTGCTGCTGAGAAAGGTCACGTTATCGAAATCGAGCAGCACGTGCTCCGCCCCGTCGGCAATCGCCTGATGCACCGGAGCAAGCGCCGACTCGGTTCCGACAGCGTCAAGTCTGCCGCTTAACTGGAATTCGTGCGCTTTGACGCGCGGCGGGATGCGTTTCACCATGGTCAACAGGTTGCCGTTCGTATCGTCGAAGTCGAAACGCACCTGATCCATTAACCGGTTCATCAGATACAGCCCCAGCCCGCCTGGTTGTCGTTCCTCCAGCGGCGCCGCGAGATCCGGCGGTGGAATATCATCGGGGTTGAAACGCCGTCCATAATCGCGCAGCGTAACGATCAGACGGTCGTCCTCAATCCGCCACGTCAGTTCGATGGGTCCTGGCGCGCCGGGATCGTACCCGTGCTGGATGATATTCGTCGCCGCCTCATCGACCGCCAGTTCGACTTGCCACGCCGTATGATCGTCGAGACCAGCGCGGCGCGTCGCCTCTCTGATAAAGGCGCTGATCGACGCCAGTGATTCGAGTGTGGCCGGGACTGTCAACGTTTCCATGGATGCCAGTCATCAGGCAATGAGCGCAGACGATGCGCATCAGGCGCCGCCGCGGCGGGGCATAACCATCGGAAGTGAGCCGTCCATCAGCACGACGCGCGTCAACTGATGGATGCTGCGCAATGGAAGATCAACGAGACGTTGGACAATCTTGTGATCGGCGCTGGCTGAGCCTGTCGAAGCCTGCGCCAACCGCTCCACAGGTGCAAGCGTGATCGTCCAAGTTCAGGTTGTTCTTCCTCTTAGAAGGAACCGACCGCTTCGACCGTGTCGGAATAGATCTCGAAGAGCGACGTGAATCCTGTCAGATCGAAGACTTCCTTGATCCGCGGCGGGATGTTGGCGATCCGCACATCGCCCCCTTCGAGATCGGTCAGTTTCCATTCGCGTGCGCGCTTGCGCGCCTCGATCAGGACGCGCAACCCGGGGCTGGCCACATATTCGAGTCCAGACAGGTCAAGCACGATCCGGTAGCGATTCTGGTCAAACAGCTCATCGAACTTCTGTTTGAGTTGGGGCGCATTCATTGCATCGAGCCGACCCTTGATCGTCAACAGATCGACGCGATTGAGCCGTTTGTGCGTGATCTCCATGAGCCGCCCTCCTTTGCGCGTTCAAATCGAAGTGTGTGCTCATCTTCACGGGAAACAGTACGGATTATAGCATAGGTATGGGGCTAGGGGTTAGGGGTTAGGGGTCAGAAGGTCTTGCATCGTATGCGAACATATGTTACTGTGATACTGTCAGATGTTTCGAGTTTCTGCGGCACGATGCTATGGCGCGCGCAAAATCATCATCAACCGGGCGTAAATCAGCCGGGACGCGACGGAAACGGGCTGGCGCAAACGCGGCGCCCGTGTTGCGCCCGGAACATCAGCGCGAACTGTTCGCTCTGGGGCTTATCGCACTCGCCACAGTGACCGTTGTGTTCTATGTGACGGGCACGGCAGGCGTCATCGGCGCGTCGTGGGTTGAATTGACCCGCCGCCTGCTGGGATGGGGCGCGCTGGTTGTGCCGCTGTCGCTGGGGTTGCTCGGGGTGGCGATTCTTTTGCAAGAGCAGTATGAGGATGTGCGTCTGACCGGCGCAACGGTGCTTGGCACGCTGCTGGTGCTGACGGCGCTCCTCGTGCTGCTAGAGTTTGCAATCGGCGCGCGCGACGGGTTCGATGCGCGAGTCGGAGAGGGCGGCGGCATCGTCGGGTATGCGATCCTGGCGCTCCTTTCGCAGGCAATAGGTCGTCCGGCGACGTTCGTCATCGCCTGTGTGACGGGTCTCGCAGGCATTCTGCTGACGTTCGACATCACGCTCCACGAACTGTCATCATCCCTCCGGGACGGTTTTGCCCGCTTCTGGGCGACCGTGTGGAATCCGGGCGCACGGCGCGCCCTGACGACGGCGCCGGAGACGCCGCGCCAGGCGCAGCCGAATGCCCAGGCGTCCACTGCCTATGTTCCGCCGCCGCAAGCCGATGATGACATTGTGCCAACCCCGATTGCCGAGCGTCCGACGCGCGCCAGTCTGTTCCAGCGTCCAGAAACGCGCGCCCGTCGCTCTTCGGAGACGCCCCACGCGCCTGCCGTTAAACCGGAAAATGCGTCTCCGCCAGCATCTGGCGCTGCGTCTGGCAATACGGCGCTGCTCGCCAATCTGTTGACAACGCCGGTCGGCGGCGCGCCTGCGGAGACGGTGCAGCAATCGCTCGAAGGGTTCGAGGTGTCGCCGGTGCACCGCGCCTGGCCCCTGCCGCCGCTCGATCTGCTCGAAAGCTATCCCGAAGGGACAATCACCGATGAGGAGAAACGGCTGCGGTCACGCCTGATCGAGGAAACCCTGGCGAGTTTCAAGGTCGAGGCGCAGGTTGTCGGCGTCAATACCGGTCCTGCGGTGACGCAGTTTGAATTACAGCCCGCCGTTGGCGTCAAGGTTTCCAAAATCACCACGCTGGAGAAGGATCTGGCGCTGGCGCTGGCGGCGACGTCCATCCGCATCGAAGCGCCCATCCCTGGCAAGAATGTCATCGGCATCGAGATCCCCAATTCGGCGATTTCGATTGTCGGCATGCGCGAGGTGATCGAAAGCGAGGAGTTCGAGCGCGCCAAGGGACGGTTGAAGTGGCCCCTGGGCAAGGATGTATCCGGCACGCCGATTGTCGCCGCGCTCGATCGCATGCCACACGCGCTGATGGCGGGCGCCACCGGCACCGGCAAGAGCGCCGGGATCAATGCGCTCGTCTGTTCGCTGCTCCTCAAGCATACCCCCGACGAGTTGAAATTCATCATGGTCGATCCGAAGATGGTCGAATTGATCGTCTACAATCGGATCCCGCACATGCTCTCGCCGGTGGTGACCGAGCTTGAGCGGGTGGTGCCGACGCTGAAGTGGGCGACGCGCGAAATGGAGCGGCGCTACAAGGTCTTTGCGCGCTATGGCGTGCGCAACATTGAAGGGTACAAAGCGGCTGCGCGTCGCCGCGCCGATCTGGAACCGCTGCCCTACATCGTGATTATCATCGACGAACTGGCAGACCTGATGATGATGGCGCCAGATGAAGTCGAGACGCTGATCTGCCGCCTGGCGCAGATGGCGCGCGCCACCGGCATCCACCTGGTGATCGCCACGCAGCGTCCGTCCGTCGATGTGGTGACCGGTCTGATCAAGGCGAACTTTCCAACTCGTATTGCATTTGCGGTTACATCACAAGCCGACTCGCGCGTCATTCTCGACATGAACGGCGCCGAGCAGTTGCTTGGACGCGGCGACATGCTCTACATGGCTGCCGACGCTGCGCGCCCGATCCGATTGCAGGGCACGTGGGTCTCTGAAGCGGAGGTCGAGCGCATTGTGCAGTTCTGGCGCGACGCCACGCCGCCGGAAACCGGCGATCCGAAAGGGAAATCCGGCGGCGAAGCGGAAAAGGAGAAAACCGACGGCCAGAGCGGCATGCAGCCTCCCGGCGAGTTTCTCAGCGCCGCTGAACAGGACGAGCTGCTGCCGCAGGCAATCAAACTGGTGCAACAGCACAACCGCGCCTCGGCGTCGCTGCTGCAACGCCGGTTGCGTATCGGGTACAGCAAAGCCGCTCAACTGATCGATCTCCTCGAACAGCAGGGGATCGTCGGTCCGGCGGAAGAAGGGCGCAGCCGGGAGGTGTTGAAGCGCGCAGAGGAAGGGGATAGGAGCGGGTTGCAGGGGTAAAACGGGGAGGGGCAGGTCTCAGACCCGCCCCTCATCGTCGCTTCGTCCAGGCGACAGTCATCTCTGGACGAACCTCAAGCGATCACCACATCGCGCCCATACGCCTTGCGGAACAACCGCGACGCCCGGTTGGCATCCCAGATTTCAACCGCCGCATCGCCGATAGTGCGCGCCGTCATGCGCACCGGATTGCCGATCTCCACGGTAATGTCCTGCACAACCTGACATTTGCGCCGCTCCAGGTATTCCGCAATGCGCAGCAGCGCCGCCAACCGCAGAACGCGCTGTTCATCGTCCGGTTGCAGGATCGCGCGCAACGCGCCAACGTCTACGTCGCCTTTGCGGTGGAACTGCACCAGCAATGCGATCAGCGCGATTTCGCGGTGGGTGAACCCCTGAAGGGCGCTGTTCAACACCAGATACGCGCCGTGTTTGTGGTGGTCGTAGTAATTGATCGCCAGCCCGATGTCGTGGAGCGTCGCCGCATAGCCGAGCAGCGTGCGTTCCCACTCGCCATAGTGATGCAGCGGGCGCAGTTGATCGAACATCGAGAGCGCCAGATCGCGCACCTTGGCGGCGTGCAGCGCCTCATAGTTATAAATGCGCGCCAGGTTTTGCACGCTGAACCCGCGCATGTCGGCGAAGAGCGGCGGCTGCTCGCCGACCAGGAAGTGCTCGTAAAAGATTCCTTCGCGCAACCCCTGCCCGCCGACCGTCACCGCCTCGAACCCGCCGCGCCGCATGAGGTGCGCCAGAATAACCGCGCCAGGCAAAATCAGGTCGGCGCGATCACGGCGGAGACCGGGGATCTCCTCGCGTTGCCGCTGATCCATGCCGCGCAACTGCTCGATCAGCGCTTCGAGGCGCTCGCGCGCCAGAACGTGCCCATGAACGCGGTCGAGCGGGTAGTTGCGCGCTTTCTGGTCGATCTCGGCAAGCGTGCGGATGGTGCCGCCAATGCCGACCAGTGCAGGACCCTGTTCGGCGGTCAGCCAGTCGAGCGCGGCGAAATACTCGGCAACGCCGGACTCAAGGGCGCGAAAATCCTTGTTGCTGATCGGGTCGGAGCGGACAAACCGTTCGGCGGCGCGCAGCGCGCCGATGGGCTGGCTATACCAGCGCAGAAACCCGCGTCCGCGCACCTGCGACACCTGCGTGCTGCCGCCGCCGATGTCGATGGTGAAGCCGTCGCGCAGATCAATGGAGTTGACCACGCCAAGATAGCCGTAGTACGCTTCCTCGCGCGCGGTGAGCACGCGCATCGCCAGTCCGGCTTCGGCGGCGACGCGCGCAATGAACTCCGCCTGATTGGTGGCTTCGCGGACAGCGCTCGTCGCCACAGGCACAATCGTCTGCACATGCTCGGAATGGCTCAGGGCATGAAACAGACGCATCGTTGCGATGGCCCGATCCATCGCCGCCGGTTTCAACCGACCGTCGGGACCGATGCCTTCCGCCAGGCGTACACTTTCGCGCACTTCATCGAGGAGGCGGAATGAGTGATGCGGCGTATACCCTATCACGATCATGCGGGTAGTGTTGGATCCCAGATCGATGATGCCGATGCGTTTTTGCATAGACGTCCCCTGACCCTCGCATGCGGCGATGGACTTACGACGGGGGCGAGTGCGTCAACTCATACAGGCGGCGCTCCATCCGCATCGCCGCCTCACGGTACATCGCGCGGTGTTTGCGGACGGTTGCGAGTTCGCGCTGCAACGCCAATGCCCAGAGTGCAAGACCTGCAAGAAGCGCGAGCCAGAGAACAGTGCGCATACCTCACTCCAGGTGATTGAGAAACGGCGGGAACAATCACGCTTCATTCTAACCGATTCTGCTGCCAGAAACAACTGGCAGGCGCGCCGTTCGTGGTAAGATAGTCGGGCGTTCGTTCTTACCCGGCGCAGCATCCGTTCCATCATTGGAGATGGGCGCTCTGTTGCGCCGCATTCTGACAGCAGGAAGGATCATCCATGTCCACCCCCGTTCGGATTGGCGTCGTTGGCGCTGGCGCGGTCGTCGTTCATGGCCACGTCCCCTCGCTTCAGGCCATCCCCGGCGTTCAGGTGACCGCAATTTGCGACACCAACCTGGCGCGCGCGCAGGAAGCCGCAGCAAAGTTCAACATTCCGCACGTTTTTGCCGATTATCGCGATCTGGTCGCACTGGACGACGTCGATGCCATCACGGTAGCCGTGCCAAACGTCTTCCATGCTCCAGTCACCATTGCAGCGCTTGAGGCGGGCAAACACGTGCTCTGCGAAAAACCGCTGGCGACCAGTGTGGCGGATGGCGAGGCGATGGTCGCCGCCGCCGAGAAGGCTGGCAAAGTGCTGGCGGTCAATATGAGCAATCGTCCGCGCCCGGAAATCATGATGCTGCGCCAGATGGCGCAGGCGGGACGTTTCGGGAAGATCACTTACGCCTTTGGGCGTATGCTGCGGCGCAATGGCATTCCTGGCTACGGGTCGTGGTTCACGCGCAAAGAACTGGCTGGCGGCGGCGCCGCAATGGACATTGGCGTACATATGCTCGATATGGTTTACTGGATTCTGGGATTCCCGCCGGTCAGCGCCGTGCGCGGCGAGATCCAGGCGGTGCACGGACCATATGAGCGCGGGCTTGGCGGCTGGGGCGCCGACCGGACGCCCGGCGGGACGTTCGATGTCGATGATCTGGCGGCGATCCATCTGCGGCTGGCGAACGGCGGTCTGGTGACGATTGAGGTCGCCTGGGCGATCCACGCGCGCAGCGAAGAGCGCATTCAGATCGCTGGCGACCTGGCTGGCGCCGATTACTTCCCCGATTTGTATGGGAAAGATCATCCGCTGCGCATTTATCGCACGGAGGATGGCGTATCAGTCGAGGTGGCGCCCGACGTGCCGAAGAAGGAATGGGCGTGGGCGGAGGGGTTCCGTCACTTCGTCGCCGCCTGCCGGGGCGAAGGTGCGCCGCTGGCGACGGGTGCGGAAGGGCTGGCGGTGCTGCGCCTGCTCGATGCCGCGTACCGCTCGGCAACCGCTGGTGCGGAAGTGCGGGTGTGAGGGGTGACGCCGGGCGTTCACCCCTTACACCCGGCGAGTGATGCGGTCAGTTGCGTCACTCTGTCGTTTCCATCCGTCCGATAACCACATGAGCCTGCGATTGTTCGACCTTCTGACGGATCGCGGGCAATAGCGCCGAGCCGACGACCGCGACCGCTGCGGCGATCAGGATGCCGCCCAGGTAATAGGGCGCTCCAGCGTCAATGCTGTCAAACGTCACTCCGGCGAAGATTGGACCCGCGATCATCGTCAGACTCGTGATCGCCTGCGTGCCGCCGAGCGTTGTCCCTTGCTCGTGCGCAGCGACCCGGCGCGAGATCAGGCTGGTGAGCGAGGGCGTCGCCATTCCGCTCCCGATTGCCACCACGCCGACCGCCGGGAAGAGCATCCATGCCTCAGGCACAAAAGCAATGGCAACAAACCCGATGGCCATGAGCGTCATGCCCATGACAGCCAGCCGCGCTTCGCCGAAGGCAAGCACCAGACGGCGAATGAGCACGCCCTGCATCAGAACCGCAATCATGCCGACCAGCGTAAAGATCAGGGCGTTGTCGAGCGGACCGAACCCAAAGCGCACATCGCTGAACACTGCGAAATTGCTCTGCAGGCTGGCGAATGCCAGGTTGAGCAGGAAGACGCCAATCAGCAGCGGTTGAATGCTGGGGCGTTGCAGCAGTGCGCTGACGCGCGCCAGCGGGTTGACGCCGCGCACCGGCGCAACTGTCCGGCGCTCAGGCGGCAGGGACTCCGGTAGATTGAAGTAACCAAAGATGACATTGGCAAGCGCCAGGAGCGCGGCGAAGAACGCTGGCGCCGCCAGGCTGAT
>JAUQOW010000004.1 GCA_030550675.1 Chloroflexota bacterium
GTACAGAGTACGGTGCTGCTGCTTTCGCTGATCTTCGTGCTGGTCAATCTGGCGGTCGATCTGCTTTACAGCGCCGTTGACCCGCGAATCCGCTATGACTAGCCCATCTGCCATAACTGATGCGCGCGCCGGCAGCCTGCTGCTTCAGCGGCGCCGCACATCGCCGCTGATCGCGGCATTCCGCCGGAATACGCCCGGTCTGGTCGGGTTGGCGATGATTGTGTTGGTGGTGCTGGCGGCGCTGCTGGCGCCGGTGATCAGCCCTTACAGCCCGACGGCGCAGGTGGCGCGGCGGTTGCTCGAGCCAAGCGCGCAGTATCTGCTCGGCACCGACGAGTTTGGGCGCGACATTTTTTCGCGCGTGATCTATGGTTCGCGCATTTCGCTGTACGTTGGGGCAGTGTCGGTCAGCCTGGCGCTGGCGTTCGGCGGCGCGCTGGGGCTGATTTCAGGGTATCTCGGCGGGCGCGTCGATACGCTGCTCATGCGGCTGGTCGATATGCTGTTCGCCATTCCGAGCCTGGTGCTGGCAATTGTCATTGCGGGCTTGCTCGGTCCGAGCCTGACGAATGCGATGATTGCGATCGGGATTGTCTATGCGCCGATCTACGCCCGCCTGGTGCGCGGCGAGATGCTGGCGGTGCGCAACTACGCCTATATTGAAGCGGCGCGCGCGGTTGGAGTCCGTCCGGTGGGATTGATCTTCCGCCATTTCCTGCCGAATATTGCCGCGCCGCTGATTGTGCAGACCTCGCTGCTCCTCTCCACCGCCATTCTGGCTGAGGCGGCGCTCAGTTTCCTGGGGCTTGGGGCGCAGCCGCCCGCCCCATCGTGGGGGGCGATGCTGGGCAGCGGGCGGCGCTTCATGGAGTTGACGCCGTGGGTCGCCATTGCACCAGGCATTGCGATTGTGATTACGGTGCTGGGGTTCAACCTGCTGGGCGACGGCTTGCGCGACGCCCTCGATCCGCGTTTGCGCGGCAGCACGTAAGTCGATGTGAAGGCGTCTTGCAATCAACCGCGATTGTGCTCCGAGTTGGCGTGGGCTTCGACAGGCGCAGCCCACGCTGGCGGGATAGCGTCTCTCAATCAACCGCGATCATTCCCCCAGCCCCAATTCGTCGAGGGTCTGGCGCAGCCCGGCGATGACGCTGTCGGCGGCGCTCGCCGGGAAGACGACGCGGATGTCCGCGCTGATCTGCACCGATTCGCCGGTGCGCAGCCGGGCTATCAGCCGCGTCCCCAGGCGGTTCACTGCGCCAGCATCGCCAGCGTGCCGCGCGTCTGCTGGCACTGCGGCAGCGCCTGCTCTTTGCGCCGGAAGACCGAGAGGGTCGCCGGGTGAAACGGGGAGCACGCCTCGAAGCGAAACGGATAGTTCTGCTCCATCCGTGTCCATCCATCACATCCGTGTGCATCCGTGGCCTATTTCCGGCAGCGGGGGCGCTGCGGGCTAAAGCCCTCGCTCAGTCCCTGGAAGCCCCGGCGGGGCTGGCGTGGTCGCTGGCGGTGCGCGCTTATGCGTATAAGCGGACACGGATAGACGCAGATTGGGACGGATGGGCACGGATATTTCTTGCCCGATCCGTGGCGATCCGTCGCATCCGTGCATATCCGTGTCCTATTTCTGGCAGCGGAATAGAACACGGATCGGTACGGGTGCGACAGACGAGCGCGGATCGGCGCGGATGGCACATCCGTGGACATCCGTCTCAATCCGTACTCATCCGTGTCCCCTTTGCGAGGGCGTCATCTTGCTGCAATGCCTGCAGCCAGCGTCAGGACGGCGAGGAACCGACGGCGCAGCGCACAACACGCAGACCAACGGGATATGCGGCATGGCGAAGGTCAAGAGAGAAGCCGCCCGATAACGCTGGTGCCGGAGACGGGACTCGAACCCGTACGGGGTTGCCCCCATCGGTTTTTAAGACCGAAGCGTCTGCCATTCCGCCACTCCGGCATTTTATTCCTGATCTATCTTAACACACGCAGGCAAGGGGTTTCAACTCCTGGCAGGAGTTAAAGGTCAGGGGTTACCTGCTACCTTCGCATGTTCAACCTGCAACCGCCACACGTTCAACGTGCAACCTTACTACCTTCGCACCTTCAACCCGTAACCTTCCCACGTGCAACGTTCAACGTTCAACGTTCAACGCAAACATCAACTCCGCCTCACACACCACCTGCCCGTTCACGGTCGCAACTCCCGTCCCTTTGCCAATGCCGCGCCGCATTTTGTCGAACCGCACCTCCAACCGCAGGGTGTCGCCCGGATAAACCGGCTTACGGAAGCGCACCCCGTCAATCCCGGCAAAAAACGCAATCTTCCCCCGGTTCTCCGGCAGACTCAATGCTGCCACTGCGCCAGTCTGCGCCAGCGCCTCGACGATCAGCACCCCCGGCATAATGGGATGGTCGGGGAAATGTCCCTGAAAGAATGGCTCGTTAATCGTCACCAGTTTTTCGCCAACCGCTCGCTGCCCCGGCTCAAGTTCGAGAATGCGGTCAATCAACAGAAATGGGTAACGATGCGGAATGATTGCCATGATTTCCTGGATGTTCAGCATATGCAGCGCCCTTTCAGCCTGCACAACCGTTGCAACCAGCCGCAGTATACCAGAGATCGCGCCAGCCCTGAAGGAGCTTCTGCGCTCTGAGCGCGGGCTTATGGTTTTTGAAAAAATAATTCGCCATCCCAGACCGACGTATGGTGAAAGCTTTGGCGAACCGGTGGCGAACGTTGTGAAAGAGGCATCGAGCTGTTGGTGCGGCGCGTCGAGGTTGTTCGCTCAGCGATGCGTGTGAGTGACCTGCTGGCGCATCCAGCGCCGCAATGTTTCGATCAGCGGGCGCCATGATGTATCGGTCGGCAAGGGGATGAGCTGGAGGCGGCCCGCAGATCCTGAACGAACTCCGACAGGACAGCCAGCGTGATGTCCTTCGCCCGCCGCGTGACGACACGCCCGGTCACCGCATCCAGGCTGCCAACGATCCGCAAGGTCGCAATCGGCGGCCAGGCTGCGTTCGGCGCACGTCTGATCCGCGCCTGCGCGCCCATCGCCACTCGACAGGGTCGGTTGGCGGGTCACAATCACGTCATCCAGATACACGGCGGGCATCTGCGTCGGGTGGGCGTAGGCTTCCGCAACTACGCGGGCAATGTCACGCCGTCTGGACAGATAGCGAGAAGCGGGACAGCGGATGTGACGACAGGCGCGTTGCTACGTGATCCCCAGGCGCTCCACGCTGCGCGTCACACCGTTGCGGGAGGCGTGTCGCGCAACCGGGGGCGCGGCAGCGCAGACCGTCGCGGGTCCGGCTGGTCTGGTCGAGCCCGCACTGGCACGGATCGCGCCGCACTGTATGTTCGATCTCATGGGCGGCGGCATCCGGTTCAAGGTGCGCAGGGGGAAAACGCGGGCGCGTCATCCCGGCGAGGGAGACTATCGATGCCCTCGGCTTCCCAGTGGTTGAGCCACCCAAACTCAGAGACGGCTGTGGGATGGCGTGGCCGCAGCAGGCGGCGGGCGACGTCGGCAGGAGCGAGGCAGAGGGGCTTGCACAATTCGCAGCGTTCAGGAATGCCGAACTGTCCAATCCTCATCAGTCGGGGTATAGGAGCGCGGAGCGGAACATCTACTCGAAGTCCCTTGCCATATCAACTGTCTGAGGAACGCCATTCGACACAGGATTGGACGCAGGCGATATGGCGCCGTCCAGTTGCGGCGCGAGCGGCAGCAGCATGGTAAACACGCTTCCCTTGCCTGGTTCACTGGAAACCAGCACCTGCCCGCCGTGCGCCTCGACCACCGAGCGAACGATAGACAGCCCCAGACCCGCGCCGCCGCCATTGTGACAACGAGACCGATCTGCACGGTAGAAGCGATCAAAGATATACGGCAGATCCTGCGGTGCAATGCCATACCCTGTGTCAGCGACGCTGAGCGCGGCATACCCGTCGCGCCTGACGAGGCTCAGCGTAATAATGCCGCCCGGCGGCGTGTGCTGGATCGCATTGACGCCGAGGTTCAGGAGCGCCTGCTTGATGCGGTCGCGATCGCCGATGACGATGACCTGATCTTCTTCGCCGATGCGCAATTGCACCTGCCCTGCCAGCGGGCGCAGTTCGCGGTGGGTTTCGAGCAGCAGCGTATCGAGTTCTACCGGCTCGCGTCGGATCTGGATCCCGGCATCATTGCGCGCCAGCAGGAGCAGGTCGTTGACCATGCGGATCAGGCGGGCAACCTCGCGTCGCATATCATCGAGCGACTCTTGCAGCAACTGCGGGTCGCGCGCCGCGCCGCGCGCCAGCACTTCCAGATTGCCCTGCATCGCCGTCAGCGGCGTGCGCAGTTCGTGCGACACATCGGCGATAAACCGGCGCTGATGATTGAATAGCGCTTCAAGTCGCGCCAGCAGATCGTTAACCGTGATTGTCAGACGTTGCAATTCATCGGCGGCGGGCGGCACTGGAATACGGCGGCTCAGGTCCTCGGCGCGCACGATACTCTGCGCCGTTTGTGCTATCTCATCAATCGGACGGAATGCCGCGCGCGTCAGCCATGCGCCGCCGCGTGCGGCTGCCAGCAGCACTATCACACCGCCAGCCGTCAGCGCATAGAACAGGAGTTGCAGCGCGTACTGAATCTCCGCCATCGACCGCGCGACCTGGAGCACCCCAACGACCTCTTCACGGCGGGTGACCGGATTGAAATAGCGGAGCGGCGCGATCAATTCGCGGAGCTGAAGATTGCCGCGCTCAATGGTGGTAATCTGTTCCTCACCTGCAAGCGCCCTGGCAAAGCGTTGTTCGTCAAGCGTCAGCGCCGCTGTCTCTCTATCACCGATGTTTGGCGAGCGACCGACGAGGTCGCCGTCAGCGTCGAAGAACTGAACGTACAGGTTGGTCGCCTCAAAATCGCGCACTGGCGGCTGGCGCAGAAGAATGGCGCGCAGTCGATCATCACGGAAGTAACCGTAGACTGTCTGATTACTCTCAGCAAACCCCCGGCGCAGCACCTCGACGCCTAGGCGCAGTTCACTATCAACGCTTTCCAGCAACACGCCGCGCACAATGAGGTACAATCCGACGTGCAGCGCCAGCAGCGCAATCGCAAAAAAGCCAACGTATGAAAGTGTCAGACGCATGCGTATGGACATACCTTTGATTATAGCATCCTTCGCGCGCCTTCGCGTCCTGCGTGGACGACAACCGCAGGCGGAAGCAAGGGACGGCGCGGACGGCGCACAATGAATGATGAACGTGAGTATTGCGCTTCGTGCGCCTTCGCGCCCTTCGTGGATGACCACAGCGGGCGGAGGAAGGGGGAAGGTGCGAACGGCGAACGACGAAAGATGCAGTCGGCGCTACGCTTCGTGCGCCTTCGCGTCCTTTGTGGATAACCACAGCGGGCGGAGGAAGGGGGAAGGTGCGAACGGCGAACGACGAAAGATGCAGTCGGCGCTACGCTTCGTGCACCTTCGTGTCCTTCGTGGACGACAACAGCAGGCGGCGGGGGGAGGGTTGAAAAGTGGGAGATGACGTTGCTGCAATCATACACAAAAGCCTGGCATCGCTCGAGGTCGATAGAAAGCGGGTGCTGTTGATCGTGCCGGACGGGACGCGCACTGTGCCGCTGCCGCTGCTGTTCCGCCACATTCACGCCGCGCTCGCGCCGCGCGTCGCTGCGCTCGACGTGCTGATCGCCCTCGGCACCCACCAACCGATGACCGGGGCGCAGATCGACCGCCATCTGGGGGTGCGCCCAGGCGAATGGGAGACGTCTTTTCGCGGCGTGCGCGTGTTCAACCATCGCTGGGACGACCCCGCAACATTTGCGTCAGTCGGCGTCATTCCCGCATCCGAGATTGAAACCCTGAGCAACGGGCTGCTGGCTGTGCCGGTCGAGGTGCGGATCAATCGCATGGCGTTGGAGTACGACTGTCTGCTGATCTGCGGACCCGTCTTCCCCCACGAGGTCGTCGGGTTTTCTGGCGGCAACAAATACCTGTTCCCCGGCATCAGCGGGCGCGAGGTGATTGATGTCTCGCACTGGCTTGGCGCACTGATCACCAGCTATGCGATTATCGGCGTACCAGGCGTCACGCCGGTGCGTCGCCTGATCGACCGCGCGGCGGCGCTCGTGCCGACGCCAAAGTACTGCGTGGCGGTCGTCGTTGCGCCAGAAGACGGGCAGATTCGCGGCATCTTCACCGGCTCGCCCGAAGAGGCGTGGCAGGCAGCCGCTCGCCTCTCGGCAGAGGTGCACATTCGCTACGTTGATCGTCCCTTCCAGCAGGTGTTGTCAGTTGTTCCGACGATGTATCAGGACATGTGGACCGCCGCCAAGGGGATGTACAAAGTCGAGCCGGTGGTGGCGGACGGAGGCGAGGTGATCATCTACGCGCCGCACATCACCGAGTTCAGCGTCACCCATGGCGCAACCCTGGCAGCCATCGGCTACCACGTGCGCGATTATTTCGTCAAGCAATGGGATCGCTTCCAGCACTATCCGTGGAGCGTCCTGGCGCACAGCACGCACCTCGCAGGCGTCGGCGAGTATGACCCGCTCCACGGCGAACGACCGCGCATCCGCGTGACGCTGGCGACCGGCATTTCAGCGGAACGCTGCGCAGCGCACAATGTCGGCTACCGCGACCCGGCGACGATTGATCCCGCCGCCTGGGCAGGGCGTGAGGCGGAAGGCGTGCTTCTGGTTCCGAGAGCGGGGGAGATGCTCTACCGGTTGCGCGATCCCCGTGCGCAGGAATAAACCAGGCAGACGCGCGACATCCGTTATAATTCGAGCGCCAGTCGGACTCCCTGCTCAACGTTTTGCATCGTGCGCGCGGTCAGCCAGCCAACCCTTTGATCGAGTGCGCTTTTGTCGAGTGTAACAATTTGTGAAACGTTGATCACCGAATCACGAGGCAATCCAGACTCTGAGGCAGAGAGGAAGACATTGCCGGGCGCCGCAGCCAGACGAAGATTTCCAGTGATGGCGGCGACAATGCCGGTGTTCAGGCGACTGGCAGTGAACGCATCGGACTGAATAATCAACACTGGACGGCGATAGCCGCCGCCAGAACCCTGCGGATCAGGGAGGTTGGCCCACCAGATCTCACCACGCTGCATCACCAGTCCTCGGTTGACAGCATAGCCGCCTGTGCGGCGCGCAGGGCAGGATCGAGGACGCCCGGCTCATCGGCGTACACCTGGTTGAGCGCATCGGTGATGCTTTGCCGCCGGTGAACCTGGAGATAGAACGCCAGCGCGCGCGCATACAGTTCGCTCCGCGAGAGACCATGCGCCTGAGCGAATTGTTCCGCCTCGTGAAAGAGAGCATCGGGAAGTGAAATGGCTGTTTTTATAGTTTTGAGTATAACCGAAGTTATACCAGCATGTCAACAAAGGAACGCGCAATGACCAATCCGCAGATCGCACCCTACGGCTCATGGCGCTCGCCAATCACCGCAGCGCTTGTCGCAACGTCGGGAGTTTCTCTCAGCACTATTGCGCTCGATGGCGACGACGTCTACTGGCTCGAGGGACGTCCCGCTGAGGGAGGGCGCGTGGTTGTGGTGCGTCGCACTGCCGACGGCACGATCGCCGATGTCACGCCGCCCGGCTTCAATGTGCGCACTCGCGTCCACGAATACGGAGGAGCGCCGTACACCGTTGATCAGGGGGTTGTCTACTTCAGCAACTTCGCCGACCAGCGTCTCTACTGCCAACCGCCTGGTGCAGCGCCGGAACCGATCACGCCCGAAGCGCCGCTGCGCTATGCCGACTTTGAGGTTGACCGCCAGCGCAACCGGTTGATCGGCGTGCGTGAGGACCACTCCGGCAGCGGCGAAGCGGTCAACACGATCGTCGCTATTCCGCTCGACGGAACCGCCGAGCAGCAGGTGCTGGTCGAAGGCGCGGATTTCTACGCCAATCCGCGGCTCAGCCCGGATGGTCAATGGCTGGCGTGGCTCTCCTGGAACCATCCGAATATGCCGTGGGATGCCGCCGAACTGTGGGTCGCGCCGCTGCGCGAGGATGGCGCGCCCGGACCGGCGCAACGGATCGCTGGCGGTCCTGATGACGCGGCATTTCAGCCGACGTGGGGACCCGACGGTACGCTCTACTTCGTCGCCGAGCGCACTGGATGGTGGAACCTCTACCGCTGGCGCAACGGCGCGGTTGAGGCGCTCTGCCCGATGGAAGCCGAGTTCGGATTGCCGCTCTGGGTCTTCAGCGCGCGCGCCTATGCTGTCGAGTCGGCGGATCGCCTGGTCTGCACGTACATCGAGCGCGGCGAACAGAAGATGGCGACGCTCGACGTGCGGCGCGGCGCGCTAACGGCGCTCGATCTGCCGTTCAGCGATTTCGGGTTCACCGGTCCGCGCGCTGCTGGCGGCAGAGTCTTCTTCGTCGGCGCATCACCCGCCGCGCCTGCCGCGCTGGTGATGCTCGACCTGGCGAGTGGCGCGCTGACGACCTTTCGCCGTTCGATGGAGACGCAGATCGACCCTGGCTATATCTCGACGCCGCAGGTGATCGAGTTTCCGACCGAAGGCGGCGTGACAGCGTTCGGCTTCTACTACCCGCCGCGCAACCGCGACTTCCGCGCGCCGGAGGGCGAAAAGCCGCCCTTGCTCGTTCTGAGCCACGGCGGACCGACCGGTGCAACATCGGCGTCGTTTGATCCCGGCATTCAGTTCTGGACGAGTCGCGGCATTGCGGTGATGGACGTGAACTATGGCGGCAGCACCGGCTTCGGGCGCGCCTACCGGCAGCGCCTCGACGGTCGGTGGGGCATCGTCGATGTCGATGACTGCTGCAACGCAGCGATGTACCTGGCAGCGCAGGGTCTTGCCGATCCGGAGCGCCTGATCATTGCCGGCGGCAGCGCCGGCGGATATACTACGCTGGCGGCGCTCACCTTCCGCAACGTCTTCAGGGTCGGCGCCAGTTACTACGGCGTCAGCGACCTGGAGGCGCTGGCGCGCGACACGCACAAATTCGAGTCGCGCTACCTCGACCGATTGGTGGGACCGTATCCTGAACGCGTTGATATCTACCGCGAGCGCTCGCCGATCCATCACATCGAACAACTCAACTGCCCGGTGATCTTCCTGCAAGGGCTGGAGGACAAAGTCGTGCCGCCGGATCAATCCGAGCGCATGGCGGCGGCGCTGCGCGCGAAGGGCATCCCAGTGGCATATCTGGCGTTCGAGGGTGAGCAGCACGGTTTCCGCAAGGCGGAGACGATCATTCGAGCGCTGGAAGCCGAGTTGTATTTCTACTCGCGTGTTCTGAGGTTTGACCTCGCCGATCCGGTCGAGCCGATAGCCATTGATAAACTGTAATACCACATACAAGCCCATAACCACGGCTGATGGTTATCGAATGGTTACGACTGCCGGCAACAATGAATATGCAGGACCTGCACGCGCCCCCGCGACCGTGGCGCGGCTGCGCCTTTTGTCAAAGGCGTTATCGGTGAGGCAGGATGAGGACCTGCACGCGCCCCCGCGACCGTGGCGCGGCTGCGCCCCTGGAGCGATCCGGGGGCGTGGTTTTGTGTGAGGCGGGATGTCAACGAATGGGGAGGCGAATACACGAATGGGTCAACGAATGAGGGAACGAATACACGAATGGGGAAACGAGTACGCGAATGGGTCAACGAATGAGGGAACGAATACACGAATAGATCAACGAATACGGTCGTGTGCCCTATGAACGAAGCGTTTCGCCCCAGACCGCAGGCATTCTGGCGGCGCACTCAGACCGGCGGCGGACGCCTGGTTGTGACGCCTGACGGGCTGCGGTTCGTCGTGGCTGGCGCGACGAATCGGCGCTACGCCAATGCGCAGATCGACGACTACACTGGTTTGCCGCGCGACCGGTTTCCATGGCGCGCACCGCTGCGCATGACCGTCGTGGCGCGGGTGGGGACGCCGATTGCGGGAACGGCGGGCTTCGGCTTCTGGAATGCGCCTATTTCGCCAATCGGCAGAGTATTGCCGGTGTTGCCCGCTGCGATCTGGTTCTTCTACGCCTCGCCGCCTGCCGATATGCCGCTTGCGCACGGCGTTCCCGGCTTCGGCTGGAAAGTCGCCACGATCGATGCCACGACCCGCCGCGCGCTGGCATGGGCGCCGACGGCGCCGTTCGTGCTACTGGCGAACCGCCTACCCGGCGTCTACGACCGGCTCTGGCAGCGCGTCCAGCGTGCGCTGGCGGTCAGTGAGGCGCTCATCCCGCCGCCGGACGACGCATTCCGCGCCTACACCCTCGAATGGCTGACCAGCGGCGCGCGTTTTTTGATCGATGGTCAGGTCGTTCACGAAACCGACTGCACGCCGCGCGGACCGCTCGGCTTCGTCGCGTGGGTCGATAACCAGTGGCTGATCGCCACGCCGCATGGCAGGTTTGGCTGGGGGCTGCACGCCGTGCCGGGAGCGCAGTGGATGGAACTGGCGAGGGCGAGGATTGAAGGATGAGAACCAAGAACTGAGAACGGAGAACCAAGAGCGGACTCATCACTTGTCACTCAGCACCGGTCACGCAGCACGAGCACAAACATGCGCGTCTGTCTCCTCCCCCTGAACATCGAACCCCGCAATCCTGCGGCGAATATCCGCCATTTCCAGCGACGACTGGCGGAAGTGGCGTCATATGCGCCCGATCTGGTCTGTCTGCCGGAGTGCGCCTTCACCGGGTATCTGTACGAGCCACACGATCTCGAACGGTACGCAGAGCCGATCCCTGGCGAGACGACGGCGGCGGTTGCGACATTGGCGCAGGCGTATCATTGCGCTGTCTGTTTTGGGATGTTGGAGCGTGCGGCGGAAGGGTTTTACAGTTCTGCGGTCTTCATCGATGCCTCAGGTCGCATCGCGCTGGTGCAGCGGAAGATGAGCGAACAGCCGCCGTTTGCCGTCGGCAACGACGTTCATGTGGCGGATACGGCGGTTGGCAGGCTGGCGATCCTGATCTGCGGCGACCTGTTCGACGAGGATGCCCGGATGAATCTCAACGGGCGGGCTGATCTGATCATCGTCCCGCTGGCGCGCAGTTTTGACGGCGCCTCCCCTGATCCAGGGCGCTGGCTGCGCGAGGAGCGCCAGGCATATGCAGAAGCCGTCAGCACTCTGGGGGTGACGGCGTTGATCGTCAACGCACTCGAAGACCCCGCGCAGCCTGAAGCGTCATTCGGCGGCGCGATGATCGTCAGTCCGCGCGGCGACATCCTGGCGGAGTCGCCGCACGGCACAGACGAGGCGCTCATCTTCGACATTTAGTTGTTCGCCTGCCGCTCATGCTCCGCCATCTCCGCCGCCTGACGTTCCAGCCAGGCGCGGATCTTTTCCTCCGCTAGCGGATCCCACTGACCGGTGCGGATCAGCCAGTCGATGATTGCGCCTTCGACATAGCGCTGCCGGTCATCGATCAGGTGAGCGGCGCGTTCTTCGGCATGCTGCCAGTCACGGATCGGCATAGTCCACCTCCTTCAACGATGTGCATGGTCAGACGCTGGCTGGCAGCGCTTCCAGCTGCTCTGGACTGACCGCGTGACCGTTCACCGGCTGCCAGCGATCTGCCAGTTTCTTCATCACTTCTGGAAGCGTGGTATATTCCATTTCCTCCATCGGCAGGCGGTGCGGCTCGAATGGACCGTGACGACGCAGATGGTCGGCGATGACGTTGCACAATCGCCGCGCCTCGTCGAAGCTGGGGTCGTCGAACATATCACGTGGTCCAATCAGCCGCCCATCAGCGACCTGGAACCCCAGTGCAATCACCCGCGGCGGTCCGTCGAAGCGTCCCGGATGGGCGTCAGCGACGCGGCAGGGCATCAGCGGACCATAGTGCGATCCACGCATCCACCCTTCGACGATATGCGGCATCGTGAATGGCTCCAGCACCTCGCCGACCGCCGGGAACTCACCCTGCGCCCGTACGATGCAGACCGGGTCGTCCTTCCCGACGTAGCGCCCGGCAATCAGCGCCAACCGCTGCGTGGACGAGACAGCGCCGACGGCGCCGGTGCTCTTCGCCGTCACGCTTTCCACCACATAGCGCCCCGGTGCGCCGATGAATACCAGCAGGTCGTACATCTCCTCCGGCGTGCTGAGAGTGATCGTTTCACCCTTCCGCACATCGAGCACGCGGAAGCGGAACCCTTCGTGCATCGCCGGTGAAATCACCAGACCCGCTGTATTAAACGGATCAGCGAACATGCGGAACAGCGGCAGATTCCAGGCGCCAGCGCTGGTTTTGTCGGCGAAGAAGACGATGATCGGCTCAGATGGTCGCTCAACGATGGTCATCTCGGCAATGCCGGGACCCATGCCGCGCACATTGCCGGAAAATGCATCCTTTAGCAGGTCCTGCCCGGCGCCGTACAGTTTCAGTTCCTTTGCCACGCGCGTGCAGAGGTCGAACACATCCCAGGCGAGACGATGGACCTCGTGGTTATCCACACCCATGCGGTGAGTCATGAGCAATCCGAGATCGTCGCCGCAAGCCGTCACGTGGAAATCGATCAGGAGACCGTGACGGCGCGCGATCTCCAGTTGCCGCCCCGCCTCGTCCTTCAACGCCGGGTGGATGGCTGAATGCCCGACGAACCCGCCAACATCAGCCTTGATGCAGCTGATCGTCAATTCCGCTGCCATAGCGGCGCCTCCTTCCCGTGCGGGCGACCGGCGCGTGGAGCAGGAAGGTGAGAAGTGCAGGAAGGAAAAGAAACACGCGCCGCTATGCCCGCCGCCATAAACGACACAGGAGTCAGCGCGTGTTGAACAAAAACGTGCGCGACCCCATCGTCGACAGCACACACAGCGAACGACGAACCGTTCACTCTATAGCCTATCTGATTTGACGAATGTGCGACGTGATGGTTGCATAACGGGGGGTAGCGGTTGCGTAACCTCAAGGCGAGAGGCAAGAGGGTTTGAAGGTTGCAGGTTACATGTTGCTCCCCCCGTGGTCATTCGTAGGGGCGCGGCGGCGCCGCGCCCCCACAGGCGGCGCCTTGTCTCCAGGTGCGGCGGCGCGCCCGCGCATCACCCATCCCCCCGTGGTCATGTGTAAGGGCGAGGCGCCGCCTCGCCCCCACAGGTGCGCCTCGCTCCCACAGGCGGCGCCGCGCCCCCACAGGCGCCGTCGCGCCCACAGGTGCGCCGCTTCGCCCGCAGACATCCGGGCAGCCGCCGGATAATCGTCACCCGGATTGACGCCTCACCATAATCAGCGCCGCAATCGACAACGCCAGCAGTGGAACATGCAGCACGCCCATCCACCAGAAGGCGGGATCGAAAAGCGACGTCATATTGATCAGACCGTAGGGCAGCGCATTGAACGCGGTAATCCTGTACGCAAGCGGCGGCACATTCGGCAGGGCAATGATGAGCAAGAACAAAAACACCGGCGTCGTCAGGCAGTACGACAGACCATAGGCGGGCGAGGTGAGCAGCAGCATCGGGTTGAAATCAGGATAGACGACGCCATCAATGAATGCCGCTGGCGACCAGAACGCCAGCAGCACCAGCGGCGCCAGCGCGTAGTGGCGCCAGTCGAGATGCTCGAACGAGACGCTGAGACGGTTCCGTAACGCCACGATCAGCCAGATGCCTCCCAGCAACGCACAGGCGACCACATTACCTGTTTGCACAACGTATCCATAGGTTTCTGTCACGCCCTGTCCCTGCACCCATCCGATCACCAGATAGTTCACCCCCATATACGCCGCCAGCGCGCGCCCGGCGTGCGCCGGACGCCAGGTGATCAGCGCAATCAGCGCAATGGTTGCAATGTGAAACAACGGCGCCAGCGCGGTGTACGGCTCAGGATTGCTGGTGGCAATCAGCAGTTCGCGGATGACGTTTGAGGTCTCCTGTGGCGCATATGGTTGTTCGGCATACGGCGGCAGAAAGAAGATGATCAGCAGCAAGACATAGACCAGCGGATATGTCCAACGCCGGATGTGCGGCTTCGCAGCAGTGCGAGTGACGAGCATAGGGAACCTCTTTAACAGGAAGATCAACCTGAACCAGGACAATCACGCTTGCACCTCTGGAGCGGTTGGCGCTGGCTGAGCCTGTCGAAGCCAGCGTCGATCACAAGATTGTCCAACATCGAGTTGATCTTCCTATAAGCCTATGTCATTGCTGGGTGTCAGGCGTCATTGCGAGCGAAACGCAGCAATCGCTCGGTCCAATGACGCACGATGTCATTGTCAGCATAGCACAACGGTGCGTGTGTGTAGATTGAGGTATCGTCGGCGTTGCTGGCGATTCGTCAACCGGGCGGCTGGCAAGAGAACCACAGAGATACAGAGGACGCAGAGAACGCTCTACTCGCGACCTTCCCCCAAGACCTTTGAGGTCACACGATGTACAAACCAGGCGCGGGAACATTCCTCCTGGCGAAGTTCTTTCGCCGAGAGGCGTTTATGGTATAGACCTCAAGGGTCTGGGACGTCTTCCGCCCTCCCGCCTGCAACCTTCCCACCTTCTCACGTGCAATGTGCAACGCTGCGAGACGTTGCGGGGCACTGCTGCGAGACGTTGCGGGGTAACGCTGCGAGACGTTGCGGGGCACTGCTGCGAGACGTTGCGGGGTAACGCTGCGAGACGTTGCGGGGCACTGCTGCGAGACGTTGCGGGGTAACGCTGCGAGACGTTGCCCTGCAACGTCTCTACCTGAAACGCTTCATCTTCCAACCCCCCCATCTCTAACCTCTTACCCCGGCATAAACAAACCACCACCCCATCCCGCCCCAAAACCAGGTATACTGAACACAAACGCCGGTTCAACGCCGAACAAGGCTGTTCGTGAAAGGAGGCGACGATGAAGCCGCCTGCCAGCCGTCCCTACCGCCATCCCAATGATCTTCAGTCGGTGGTTGATCTGATCCTCGCCTGCCGCGCTGAGGAGTGCATCGATCCCTGGCCCCCCGTCCACGAGATCCGCACCCGCCTCGGCGCCGATGACGCTGCACGTCTGTGGGTTGATGATCGCAATCAGCCTGTGGCGCTTGCCATGATCTGGGAAGGTAGCGTGTTCCTCTATTTTGCCCTGCCGCGCGCCAGGGACGAGACGCTCGAAGCGCAGGCGATCGCGTGGGCGACGGCGCAAGCGCGCGCCAGCGCGGAGCAGCGCGGCGAGCGCGCCGTCCTCTGCGTTCCCGTGCGCGATGATGACCCGTATCGCGCGGCATTGCTGGCGCGCAGCGGTCTGCGCCGCGAGGAGTGGCACATGATCCGCATGCGTCGCTGGCTTCATCTCCCGATTGCCGATCCTGTCGTTCCTTCCGGATGTACGCTGCGCCCAGCCGCAGGCGAGTTGGAAGCGCCAGCGCTCGTCAATCTGCATCATACTGCATTCGCGACTGCATCAGAAACAGTTGTTGAACGGGTGGAATGGATGCGCAGTCGGGACTATGATCCGCGCCTCGACCTGGTGGCTGTCGCCCCAAACGGCGCACTGGCGGCATTCTGCCGCTGTTCGGTCTGCGCCGAGGAGAACGCGCAGCTTGGATTCGCCAGCGCCTGGGTCGATCTGATCGGCGTACACCCTGCCTATCGCCGCCAGGGTCTGGGGCGGGCGCTGCTGTTGCTGGCGTTGCGGAATATGCGCGAAATGGGACTGAACCAGGCGCTGCTCAGCGTCGGCAGCTGGAATACTCCTGCGCAACGCCTGTTTGAGTCGTGCGGATTCGTCGTTGCCTGTCGCATCTTCTGGCATGTCTACGACGAAGAGATGGAGATGGCGGTATAATGGCGCCACCGAAGGCCCCCCTCACTGGATCAGGAGAACGAAATGATTTCAGACGAGATCGTGACGGTTGACCGCCTGCCCCCCGCTGACATTACGCTGCCGGTTCACGGACGCATCGTGCGCCCAGAGCGCGCGCTGATCGAGCAGTTGCGCGATGTGAGCAGCGCGGCGGCAAGTGCGACGCTGTACAAAATGGGGGTGCAGCGCACGTTCATCTGCGGTCCGCAGCCGCGCACCCCCGGTCGGCGGGTGGTCGGTCCGGCGGTGACGCTCCAGTTTATGCCGCAGCGTGAGGACGTTCCATCCGGGATGGGACCAGAACACGCCGAGAAGAGCAGCGCGCTGTGGATGGTCTTCGAGACGATCGAGCCGGGTGACGTGCTGGTGGTGCAGGCGTTCGGCGATCCTTCAACCGGTTGTGTTGGCGAGATGTTGACCACCTGCTTCAAAGGGCGCGGCGGCGCAGGTATAGTCGTTGACGGGTGTGTGCGTGATTGGGCGCGCATTCGGGAACTGGACGTGCCGCTCTGGTCAGTCGGGTTCACGCCAAACTATGCGACCCAGGCAGGGTTGATGCCGTGGGGGTACAATGTGCCAGTGGCGTGCGGCGGCGCGCTGATATTGCCCGGCGACATCATCATTGCTGATGACGACGGCGCGGTAGTCGTCCCGCAGCAACTGGCGAGCGAAGTGGTGCGCGTGGCGCGTTATCACGCCGAATGGGAAGCGTTCAGCCGCATGAAACTGGCGCAGGGCGGATCACCGCAGGTCTATTACCCCCTGAGCGAGGAAGGTCGCCGCGAGTACGAAGCGTGGCGCCAACAGCAGGGCGAAGGCGCGCAGGTTGAAGGTTGAAGGTTGAAGGTTGAAGGTTGAAGGTTAAGCGTTTACAATGGGCTGAAAGCGGTAAGGTTGAAAATTGGACAACGGCTCTCAGTTCTTGGTTCTTGGTTCTCAGTTCTTGGTTCTTGGTTCTCAGTTCTCAGTTCTTCCCCCCACAACCGCATCTCGTTGAACGCCGCTCCCGCAATGCGTCCCCGCTCATCGAGGCGCGCCGATTTGCCGCTGACTTTCCACTCGCTGCTGAAGTTGCCAAGCCCGCCGATAAGATGTGGCGTCCCGCGCGCGTCGAACGTCGCGTAGACCATGAAGCGGGCATGCGCGTCGATAGAGTGCAACGCATGCGTCGCCCACGGCAGGCACATATCGACCCGATACGTCGCGTCCACGTACCGCTGGACGATCCACGGTTCGCCCTGCGCCAACCGTGACTTCACAAACGCGAGCGTCTTCTGCGCCGCACTGCGTGAGCCGTTGAGCCGCAGCACGCCGCGTCCCTGGCTGTAGTACGCGCCGCTGCCGCTCCCGCATTTCAGCACCAGTAATCGTCGGGCAGCCGTCGAGAGACCCGCAAGATCGTCGATGGTTCGGACTGCATGCAACTGCTGTCCAATGACGTCCGGGACGCCATCAGCCAACACGCTGAGATCGACTTCTTCGCCGTGCAGCAATGCCACGGCGCCGAACAGCGCGCGCAGCCGGTCGTCGAAGAGACGGGCATAGTCTGGCATGAAGGGGAGCGCCATGCCCCATTTCTGGCGGTACACGTAGTTAAGCGGCGTCTCGATCCAGAGCCTGCCATCAACCGCGGCTCGCGCCAGGCGAACGATCATGGTTGGCGCAATCACCGGCAGGAGTTCCTGCGCATACAGGAAATCGATGGGCAACAACCTGCCTTTGTCGGCGACCATGAACCTGCCGTTGCGCTCGATAATCCGCCGCGCTCCCTCGCGCCGGTCGAAAACGATGTAGCGCATGCCCTGCCCATCGCAGGTGCGTCGCAGGTAGTGCTCGCCGCGATACCAGACGGACCGAACCGGATTGACCGCAACCGGGTCATTGCCGCTGCTCTGCCGGATCATCTCACAGAAGGAATCCGCCAGATTGCCGGGACTCCCGGCAGTTGCAGGCACAACTGCCGCGTGAACATCGTGGATGCCCGCGAAAAGTCCCAGCCCGCCCGATTTCCATTGCACCTCAGCGACAATGCGTTGCGGACCGATTGCGACATAATCGACCCGACAGAAACGCGGCGTGAGACCCGCAGCAAGCGTTGTGCGCTGCGCCTGAATCTCTTCGGAGCAGAGACCATATTCACACAGCCTGGCGATCCAGCGCGGCGCCTCGCCAGCCAGCGACGCGCGGTACAGATTGTTCCAGGCGCGGTAGAAGCGCCAGAGCAGCGCAAGGTCGTCGGTGAGCGCCATGGTCGCGGCGTGATCGACCACGCACGAGGAGGGGGTGATCAGCGACGCATAGTTGTCGCCTGAGCCGTAGATCAGACCGCTGGCGGTCAGGGCGTTGGCAAGCTCGCCAGCCACCTGATCAGCGTGACGCGCAATTGTTATCGAACCCGTCATCGATTACGTCTGGCGCAGTAGTCGGAGAAGAGCGACAGCGTCGCACGAAAAGATTGACGCAAAGACGCAAAGGCGCAAAGTTGCGCAACCTGCAGAAACACTTTGCGCCTTTGCCTCAGCCTTTCTGAGCGGCGCTCCGGGCATGAGTCTTCGCTACAGATTGAACGCGCGCAGCCACAGTTCCAGCGTGATCAGCAGCCAGATGAATTGCCCGTGGCGCCGCCAGACGAGACCGCGGTAGCGCATCCAGTCGCGCACTACATGTTCGCGGAACAGACCGCGCGCCCGCGCCTGCGGTCCCAGCAGCAGATCGTTCGCCAGATCGCGCAGCGGACCGTGCAGCCAGTACTGCACCGGCATGAGCATGCCGCTCTTTGGACGGTGCAGAATGGTTGGCGGCAGCAGGTCGCGCACCGCCTGTTTCAGCACCCATTTTTCCTGCAAACCGCGCAGTTTGAGCGCAGGGGGCACGGCAAACGCAGCATCGACCAGCGGGAACGCGAAGAGCGGCGAACGTCCTTCGACGCCGCTCGCAGCCGTCATCCGTTCGACCTTCGGCAGAATATGGTGCGCGCCCTTGGTGCGCAGGTTGGTGTACAGCAGACGATTCAGAAACGAGGTCATGCGCGGCGATTCGAGGTATGGCTGCACGTGGCGCTCCAGCGGCGGCGCGTCGCGCAACGCATTGAGCACGTCGGCAGTGAGCAGGAGATCAAGCTGGTCGTAGCATTTCTGGTATGAGTGCAAATAGGCGCTGGCGCGCGCCGCCGGGTTCGGGTCGTCGCGGTGGAACTCGAAGGCGAGCATCGGCTGGTTCTTGGGACCGCCAAACACCGGGTCGCCGCCCTCGCCGTTCAGAATGACCGACAGACCATCACGCGCCGCGGCGCGCGCCAGGAGCAGGTTCGGCGTCGTCAACGGGTCACCAACCGGGCAATCGAGCAGCGCCACGGTCTCTGCCAGATGATCGGCAATGGTTTTCCCGTCGAACGTCAGCACCGTATGCTCCGTACCGCAGTGCGCGGCGACCAGCCCGGAATACGCCAGCTCATTGGGGAATTCTTTACCGAAGTTGATCGCATACGTGCGCACGGGTTGGTTGTGCAGCCGTGCTGCCAGGGCAGTGACCAGGCTGCTGTCGATGCCGCCAGAGAGAAAGACGCCGACCGGTTGTCCGGCGGGTAGACGCGTGGCAACTGCCTGTTCGAGCAGATCGCGCAAACGACGGGCGTACGTTTCCGCCGGAAGCGTGTCGTCCCACTCACCTTCGCGCGGTTCCCAGAACATCTCTTCGTGGCAGGCGCCGTTAGCGCACAAACGGAGACAGCGCCCAGGCAGCATCTCGAACACGCCATCGATCAACGTCTCGTTCCCTGGCAGGTAGGCGAACGTCAGGAAGGCGCGCACGGCGTTCAGATTGAGGCGCGCATTCAAACGGGGCCAGGCGCGCAGCGCGCGCAGCGACGCCGACGCTGCCCAGTGGTCGCCAGCGCGCGCGTAAAAGAGCGTGCGCGTCCCGACGTGATCGCGCACCAGCACCAGGTCGTCCCCGTCGAGGATGGCGAGCGCAAACATGCCATCAGCGGCGGCGAAGCCGCGCGCGCCATGCCGGGCATACAGGTGCAGCAGGATCGCACCGTCGGCGCAATCGTCCGGCAGGGCGACGCCATCGCGCCTCAGCGCTTCAAGAAGTTCCCCGCGATTGAACAGCGACACAGCGCCGACTGCAACCAGATGATTGGCGGTGAAGACGCGCGTATGGCATCCGTCAGGGAGCGCGCCGAGCGCCGCGCGATGCCTGGACGCGACAGGCGCTGCGCCCATTGCCGCGAGATCGCATTCCGCTTCATCAGTGGTTAGCGCTGCACACAACCAGCCACTCATCCGAAATCCCCCACATCGCCAAAGTCGCCGCCGTCGAACGGCGACTCGCCGTCGCTCCAGTCACCGTTGTCGGATGGCGCCCCCTCGCCGACCGGTTCGGGCTGATCCCAATCGCTATCGCTGTAGCTGCTACTGCTGCTGTCCCAGTCCGAGCCGCCTCCCCATCCTCCGCTGCCGCTGGTTTGCTGCTGCTGTTGTTGCAGCAACTTCTGGCGCAGCAGTTCTTCCTCTTCAGGGCTGAGATACTCCGGCGGCAGCACCAGCGAACCGAGCAGAAACCCCGCGCCCATGCCCATCAGGATCGCGCCGACCCGTCCGCCAAAAGATGTCTGGTTGACGGTCAACACCTGCCCGCGATGCCAGAGGGTGCGGCCATACCCCTGTTCGCGCGCATAGATGACCCGTCCCTGATTGAAGGTGCGTTTGAGGATCCCGTCGCCGAGCAGTTCATCGATTCCGGCAAACCCCTGGTTATCGCGCCACTCGACCCGACCATCCGGCAGGCGACGCCGCCATTCGTACCGTCCGTCGCTGAAGGCGCGACGAACGCTGCCATCGGCGAGCAGCTCGTCCTGATATGTGATCACGTTTGGTTGTTGTTGCACAGACGCTTCTCCTCCTCATTCGGGCCAGCTCATATAACTGATGGTGCGCCATCGGCGCAGACTGGAAAACCAGGATTCGCGGCGTCGCGCCGGTCGGACGACGCGATGGAGCGTGCGCAGCAGCGTCACCGGGCGCAGCGCAGCGACTTCGGCGCGATAGCCGGTGCGCAGCCAGGCGCGTTCGATCAGGTTCAGCGATACAGGAAGATCTTCCAGAGGCTCAGAGCGGCGGACGGCGAACAGGTGGCGACGCAATGCGTGCATTGGCGTCAATCCTAACGCCCTCACCCGGAAGCCGCGCGGCAGATCGAGCAACGCTGCGGCGTCGGCGGCAAAGCGCAACCCCTCCGGGCTGGCATCGTGCAGCAGCAAAATACGTGGAACCGGAGCGCGCATCAACATCGCAATCAGCGCATCCGGCAGCGGCGACGCTTCTTCCAGCGCCAGGATTGCGCAGGACATTTCCATGTGCAGAAAGTTCGCGCGCAGCATCCGCGCAATCGATGTGTCCTGACAGATAAGCGCATATGCCAACCCATAGTCGTAGAGGTCTGGCTCGCGATCATCGAGCGCCAGAAAGGGCGGTACGTCGTCGGAAAGCAAACCCGGAGGGTCGCCGTGACGCGCGCGATATGCGGCAAGCGCGTCGTCGAACGCGGTTTCCGTCAGCGGCGGCGTAAGCGTGAAGGGCAGCCGCCATACGAGCGACGGAACGCTCATCAGCAGCGATGCGCTCATCGTTCCGATCCAGAGCGGATGCGGACGCCGCAGTGCAAGGGTCAGCGACGAGCCGACGGCAGCGGTTGTCTGGCTGGCGGCGTCAGGGATGCGTGATGGCGGCAGCAGGGTGCGGCAGACTTCGTAGTAGAGCTGGCGGCGGGTGTAGCGCACCCCGCCCATCCCCGCGTGCGCAATGCTGCGCTCCAATGCGGTATCGAGATTGCTATGGCGCATTCGCGTGCCGAATACCATCATGCCGCTCCTTGTCGCTGGGGCCAGGTCATGAACCCGATGGCGCGCGCCTCCGCCTGCGCCCGCGCCTCCGGGTCCACAGGCGCAGACGCGCGTTGTGCAGCGGCAACCGGTGTGGACGTCAGCCGCTCCACGGCGCTGGTCACAACATTGACCAGTCGGGCTGGGGGAATGAAGAGCGCTGAGGTCACAAAACCCTGGCGCAGCCACTCAAGCTCTTCCTTCTCCAGGGTCAATCCTCCCGGCGCCTTGACCCGACGTTCGAGAAGATCCATCAATTCTTGCGGCGTCTCCTCGCGTTTCCACGGCAAACGCTGCTGCTTCACATGGCGCGGACGCAGTCCCAGGTCGATCACGCGATGGTTCGGCGACAACCCCCATTTGCCCGGCAGCAGCGCTGGCAGCAGACACCCGGCCACGCTGGCGTCGTGGATCAGCAGCAGCGGCAGGCGCGGATTCTGGCGTAACAGCGCCAGAATGTGTTCATCATCGGCGGAAAATGGTCCGTCGATAGAGAGCAGCGCCAGACCCAGGCGCTGCGGCAGTCCATTCGCCCGCAGGCAGTCGAGCACATCGGCGACCGGCGAGGCGAGCACGGCGCGCACCCGCGACGGCGGCGACTGAACCTGACGCAGCGCAGCAATCTTCTGATAAGCGACCCATCCAGGCAGCGGTCCATGCACGCTCGCCCAGGGAGCGACATATGTTGTCTCAAAAGACTCTATCACCGGCAGAAGACGCTGGTACGGATTGGATGACTTAACTGACCGATAATAGAGTCCCGCTGCTATCAACCCTATCACAGCGCCGATCACGAGCGCTATCATCGCAGAAGCGAGCGAGCGTTCCTGCACAAAGAAAAGCAGCATACATGCGAGAGCAGTCAAGAAAACGAAACCGAAGATGATCGCAGCGACCACCGCCGACGGTTCAGACCACGAATATGATGTCTTATAGATGGACGCGAGTTCGCGTCGGAATACGAAGTACGCCAGTTGCGCCGGGGTGTAGCGATACGTTCCCTGATTGCTCAAACGTTCAGCGAGACCGCGCAGCCGCAGGTCGCTCATCTTCAGCGTGTTTTCGCGCGGCTCAAGGGCGAACGGCTTCTGGCACTGCGGGCACTTTTTATCGCGGCGCTCACGGTATTTCAGTTCAAAAAGGCAATGCGGGCATTTCATTCAGGCGCCTCCCTCCAGCACGCCTGCGAGTCGCCGCAGCAGCATCGCCAGGCGCTCGCGCAGCGACACTTCGACGTGGACTCGATCAACCGCCATTTCCGCTTCGAGCTGCCGTAGCGCTGTCACTAAACGCGCTGCCGCCTCATCGCCGCTGCGCGCCCGTTCCTCTGCCATCGCCGCCGTGATCGCGTAGTCGTCGTGGTCGATGCCCATGCCGGTGTTGGCGATGACCAGCGGCAGCGGGTCGTCGGCGCGGTTGTTGAACGAGTGCGGCATCAGCGCCGGAATGTGGAGCAGCGAGCCGGGAATCAGCCGCACATGAGCGACTGCTTCGCGCTCGTGATCGTACAACCCGCACGACGCATACCCCATGCTCAGCACAAAGTGCTCCGCGCCATGGGCATGCGGCGTAAAGGCGCTGTGCGGGCGAACGAATCCGAGTTTATACGTGGCGTTTGCCGGGTTTTCGTCCGAGGTTTTGGCGGAGCCGATCAGGTACTGCGTGTACTGCCCGCTATCAATGAACCGCAACATATTGGCGCGATCCGCTGCGCGCCGGGTCGGATCCAGGCGACGGATGCAGTCCTTGCTCACAGCGTAGACGATCCCATCGGGGCTGAAAACATACAGGGTTGCACCGCGTGGAAGGGTGATTCTGAGGCGCTCGAGATATCTGGCACGATGCATAGGCGACGACGCTGCACAGTAGTTGTCACCATAATGCTACCACGTCGCACTGCGTTTGTCATCAAGAGATTGTTAAGTATTTGAAGATCTTGACAAGGATCGGGATTTATTGTACAGTATTTCTGTACAATACGTTCAGGAGACCGGTATGCCTGTTCAGACGACCTACACGCAGGCGCGCGCTCGACTGGCGGCGTTGCTCGACGAAGTGGTCAACAACCGTGATATTGTCATCATTCAGCGTCGTGGCGGCGAGGATGTCGCTTTGATTGCCGCCGACGAATTGCAGAGCCTGCTTGAAACAGTGCATCTGCTCCGTTCGCCAGCCAATGCAGAGCGCTTGCTCGCAGCGCTTGCGCGGGCGCGGCAGCGCAGCGGAACGCCGCAATCTGTCGATGATCTGCGCCGTGAGGTAGGGCTTGCCGAGAACGAGTAAGAATCTCCCAACCCAGGGAACCCAACGGGACGCTGTGTTTCAACCAGAGTTTCGTGATGATCTGCGCTACTGGGTTGAGAAGGACAGGCGAACCGCATTGCGCATCCTGACATTGATCGAAGCCGTTCTACGCGATCCTTTCACCGGTATTGGCAAGCCGGAACCCCTCAAGTATCTGGGTGCGGATGTATGGTCACGGCGAATCACGCAGGAACATCGTCTTGTATATGTCGTCAGCGACGACCGCATCGATTTTCTTCAAGCGCGCTACCACTACACTGATTGATTGACTCTTCTCTGCCAGACATGCTATACTCCCGCCATGCCAATTCGTCGTCAGAACTTGTTGAAAACCATGCAACCTCTGCGTGACATGCACACCGCTCGCCGTCTTGCAATGCGCATTTCAGGGATGCGTATGGCGCCGTCTGCGGTCTGCGTGTCGCCAGGGTAAGCCGATCAGTGCGATGAAACGCGGGCCGTGGGCAGCGAAAGCGCCCACGGCTTTTGTATTGAGGGTTGCATAATCGACGAATTTCGCCTATCCTTGCACAGAGCATAGAAAGTCAGAGGTTCTCTATGCCCGACAACATTCTGGTCGCAGTCGCCTGGCCCTACGCCAACGGTCCGTTTCACGTCGGTCACATCGCGGGCGCTTATTTGCCTGCCGATGTTTTTGCGCGTTATCATCGCCTGCGCGGGAATCGGACGCTGATGGTCTCCGGTTCCGACTGCCACGGCACGCCGATCACGATAGCCGCCGAGCGCGAAGGCATCTCGCCGCAGGACGTCATCCGGCGCTACCATCCCACGTTCCTCAAAACGTTTCAGGCGCTCGGCATTTCGTTCGATCTGTTCACGCAGACCTATACCGACAACCATTACCGGGTGACGACCGACATGTTCCTGCGGTTGCTGGAAAACGGCTACCTCTACAAAGACACGATGGTCGGCTCGTATTCCGAGACGCTCGGGCGCTTCCTGCCGGACCGGTTCGTCGAAGGGACCTGTCCGAACTGCGGGTACCCGCGCGCGCGCGGCGATCAGTGCGACAGTTGCGGGCATCTGCACGACCCGCAGGACCTGATCGCGCCGCGTTCGGTGCTCGATGGCGCGCCGGTCACCTTCCGCGAGACGGAGCATTTCTTCCTCGATCTGGCGAAACTCGAACCGAAGTTGCGCGCCTGGCTTGAGAGCGTTGATCGGAGTTACTGGCGCGCGAATACGCTGCTCTTCACCCAGAACTGGCTGCGTGAAGGGCTGCGCGGGCGCGCCATCACCCGCGATCTGGAGTGGGGCGTCCCGGTGCCGGTTGATGACCCGGCATTCAAAGATAAGCGCATCTATGTCTGGTTCGATGCGGTGATCGGCTATTACTCGGCGTCGATTGAATGGGCGGAGCGCAGCGGGTCGCCGGACGCCTGGAAAGACTGGTGGGTGTGCCTGCCCGATGGCGCGGCGCCGGCGCGGTCATACTATTTTATTGGCAAAGATAACATCCCGTTCCATACGATCATCTGGCCCGCCATGCTGATTGGCTATGGCAACCTGGCGCTGCCGTATGACGTGCCCGCCAACGAGTTCCTTAATCTCGAAGGCGACAAAATGAGCACAAGTCGCAACTGGGCGCTGTGGGCGCCAGAGATCGAGGATCGCTACCAACCAGATGCCATTCGCTACTATCTGATCGCCAACGGACCGGAGACGCGCGACAGCAATTGGAGCTGGGCGGATTTCGTTCAGCGGGTCAACAGCGAACTGGTGGCGACGTGGGGCAATCTGGCGAACCGGGTGCTCAGCATCACCCATCGCAACTTCGGCGTAGTGCCGCAACCCGGCGCATTGACCGACGCTGACCGTCAACTCATTGCCGCGACTCAGCAGGCGTTCGAGAGCGTAACAGCATTGCTCGATGGCGTCAAATTGCGCGCGGCGCTGAACGAAGCAATGGCGCTGGCGCAGGCGGCGAACCAGTATCTCAGCGAACAGGAGCCGTGGAAACTCGTCAAGAGCGATCAGGAACGCGCTGCGACCGTCCTGTTCGTCGCGCTGCGCACGGTCGATACGCTCAAGGTGTTGTTCTGCCCATTTTTACCGTTCAGCAGCCAGCGGTTGCACGAACTGCTCGGCTACACCGGCACTATTGCGCCCCAGCCCTTTGTAGAAGAAGCCACAGCGCCGGATGGAACGCCGCGCCTCGTTCTGACCGGCGACTATAGCGCCAGCGCTGGCGCGTGGGGGATCAGCGTGCTCCCGCCAGGGCAGCCGATCCAACCGCCGACGCCGCTGTTCCAGAAACTGGACGAATCGATCGTCGCCGAGGAGCTTGCGCGCCTGCACGCGAAGGTGCGCTCGTGAAAGGAGGACCTTCAGCACCGGGAATCCATGCGAAGATGCAGATATGGGGAGGAAATCGCGCATCAAAGATTGTGAACGGCAGTCGTACCGGAGGAGAACAGCAAGCATGAATGAGTGGACACTTCGTCTGATCGTCGCGCTCATCTTCGCAGGCATTCTGGCATATCAGGCGCGCGCTACGGTTGGTCGGCCAATGACGCGCCGTGCGTACACGCTGGGAGCAACGGCGTTTCTTGCGTTTGCGGCGCTCAATCTGGCGCTGGCGACCGGCGCTGAGTTCGGCATCATCCAGATCGTGTTGGGTTTCCTTGCTGTAGGGCTCCTGCTCTACGCCGTGGCATCGCTCCTCATGGGCGCGCGCGCTGGCGAAATGCGTCGTGGCCAGGAATCGGCGGCGAAAATGATCGAAGAGTTCAAGAAACGGAGAGAACAGCGGGAGGAGGGCTGAACATGGATTGTCGTAGGGGCATGGCGGCGCTGCGCCCGGCAGCGCCTTGCCCGGCGCGGTGATGGTAGACGTGACGCTCGACCTTGAGAATATGCCATTATTACACCCTATCACCTCCCATACCGCCTATATTCCGGGCGCCAATAATCTTGGCATCATCCTGACCGGTGACGGCGGTGCGATTGCGGTTGATACCGGTCTCGACAAAGATACCGGTCGCCTGGTGCGGCGCGCGCTCGATGAGGCGGGTCTTCAGTTGCGCGCGATCATCAGCACGCATCACCACGCCGACCATATCGGCGGCAATGATTATCTTGTGCGCAACCTTCCCGGCGTTGTCGTGCATGCGTCGCGGCTTGAAGCGCCCTTTATCGAAAACCCGATTCTCGAGCCGATCTATCTAACGCTGGGCGCCAGCCCGCCATCCGCGCTGCGCACCAAATGGCTGATGGCAAAGGGCGCGCCGGTTCACCAGATCATTGATGAAGACGCAGTAGACATCGCCGGGGTGCGGCTGGAAATCATCCCGCTGCCAGGGCACAGTCTGGGGCAGATCGGCGTGGCGTTCGACGGCGTTTGCTTTGCGGCGGATGGATTCTTTGGATCTGAGATCCTGGTGAAGCACGGCGTTCCATATGCCCACGATGTCGCTGCGCAGATTGCATCGCTGGAACGCCTGGCAATGCGAGATGAGCGATGGTTCCTGCCCGGTCACGGAGGACTGACGCCGCGCAACGAACTGGAAGACACGCTGCGTGCGAATCAGTACGCAATTGAGCGCGCCTCACGCGCCGTGCGCGCTGCGCTCGCTGAACCCGGCGACACGCTGGCTGTGGCGCGGCGAGTCCAGCGGATGCTGGCATTGACGATCACCGGATTGCCGCAGTACGCCATTTTTGTCTCGGCAGTGGCGGCGCATCTCAGCTATCTTGAGGCGCAGGGTGACGTAACGCTGGTCATGACCGACGAAGGCGCAGTGTGGCGTGGCGGGTCATGAACGACGATGAGATAGTCAAAGTCGAGACAGTTCCAGAGACGAGCAGTGGCGTTCGCAATGCGTTGCTGATCCCGGGCTGGTTGCTGCGTATCGCGTCGGCGGCGGCGGGCATGCTGATCTTTGTACTGGCGCTCGACCTGCTCAAGGAAGGGGCGCGCGACTACGGGCGGGCGATGGTTGCGTTTTTCAATGTCACCAGTCCGGTCAGTGCGCTCGGTTTCGGCTGGCTGCTGGCGTATATGTTTCTCAGCGGATCGCCGGTGGCGGCGATTTCGGTCGCCTTCTTTGCTGCAGGAACCCTTGACGCGCTGCAAACGTTTACCATGATCACAGGATCGCGTCTGGGGGCGTCGCTGATCGTGCTGGGGGTCGGATTTCTGTACTATCTGCGCGGGCATCGCCGCGCAGCAAGCATTGCGATTGGCGTGCAGGCGCTGATTACGACCGCCGCAATCTATCTGCCCGCGATGGCGCTTGGCATCTGGGCATTGACGTCGGGATTGGTGCAAACGGTTCATGCGGAAGCGGATGCGCCGCTCCAGTCGGTGTTCGACTGGTTGTACGAACCGGTTCTGGCGGCGATCGATGCGCTTGGCGTTCCGGGATGGGCGCAGTTTGGGGCTGGCATTGCAGCGCTGCTGGTCGCCTTCACTTTGCTCGACCGTGCGCTGCCGCAGGTGGACCCGGAGTCGAATGCGTTCAGTCGCATCGGGCGCGTGGTGTATCGTCCAATGGTGATGTTTGCGCTCGGCATGGCTGTGACCTCGGTGACGATGTCGGTGTCGGTCTCGCTTTCAATCCTGGTGCCGCTGTCGGTGCGCGGTCTGGTGCGGCGCGAGAATACGCTGCCGTACATCATGGGGGCGAATATTACGACGTTCATTGATACGCTGGTTGCTGCACTGATCGTCGGCGGCGCTGCGGCGTTCACGATTGTGCTGGTGGAAATGGTCAGCGTGGCGCTTCTGTCGCTCATTGTGCTGCTGTTTTTCTATCAGGCGTTTCAGCGTTCAATCTTGCGTCTGCAAGATGCTATTGTGCGCAATCGAAGGACTCTGGCAGTCTTTCTGGCGGTGATGTTCATTGTGCCGGTCATTCTGCTCGCCTTCTGACAATGAACGTGCTGATCTACGCCGGTCCTGGTCCCTGGCGCGATGAAGCGCTCGCTACCGCCGCCCAGTTCGTCGGGCAGGTTGCCGCGTCAGTGACGTTGGTGACCGGCGGCGGCATCCGCAATGCTGACCTGCTCGATGATGCGATTGTGCGCCTGAGTCTCCCGCCTGATGTGGACGTCCGGCGCCGGGTGGTGGAAGGCGCGCCTCAGGAAGCGATTCTAACAGTCGCCAGTGAGTCGACCTATGATCTTGTGATCTTTGGGCGGCTTCAGCGTCCACTGGAGCGTCTGCTGCCCATCCGACGCAGCGACGCGCTGACGCGCCGGTTGCGCACGGCTGTGTTACGGGTGAGCGGACCGGTGCGCCCGATCCGGCGCATCCTGCTTGCCAGCGGCGGCGATCAGCATACGTTTGCCACCGTCAGGTATGCGGCGCTGCTGGCGACGCCGCTGGAGGCGTCTGTCACTCTGTTGCACGTGGTCTCGCAGCAACCAGTAGTGTTCGAGGGGCTGACGCCGCTGACTGCCGACGAAGCGAGCTTCCTGGCAGGTGAAACGCCGGAAGCGGACACGCTCCGTCGCGCTGCCGCCTGGTTGCGTGAGCGCGGCATCACGGTCGCTGTTCGGGTGCGCTTTGGTCTGGTGCTGGACGAAATCCTGGCAGAACTGGACGAGGGAGATTACGATATTCTGGCGGTTGGCACGCACCACGCCGCCGGTCCTCTTGATCGCGTGCTGCTTGAAGATTTGACCGGCGATCTGCTGGATCGCTGTCCGCGCACGGTGCTGGTCGCCCGGCGCATCCCGCACGATTGAACATTTGTTACAATCATTGCTATGAAAAGTTTCAGCGACTTTCAGCGACGATTGCTGGCGGGGCAGATGGTGGTCACTGGTGAGATCGCGCCGCCGCGTGGCGCATCCCGCGCTACCGTCGAACGGTTGGCGCTTGGTCTGCGCGATGCCGTCGATGCGATCAATCTGACGGATAATCAGCGCGGATTGGGGCGCATGTCAGCGCTGGGCGCCGGCATTATCGTCCGCCAGCTGGGGCTGGAGCCGATTGTCCAGATGACATGCCAGCATCGCAACCGGATCGCACTGCAGGCGGATGTGTTGAGCGGCGCGGCATGCGGGATTACCAATTTCCTGGCGATGACCGGCGACCATCCGAAGATCGGCGATCATCCCGACGCCAAAAATGTGCTGGACCTCAATTCATTTCAGTTGCTCAAGGTGCTGCGCACAATGCGCGATGAAGGGAAATTTCAATCGGGCGTCGCGTTGAGCGAGCCGCCCCGTTTTTTCCTTGGCGGCGTCGCCAACCCCAATATCGAGCGCGTCGCTCGCCTCGAACGCAAAATTCAGTTTGGCGCTGAGTTCATCCAGACGCAGATCCTGTTCGATCTTGACCGCTTCCGGCAGTGGATGGCGGATGTGCGCGCTGCCGGATTGCACCAGAAGGCGTACATTCTTGCGGGCATCATGGTAGTCAAGTCGGCGCAATCAGCGCGTTTTTTGCGCGACCATCTGCCCGGATCGCGCGTGCCCGAATGGGTCATCGAGCGAATGGAACGCGCCGATAATCCTGAAGAGGAGGGCATAACCATCGCCGCAGAACTCGCTCAGGAATTGCTCGCTATCGAAGGGGTGCGCGGCGTGCATATCATGTCGGTGGGATGGACCAAAGCCATTCCGCAGGTTGTGGAGCGCGCCGGCTTGCTGCCACGCCCGCCATTGCCGCCAGACGATCCTGACCAGGGATGAATGCGCCTATGGTTGTGATGAAATTCGGTGCAGCGGCAGTGAGCGATGCCAGCCGGATCAATGATCTGGTGCGCATTGTTCGCCACGGGATTGATGAAGGTCAGGCGCTGATCGTCGTCTGCACCGCTATGCCCGAAGTGACGAACCTGTTGATCGGCGCTGCGCGTGCGGCGGCGCGCGGTCATCTCGCCAACGCTGAACAGGCGCGCCGTGAACTGTGGCAGCGCCATCGCGCCCTTGCCGAGCGTCTCGTCACCGACGACTGGGAACGCGAGACGCTTTATCAATCCTGGGCGGACCTGCTCAAGTCGTTCGACCGGATCGTGCGCGCGCTGGCGACGTTGGGCGAGCATTCCCCACGCAGCAGCGACGCGGTTGCCGCTATCGGCGAACGCTTTATTGGTCTGCTGCTGGCAGTGGCGCTCCGACGCGCAGGCGTTGCGGCGCAGTTGATCGACGGCGCCGAGTTGATCGTGACCGATGATCACTTTGGCAATGCCCGCCCGTTGCCGGACGAAACCGCCGCCCGCGCGCGCGCGCGCCTGCTGCCGCTCATCCAGTCGCGCATCGTCCCGGTTGTGACCGGCTATATCGGCGCCACCCGTCAGAACATCACCACCACGCTGGGGCGCGGCGGCGGCGATTACTCGGCGACCCTGATCGCCGCCGCGATCAATGCTGATGAAGTCGTGATCTGGACCGATGTGGCGGGCATTTTGACAGCGGACCCGAAAATTGTGCCTGAAGCGCGCACCCTGCCGGAATTGTCGTATATTGAAGCCGCTGAGATCGCCACACTTGGCGCTGAGGTGCTTCACCCGCGCACCCTGACGCCCCTTGCCCATCGCAACATTCCGCTGCACATCCGCAGCCTGACGCAACCCCATGCGCCAGGCACGCGCGTGGTCGCGGAACCGCGCACGTCGCCCGACACGGCGCGGACAATCATCTCGGCGCCTTCAATCAGCCTGATCGAGATCACCATGAACCCGCTGGCTGCGGCGGAAATCGGTTGGGCGCCGGAGCTGGCGACGCGGGTGCTCGCCGAACTGACCGGTTGCGGAATCGAGGTGCTAACTTTCGCCCAGAGTTTCAGCGAACGCAGTCTGCTTCTGGCAGTGCGCATGGCTGATGTTGAATACGCATATGAGCGCATTGAAGCGTGCCTGTTGCCGGAACGGGAAAGCCAGGCGCTCCGCACGCTCAGCCTGCGTTCGCCGGTAGCGCTGGTGGCGGCGCTCAGCGCGCCGGGAAGCGTTGACCTAGCGCCGCGCGCGCTGGCGGCGCTGGCGCGTGCGCATGCTACCGTGCTGGCAATGGTCCACGGCAATGCCTCGCATCATCTCTCCTTCATCGTTCCGGAAGAAGAGATGCAGAGCGTCGTGCGCGCGTTGCACCGCGAGTTGATGGCGGGGTAAGGCTCACCTCACAAGGACGGAATTTTCAGGCACGAGGGGTGTTTTTCGCGTCCTGACGCCTGTTTTTTTCTCATCCCCCCTGCTCCCTTCTCACTCCTCATCGTCATCGTCACGCGCAGGGCGTGTGGGCGCCCCGGCGATCACCAGCACGTACTCTCCCTGCACCCGCGCCGACGCCAGGTAGGTGCGCAGGTGCGAGAGCGTCCCGCGTTCGACATGCTCGAATTTCTTCGTCAGATCATTCGCCAGGGCAGCCGGTCGATCACCGTAAACCGCCAGTGCGTCCTGCACAAGCGCGACGATACGGTAAGGGCTTTCATAGAAGATGAGGGTATGGGGCGAGTCGCGGTCGATCTCGAGAAAACGCCGTCGCGGACCGGGCTTGCGCGGCGGGAAGCCGCGAAATGTGAAACTGTGGAGCGGCAGCCCTGAGAGCACCAGCGCCATGATCAGCGCTGCCGGACCTGGAATCATGGTCACATCGACGCCCTCAGCAATGGCGCTGCGCACCAACGTGAAGCCGGGATCGGCGATCCCGGGGGTGCCAGCGTCGCTGATCAGCGCCACAGTCTTTCCCTGGCGCAACAACCCCATCAGGCGTTCGCCCGCCTCGCGTTCGTTGTGTTCATGAAATGAAACCAGGGGTTTGCGAATGTCGTAATGTTGCAGCAGAATGCTGCTCTTGCGCGTATCTTCACACGCAATCACGTCAGCCGAGCGCAGCGTCTCCAGCGCTCGCAGCGATATATCGCCCAGGTTGCCAATCGGAGTAGCGACAATGTACAGCATCAACGACATTGTACCCCACGCAGGTCGCTCATGTCGAGCGTCGTCCGTCTGGCGATGCTGTAATGCACATATGGCTGTTTTGCAGGCGTAATCCTGTGTTACAATGCAATATTGTCAGGATCAAGCATCCTCACAGCGTCGAACCATCGGGCGCGCGCTAAGACGGCTTCCATTCCCTCGTGGTGAACTATGGCAGCAGTTGCCGCAGCACAGGCGGCAGGCAACAAAACGACGCCCAGGCGCGCTTTGCTGCTCAGTCTGGTGAATGCAGCGCCTTGGTCTGCCATTCTGATCGATTCTTCCGGGGTGATCGCCGCGATCAGCCCTTCAGCGCGCCGTCTTCTTGATGTCCAGGCGGGTGAGCCAGCATTCGCCCTCCTGCCAACCGATGTCGATGACCTGGCGCGCGCGCGTTTCCATGAGACGCTCGCCTGTGCAGCCAACAACACACCCGGCGCTCCCTGCGTCTTCCGGCGCCCTGAACCTGTGTCCGTCGAAATCGAAGCGGCGCCGATCTCTTTTGACGACGCTGGCTGGGTGTCGGTGACGTTGTATGAACCGTCGCGCCCTGCGGTGCTGCGTCAGGTGATGATCACGCTGCAGCAGCGCCTGCATCAACTTTCCGGCGCGGCATCGCTCCGCGAAGCCTGCGATCAATTGAGTGCGTTTCTTCTTCCGGCTGGCGTCAGCATTGTGGTGATCACCCGGAGGGATGCAGGATCATCGTTCTCGGTACAGTACGCACCGCCGCCGTTTGAGGCAATCGCTCCTGATGAGCGCGCGCTGACGCTGGCGCTCCAGCGCTCCGCCTCCCCGTTCATCAGCGCGCCAGATCGCCCGCTCGCCGACGGAATAACCCCCGGTCTGGGATCGCGCGGACAGGCGACGTTCCTGCTGCCAGGAGGCGAGCGGCATCAATACGTGCTGCACCTGTGGGGCAGCAGCGTATCACCGGGTGAGGAGGATCAGGTCAGCGTCATCGTTTCGCTAATTGCATCACTGCTGGGGAGCGTTATTGAGCGCGAGCGGACGACACAGCGCCGCCAGCGCCTCAACGCCCTGCTGGAGGCGGCACGGACGATCATTTCGCTCGGAACGGTCGATGACGCCCTGCGTGAAATCTGTCATCGGTTGCTGACGCTTCTCAAGGCTGATCACGCCAGCGTCTATCTTCCAACCAGCGACCCAAACATTCTCGTGTGCGCAATGGCGGCGGGCGTTGCGGAGCATCTGCGCGGCAGGACCCTGCCCGTGATCGGAAGCCTGGTTGGGCGCACCTTTCGTGAAGGTTCACCCCTGTTTTTCGCTGATATCGAGGCTGAAGCAGAGATGTATCGTCCGTTCTGGGAGGCGCATCGCTTGAAAGCGGCGCTGAATCAGCCGTTGCGCCATCGCGAGAGCGTCATTGGCGTTCTCAGCGCGGGCTGGTATCACGCGCCCGAACCGGACGAGGATGATTATGTGGTCATTCATCGCCTCGCTGAATACGCGACGGCGGTTATGACGAATGCGCAACTCCGCCGCACGGTGTTCCAATCTGAGCAACATCATCGCCTGTTGGTTGAAAAGGCGGAAGAGTTGGCGTTCAGCCTCGCGCCCGACGGCAAAATTCTTCGCTGTAATGACTCCGCCGCTATTCTGGTCGGCGCCGCTCCGGGCATGTCGTTCTTCAGCCTCGTGACCCCTGCCTGTGAGGACGAGGCGCGCCGCCGCCTTCAGGAGATAAGCGCCCGCCAGCAACCGTCTCCTCCATGGACCTTTGAGATGCGTGGCGTTGAGGGTCAGCCGATTGTTCTTGAGACAATCGCCCAGGTGATTCGACTCGACTCATCGGTGATCGAAATCGATCTGATCTGTCGCAACATCGGTGCACGGCGCGCTGCTGAACAGGAAATGCGGCAACTGCACCTGGAGTTGACCACGCTCCTGCGCGTCAGTCAGGCGATCAATCGCTCGACCGATCTCGAACACGTTTTGCAAACCATCCTCACGATCATCGTTCAGGCGATGAACCTGCATGCTGCGGCGATTATCCTGTATGACGCTGACGGTCATCTTCGGTTAAAGCATTGCCATAGCCTGGCGCCATCCAAAATCGAGAATTGTGACCGCTTACTCACCTCTACGTTCCAGGAAGAGCATGAGGCGCTGGCAGGCGGGGTGTCTCGCGTGATTGACGTCAGGGCGCTGCGTAAGCAGACGCCTGATCTGCCGGCACTGCAACGCTTGCCGGATACTGCTGCGTATCTGTCGATCACTCCCCTGCTGATCGATAATGTGGTTATTGGTTTGCTCGAATGCCTGAGTTTGCAGCGTCCGTTCGAGACGCGCGATATAGAGCTGGCGGAAGCGATTGCAGCGCAACTGGCGCAGGCGATCCGGAATGCGCAGACCAACCAGGAGATGCGTGAGACCTCGCTAATGAATGCGCGCCTCTACCGCGAAGCGGAGGCAATGCGCGCCTATCTCGACGCTATCATCCAGAATGCGCCCGATATGCTGATCGTTTGTCGTCCAGACATGTCGATGCAGCCGCTGAACCAGGAGCCGCTCACCGCCCTCGGCTATCAGCGGCATGAACTCGCCGGTCAGTCGTTGTTGCGCATCGTGCCGCCGGAGCATCGCGCCGCGCTGACGCGCGCCTGGCTCCTGGTGCGGCAGGGAGAGTCGCAACGCTTCGAGATGGATTTGCTGCGCGCCAACGAGAGTCGTTTTACTGCGCTGGTGTCGTTCGATCTGATTCCAGACTACAACGAAGTGCTGGTCGTTATCAAGGATGTGACCGAACTGCGGCGATTGGAGGCGCAGGTGCGTCAGCATGAAAAACTGGCGGCGCTTGGTCGGTTGGTCGCCGGCGCCGCGCACGAGCTGAACAATCCGCTGGCGGTTATTCTTGGGCTGTCGCAACTGCAGCTCAGCGAGGATATTCCGCCTTCGGTGCGCGCCGATCTTGAACAGATCGAGCGCGCTGCGCGCCGCGCCGCCGCGATTGTGCATCAATTGCGCGCATTCGGACAGCCGCGCACGCTGGAACTCGCGCCTGTCAATCTTTCCCTGGTTATCGATGAAACATTGCAGCGCCTAGCGTCCAGGATCGCCGCCGAGAACGTGGTTGTGACGGTCGATCTGCCCCCGGATCTGCCGAACATTTTGGGCGAACTGCATCAGATCGAGCAGGTGGTGTTCAACATTGCGCTGAATGCTATCCAGGCGCTTGCGCTGCGCCTGCCCGGCGAGCCGCGTCATCTGCGCTTCAGCGCCAGAGCGGAGGAGGACAGCGTTGTGCTGGCGATTGAAGATACCGGGCCGGGGATTGCGCCAGAACATTTGTCGCGCGTGTTCGAGCCGTTCTTCACCACTCGTGATGTCGGGCAGGGCATGGGAATGGGGCTTGCTGTGGTGTATAGCATCGTGCAGCAACATCGCGGTGATGTGTGGGTGGAGAGCGCTCAGGGGGTCGGAACCACTTTCAGCGTGCGTCTGCGGCGGACGGACGAGACGCCAGGGGAGGAGGAAGCGCCATTGGTTTCGATACCGCGCAATCTCTCCGTTCTGCTCGTTGAAGATGATGATCTGGTGCGCACCATGGCGCAGCGGGCGCTGGAGCGTCTTGAATGCCGCGTCGATGCCGTTTCCAGGGGTGAAGAGGCGCTGGCGCGCGCTATCGCCTGGGATTACGCCCTGGTGATTACCGACCTGCAAATGCCCGGACTGGATGGCGTCGAGTTGTACGAACGGCTCCACGCGCTCAAACCATCGCTGCGCTGGCTGATTCTGACCGGCGATACCATGGGTGAGCGGAGCAGCGCATTTCTTCAGCGCACTGGACTGCCGGTGCTGCACAAGCCGTTCACCCAGGAACAACTGATCGAAAGCATCGCAGCCAGTCTCCAACAAGAGACGTAATTCGCACCTGATTCCACATCGCACGCCTATGCTCCCTATTGTTCAAATTGTGCATCGTCCCGGCATTCTTGATCTCGGCTGGGGTCACCCTGATCTCGCCCTGCTGCCAGCGGCGGCGTTGCAACGCGCTACGGCGACTGTTCTTGAGCGCTATGGCGCCAGCGCGCTGACCTATGGCGCCGAACGCGGACCCGGACCGCTGATCGAGTGGATCTGCGCCCGTCTTGCGCACACTGATGCGCGCGCGCCTGATCCGGTTGACGTTGTCATCACCGCAGGCGCATCGCAGGCGCTTGACCTGCTCTGCACGCTCTGCACTTCGCCCGGCGATACGGTGATCGTCGAGTCGCCGACATATCATCTGGCGGTGCGCATCCTGCGCGACCGTCCGCTCGAATTGGTCGGCGTGCCATCCGACGCTGACGGCGTGGATATCGATGCGCTGGAGATAGTGCTGGCGCGTTTGGCGCAACGCGGCAAGCGGGCGCGTATGCTCTACTGCGTTCCAACGCACCACAACCCAACCGGCTCGTGCATGAGTCTCGAACGCCGCAGGGCGCTGGCAGCGGTTGCAGCCGCGTATGGCATACTGCTGGTTGAGGATGATGTGTATCGTGAGCTGAGTTACGACGCTCCCGCGCCGCCGTCGGTGTGGAGCGTGGCGCCGCCAGGCGCGGTTGTGCGCATCGGGTCCTTTTCAAAATCGCTGGCGCCGGGGTTGCGTCTCGGCTATCTGACCGCCGACGCATCTCTGGCGCAGCGATTGATTGGCAGCGGATTGCTCGACAGCGGCGGCGGGCTCAATCCGTTCGTGGGATTGACGGTCGCTGAGGTTGGCGCAGCGGGTGATTTTGATGCGACAGTAGCCCGCCTGCGCGCCGCCTACCGTGAGCGACGCGATGCGCTGGCACACGGGCTGCGCGATTACCTGCCGCCGGGATGCCGTTTTACTGCGCCAGGCGGCGGCTTCTTTCAGTGGGTGGAATTGCCGGAGGGAGTCGATGCCGGAGAGTTGCTGCCGCGCGCTGAGCAGGCAGGCGTATCATACCTTCCCGGATCGCGTTTTTATCTCGACGCACCGCGACGGAACACCCTGCGTCTGGCGTTCAGCCTGTATCCGCCGCAGCAACTTGTTGAAGCGGCGCGGCGATTGGGGAAAGCTATTGATGATCACATCCGATTCATCAATGGCTATGTGACGGACTAAAGCGGATAGCGCGCGCGCCAGCGTCGAAACAGGCGTCGCCGCGTTCGCTGACGGTAGTAGGGGTCTGTCTCCTTTAGACGACGGCGGTTCGCCAGACTGCTGCCATCGATCAGTCCCGCCAGAAACTGCTTGAGGTCCCCCAGCGACGCGGCTTTGTCAGCCAGCACCAGAACCCACGCTTCGCGTGAGGTTGGCGCCGGACCGAGCGGATACATATGGCTCTCGATCGCCGCGCAGACTGCCGGGTCCTCGCCTTTCTCAGCAGCCCAACGCGCCGCCACGCGCCCATGCGTCGTCAACGTGCCTGCGCGCGAGTTGATGTCGTGGAGCAGCGCGGCGCGCACGCAGGTGCGAACGTCGGCGCGCAGCAACCGGCTCAGGTGGTACGACATGCGAACTGAACGGGTCAGATGATCGTGTTTGGGAATGCTGTGATGCATGTGGTGGCGTGTCTCGACGACCTCCGGCAGGGTCAGGAGATCGCGGATATAGTCGAAAGCGGCGTGGTGTTCCATGCAGACCTCTTCCTGAAACAACGATGCGTCAACGGCGTCCTGTCCATGCTGGCGTTAGTTATACCACACTGGCGGCGTGAACGGCATTCCCCAACAGTACGGATTCAGAGCCTGGCTATGTTTATTCGGACAATCTCTCATTCGCTTGATGATTAAGCATTGCCGGGCGCTGCGGCTTGAAGCCCTGGCTAACAGGAAGATCAACCAGATATTAGACAATCTCATGATCAGCGTTGGCTTCGACAGGCTCAGCCAACGCCAACTGCTCCACAGGCGTAAGCGTGTTTGTCCAGGTTTAGATCGATCTTCCTATAAGATTCGGGAAAGCCCCGAAAGGGCTTCAATGAACTCAGCAAGGGCTTTAGCCGGCAGCCCAAAGAACGCGCGACCGGACAGCATGGGTTTACCGGATGTATCCCTTTAATCCTTATGAGGCGACAGCGCCCGATCCAGCAGATGATCCGCAGCGGCGTATGGATCGAGCGCGCGCGCAACGATCCGCTCAATCACCATGTCCCATTCGGAAGAGGAGACGCGCGCGCGCACGCGCTCAAGCGCCGTCTCCTGAAGGATTAACCGCAGTTCGCGTGCTGCGCGTTCCTGTTCGCGCCCGGTGAAGCGCCCGCTCTCGCGCAGATAAGCCAGGTGTTGTTCGGTCGCCGCTGCAATCGCTTCAATGCCTTCACCGCGTGTGGCGACTGCGGCGATCACCGGGGGCGTCCAACCATTGGCGGGAAGATCCGCCAGGCTCAACATTGCACGCAACTGGCGAACGGTCTGTTCTGCACCATCGCGATCAGCTTTGTTGACGACCAGAAGATCGGCAATTTCAAGAATGCCGGCTTTGATCGCCTGAATATCATCGCCAGCGCCGGGGATCTCAATCACAATCGTGGTATGAGCGGCAGCGGCAATTTCGACCTCTCCCTGACCTGCGCCGACCGTCTCGACCAGCACCACATCGTATCCGGCGGCGTCGAGCAGCGCTACCGCGTCGCCGGTGGCGCGAGCGATGCCGCCCAATCGCCCGCGGCTTGCCATGCTGCGAATGAACACGCCAGGATCGCCGCTGAGCGCCTGCATGCGGATGCGGTCGCCCAGGATGGCGCCGCGTGTAAACGGCGATGTTGGATCAACCGCAATGATCCCGACCGTCCGACCGGCGCGGCGCCAGTGCGCCGCAAGTGCGGCGACCAGTGTCGATTTCCCGGCGCCGGGAGCGCCAGTGACGCCGATAATGTGCGCGCGACCGGTATGGGCGAACAGCGCGCCAAGCAGCGCACGCGCCTGCGGACCGCCGGTTTCGACCAGGGTCAACGCCTGCGCCAGCGCGCGCCGATTGCCTTCCAGCAACGCCTGTGCCAGATCCACGCAGTCAGGTCCTTGTTCTGCAGCGATCCTGAATAAAGCGCACAATCTCGTGGGTGGAAGCGCCTGGTCCGTACACTTCGGCGATGCCATGCTGCTCTTTCAGGATTCGGGCATCGTCGTCGGAGATAATTCCGCCTGCCACCACCAGCACGTCGTGCATGCCATGCTCGCGCAGCAATTCCATAACGCGCGGCAGAAGGGTCATATGAGCGCCGGAGAGGATCGAAAGACCAATCACGTCAACATCTTCCTGCAGCGCCGCCTCGACGATCATCTGCGGCGTCTGCTGGATGCCGGTGTAAATCACTTCCATGCCCGCATCACGCAGCGCGCGGGCGATAACTTTTGCGCCCCGGTCGTGTCCATCGAGACCAGGTTTTGCAATCAGCACACGGATTGGACGGTCCATAGAACCTCATTCACGGCTGTTTGCGCTGACGGGAACCGGGACCCCAGCGCCCGAAGAGTCCCGGTCGCTCGTATGCCATATCGATCATCGCATTGAACTCTTGCTCGCCAGGACGCATGTTGGGGCGTTCTGCAAGCCACTGATCGCGCGCTTCCTGAGCGCGGCGAAACCATGCCAGCAGCGCCTCGCCGTCACCGGAGGCGACCTGATCCCGCAATTCCGCCAGGCGCTGCGACATCTCGTCGAGCCAGCGCGCCAGCGCCTCGCGGTTGGTCAGGCAGATGTCACGATGCATTTCGGGGCTGCCCGACGCCAGCCGCGTCACATCACGAAAGCCGGTGGCTGCCAGCGGCGCCATTTCGCGCCAACCAGGGCTGCGGCTCACAATGTCCATGAGCGCCGTCGAGATCATGAATGGAAGGTGCGAAACACCCGCCACATATGCGTCATGCTCCGCCGGATCGATGTAGTACAGTTTCGCGCCGATCTGCTCAACCATCGCCTCAACCAGGCGCACAGCGGTTTCGCGGGTATGCTCGCGCGGTGAAAGGCAATAAATGGCGTTACGGAAGAGATCGGGCGATGCCGCCGCTGGACCCGACTTCTCGCTCCCCGCCATCGGATGCCCGCCAATGAAATCGACGGTTGCAGGCAGGAGTTCGCGCGCCCACGCAAGGACCTGCGTCTTAGTGCTTGCTACATCGGTGACCGTCGCTCCGGCGGGCAGCAGCGGCGCAAGGTCGGCGAACACAGCGCGAATTGCCTGCACCGGAACTGCCACGATGACCAGGTGCGCGTCACGCACCGCATCAGCCAGCGTGCGCGCCTCGCGGTCGATAGCAAGCCGACCGCGCGCCTCTGAGAGCGCGCGCGCATTGGTGTCAAAACCGGTCACCGTAATGGCGCCCAGCGGCGACTCGCGCTCGTTGGCGGAACGCAGCGCCATGCCAAGGGATGCGCCGATCAGCCCGACGCCGATAATAGCAATCTGGATCATGGTTCAGGCTCAACAAACGACAGAAACAACAATTCGGCAACTCCGATAATCAGTGCGACCAGCGCAACCGCGACCGGCGTCAGCGTTCGCAGACCAGCCAGAACGATCACCAACGCAGCCAGTAATCCAATCTCATACGCCTGGCGTCGCGCGCGGCGGCGATCGTAGCGTCGCGCCCGTTGCCTGAAGAGACGTTGCCCTGCTGCATAGAGCAACGGCATGGCAAGCGATGCACAGAACCAGAAAACCGCCAATGCCATTACCGCATATACGGGCGCATCCGGCGGAGACAGTAACCACGCAGTCGGCGGCGGCACGAATGCCAGCGTATACAGGAGCAGCGCCGTTCCAGCGACTCCCTCGACTGCCAGACCCGTCAGCCGAAACTGGCGCTCAACTGGCGCAAATGTCAGCACGGCGGCTGTGATAACCAGTATATAATATACCATGCGTTCTGGCGCATCGTGCGGTTGTCGGCGGTCAACGCTTCCCCAGATCAGCATCGTTAATGCGCCAGCCCAGCATAAGCCTGCAAGCGCCGCAAGCAACAACACGACCCGCCGTGAGAGCGGCGAGGTCGCAGATCCGGTTTCACCTTCCTCGAACGAAACAGAACGGCGCATCACAGGTCAGCCGGTTCCTCACCGCGCGCGGTGTAGTACACGCCGAGATAGGGCAGCCGCGGATTGCCAGGGAACGCGCCAAGCGCCACAGTGATCGTCTGCTCGCCGCGATCGCGGAGAATAGTCAGGCGAACAGTATCCCCCGCACGGTAGCGTAAGAGTTGATCGCGCAGATCGCGCGCGTCCTGCACGTACACTCCCTCGATCGCCACAATCACATCGCCGCGCGCTACGCCTGCGCGCGCCGCCGGACCGCTGCGATCCAGGCGCGTCACCAGGACGCCAAGATCCGGCAGAACCGGTTGCAATGCAGCGGTTGCGCTCAGTTCGAGGCGCGCCTCGCGTCGTCCGATATCGCGCCCGGCGACCCAGCCGCCGATGCCTGCAAACACCCCGCACCAGAGGCACAAAAACGCTGCGGCGACCAGCCCCGCAATCCACCAGCGTCGATCCAATGGTCTGGACGAACTTTCGGTCATGGGCGACGACATCATCCACGAAGGACGCGAAGATCCACGAAGGACAGGTTGCACATTTCGCTTTGCCGACTGCAACGCTGGCGTGTGCACTATGGAACGCATGCATGACCCGTGCGCCACTGGCGCGCCCCTGCCGCCTCCTTCCTCCGCCCGCCGTAGTGTATCCACGAAGGACGCGAAGATCCACGAAGGACAGGTTGCACATTTCGCTTTGCCGACTGCAACGCTGGCGTGTGCACTATGGAACGCATGCATGACCCGTGCGCCGCTGGCGCGCCCCTGCCGCCTCCTTCCTCCGCCCGCCGTAGTGTATCCACGAGGGACGCGAAGATCCACGAAGGACAGGTTGCACATTTCGCTTTGCCGACTGCACCCTTCAGCCCGCGATGAACGCGCCTCTTGCCTCGCGCCTCAATGCTACACCCGTCTGCCCGGTAACGGTCGCCTCCAGCGTCCCAATCCTCGAATGCGCGGCAGGCGCAATCGTCGCACAAGCGCGCGCGGTCGCGGCAGGCGCACCGACGGCAGACGCAGGCGGCGACGGCGGCGGACTGGCGGCGCCAGGTGCAACTGCTCCAGCAGAATCGAGGCGATCTGCGCCGCGCCGTCGCGCGGAACCGCATCGACCAGGCGCGCCGTCACCGCTGCATACGTGGAGGGTTCCATCAATTCCGCCAGCGTCGGCACAATGCGATCAATCGTCGGGCAGAACAGCCCCAATTCATGGTTGAGCACAAAGTCGATGTTGCCGCGCTCCTGCATGCCGACCGCCTGCGTCACAATCACCGGGCGCCGCATCACCAGCGCCTCCATCAGCGTGCCAGGACCCGCCTTCGAGATCACGATGTCGCTGGCAGCCATCAACTCTTCCATGTTCGTCACGAAGCCGAAGATGTGCACATTCGGACCAAAGCCGCTCTGCTCGAGGCGCTCGCGCAACGCCGCATTGCGCCCGGTGACGACCAGCAACTGCAACTGCGGATACGCCGTGTGAATATTGCGCACCAGTTGCTCCATATTGCCAGACCCCACCCCGCCGCTGGTGATCAGCACCGTGAAGAGATCCGGCGTAAGACCGAGGTTTGCCTGCGCAGCGTCGCGGCTCTGATGGTATGCAGCGAACTTGGGGTGAACGGGGAAGCCGGTGCGCACCAGTTTACTCTCCGGCATCCCCAGGCGGCGCATCCGCTCATAGGCTTCATCGGTAGGGACAATGCACAATTCTGCATCCGGGTCCGCCCACGATGCATGGAGACTCACCAGATCGGTCACAACCGTGATAAAACGAAACGAGAGACGGTAGGTGCGGCGCGTATTACCGATCAGGCGGTTGAGCAATGGATGCACCGACACCACCAGCGTCGGGCGAATCTCCTCCAGCACGCGCAGGATATTGCGGTGCGCTGCGAAATAGACGACTTTCGTCAACGCATCAATGCGCCGCCGCCCGTCAGTCAGACGATACAGCGTATCGTAGAGCGGCAGCCAGCGTGTTGAGAGTTTATCGTAGACGACCGGCGCATTCCGCACGACCGGAACGCCGGTATGCGTAAAAATGTCGATGATGTGCGTTTCAACCGTATCGCCCACACGCTGCTCGATGGCGGCTGCAATCGCCTGCGCTCCTGAACGATGGCCCCCGCCGGTGTCGGAGATGGCGAACAGAATCCGGGGTGTGCTGCCGGTTGGCGGCTCTCTATGCACTACATCAGACATGGTGAACACTGCCAGTGTCGCCGACAGGTACGAAGGCTTACGAAGGTCGGCGCATCATTATGGTGCATTGTTTCCGGCGTCATCGTACCACACCGTTTCGTAACGTGCAAAACGGCGTTGAGATTTGCCCGCCCCCCGCTTGTGTGCTATACTACCAGACGGCGCGCTGCGGCGCGCTTCATTACACACATCGCTCTGGCGTCGCCTCTCCTGCCGGCAAGCGCCGGTCGTGCGACGCCTGCAGGGGCGATGGAGGCATTCGCGTGGCAGGCGAGCGTCTGCCAGTCTGAAGCACAAGGAGGAATCCAGGCATGACCCAGGGAGTGCAGCGGCTCGTGTCGATGCGGGCGCTGCTCGAGGCAGGAGCGCATTTCGGGCATCAGACGAAGCGGTGGAATCCAAAAATGCGGCCGTACATCTTTACGGCGCGCAATGGCATCCACATCATCGATCTACAAAAGACGATCACCGGACTGACGGCGGCATACCAGTTCATCGTCGAGACCGTCGCAGCTGGCGACAAGGTCCTGTTTGTCGGCACCAAGAAGCAGGCGCAGGAGACGATCGCCGAAGAAGCGACGCGCGCCGGGCAGTTCTATGTGACGCAGCGCTGGCTAGGAGGGACGCTGACCAATTTTGTGACCATCCGCAAGCGGCTGCAATACCTGAAAGATCTCGAAGGGCAGCGCGAGCGCGGCGAGTTCAACAAACTGACGAAAGCCGAAGCGCTCAAGCGCGATGCAGAGATCGAAAAGCTCAACAAAGTCTTTGGCGGCATCAAAACGATGGAGCGATTGCCGGGCGCGTTGTTCATCGTTGATCCGCACAAGGAAGACCTCGCGGTCAAAGAAGCCAATAAAGTCGGCATTCCGATCGTGGCGATGGTTGACACCAATTGCGATCCCGATCTGATCGACTATGTCATCCCCTGTAACGACGATGCCATCCGCAGCATTCGTCTGATCGCCGCGAAGATCGCCGATGCCGCCATTGAGGGTCAAAACCGGCGCGAGTCGCTCCAGGCGGATATGCCGCAGGGCGGCGCGTATGAACAGGCAATGACCGAACGCATGATCGCCGCGGAAGCCGAGGCGGTCGAGTAGTACGATGGTGCAAGAGAGGCAAGGAAGACTGAAGGCAGCAGCGCCGCCTTCGATCTTCCCTGTTTTTATGTCAGAGAGAAGGGGTCATCGTGGCTGAAATTACCGCTCAAATGGTGAAGGAACTGCGCGAGCGCACCGGCGCGGGCGTGAAGGAGTGCAGGGATATTCTCGAGCAGACCAACGGCGATTTCGAGAAGGCGATCGAGGAGTTGCGCAAGCGCGGTTTGCGTGTGAGCGACAAGGTCGCCGGGCGCGAGGCGAAGGAAGGGCGCATCGAAGTCTACGTACATCACGGTGCGCGGGTCGCCGCAATGGTTGAACTGAATTGCGAGACCGATTTCGTGGCGCGCACCGATGATTTCATTCAGTTGGCGCGCGACATCGCCATGCAGGTCGCAGCCATGAATCCGCGCTATGTCCGCGTCGAGGATGTGCCCGAAAGCGAGATTGCCGCCAGCGGGTTGTCGCCGGAGCAGTTCTATCGGGAGCACGTACTGCTGAAGCAGGTGTTCATTAAGGACTCGTCGCAGACGATTGAAGAAAAGATCCAGGCGGCAATAGCAAAGATCCGCGAGAACATTGTCGTGCGGCGCTTCGTTCGCTATGAAATTGGCGGCTGAGCGCCCATCCGCATATCCCTGCACTGTTGTCAGCGCGAGACGCGCCAGCGCCGCTCATCGCAGCGTAGCGCGGTTGGAGCGAATTCCCGCACGACCAAAGGCTGCTTCGCTTGTGCGAGCGTATGTGAAAGAGACTGGCTCGAAACATATCCTTGTCGGACAAACGGTTGCGCCTGGTGTGTGGAGGCATCATGGCTGAACCTCGATATCGCCGCATTCTGCTCAAACTGAGCGGCGAAGCGCTTGCAGGCGGCGGCGCTCACTCAATCGACCCGCAAATGCTCGAGTATTACGCGCAGGAGATAGAGCGCGTCCTTCGACTTGGCGTGCAGGTCGCGGTTGTGCTGGGCGGGGGAAATATTTGGCGCGGCAATCAGGCGATCGCGCGCGGCATGGACGCGGCGCAATCGCATTACATGGGCATGCTGGCGACGATCATTAATGCACTGGCGCTCCAGGACGCACTGGAGCGCCGGGGCGTCTTTACACGCGCCATGACTGCAATTAAAATGGATGAAGTCGCTGAGCCGTATATTCGCCGACGCGCCACGCGCCACCTGGAAAAGGGGCGCGTTATTATCCTCGCTGCTGGCACGGGCAATCCGTACTTCACAACCGACAGCGCGGCGGCGCTGCGCGCGGCGGAGATCCATGCCGAGATTATTCTGATGGCAAAGAACGGCGTTGACGGCGTCTACAGCGCCGATCCGCGTCGATACCCGGACGCGAAGCGTTTTGAGTATATCAGTTATATGGAAGCGCTGAGCCGCGGGCTGACCGTGATGGATAGCACAGCTCTGACATTTTGCATGGATAATAATATTCCCATCATTGTGTTCGATCCGCTGACGCCGGGCAATATCGAGCGGATCGTCCTGGGTGAGCACGTCGGTACGCTGGTCAGCAATCATCCGTCGCAGTAAGCGGCATCCGGCGCATCGGCGACCGGCGGCGTTGAGAGGAGGCGGCAGGGGCGGCATTGGGCGTCCGCCCTTGCACGTAGATGGAAACGAGGAAAACGTATGGTCAACGACGTCCTGCGTGAGGCTGAAAGCCGAATGAAAAAGGCGACCGAGGCGCTGCGCAACCATCTGGCGACTATCCGCACGGGGCGGGCGACGCCAGCGCTGGTGGAGCATTTGCATGTCGAGGCGTATGGCGCGACGCTGCCGCTTAATCAACTTGCCACTATTACTGTGCCTGAGCCGCGCATGCTGGTGATCCAGCCGTTCGACGCCAACACGGTCAAGGCGATTACCAAGGCGATCATGAACTCCGAACTTGGCATCACCCCCACCGACGATGGACGCCTGATTCGCCTGGCGATTCCGCAGTTGACCGAAGCACGGCGCAAGGAGTTGACAAAACTGGTGCGCGCGCGCGTTGAGGAGTCGAAGGTGGCGCTGCGCAACATCCGCCGGGAGGCGCTCGAAGATCTGCGCGACCTGGAGCACGAAAAGATGATCTCGGAGGACGAGCATCGCCGCGCTCAGGAAAAGTTGCAGGAATTGACCGATCGCTACGTGCGTGAACTCGATCACATCGGGGCGGTCAAAGAAGCTGAAGTGATGGAAATCTGATCCGCGCCGGCGCGGACGGCGCCGGCGCGGATTGTTCGCGCTGCTGTGCGCCGCGCGCCAGCGCTCTGAATCAACTGCATACATCCATTTCGTGATAGGATACTGGTGACATGTCGCAGCGCGCACGCATTCCCCGGCATATTGCAATCATTATGGACGGGAATGGTCGCTGGGCGCGCCAGCGCCATTTGCCGCGCCTCGCCGGTCATCGCGCCGGGACGGAGAATATTCGCCGGATTGTGACAGAGTGCGCCGAGCAGGGTGTGCAGTACCTGACGCTCTATGCGTTCTCGACTGAAAACTGGTCGCGACCGTCGGCGGAAGTCGATGGCTTGATGCGCATCCTGAGCGATTTTATCGACCGTGAGACGATCAATCTGCACCGCGAGGGCGCACGCTTGCGCCACCTTGGTCGCCTCGATAACATTTCTGCAGAACTGCGCCAGAAAATCCTCGATGCGATTGAACTGACGCGCTATAATACCCGTATTACGCTGGCGGTCGCGTTCAATTACGGCGGACGCGCCGACATCGTTGATGCGGTGCGTGAGTTGATCGCACTTGGCGTCCGACCTGAAGATGTGACGGAGGAGATGATCAGCGATCATCTCTCGACCCGCGGGATGCCCGACCCCGATCTGATCATTCGGACAAGCGGCGAGTGGCGCCTCTCGAATTTTCTGATCTGGCAGGCCGCCTACAGCGAATACTGGACAACGCCGGTCTACTGGCCCGATTTCAGTCCTGAACATCTGCGTCAGGCCATTCACGACTATGGACAACGCGAACGCCGCTTCGGCGGACTCTCAGAGGAATCCTAGCGCGTTGGTCCAGCGAGTGCTGAGCGCGGTCGTTCTGCTGCCGCTCGTGGTTGTCTGCGTGTGGTGGGGCTTCTGGCCCTTTACGATGCTGACGGTCGCGGCTGCGGTTGTCGGATTGAGCGAGTTGTATGCGGCGTTCAGCCACAGCGGATACCAGTCGAACTATGCCCTTGGCGCGGTCGTGGCGACGCTCGTGCTGAGTGCGATGATTGTGCGGGCGCTGACCGACGTCGATCTGCTGGCGCCTGCCCTCGGGCTGGCGGTGATGATCAGTCTGGCGGCGTGTGCATCGCACCACGCCCGGCATGGCGCGGTGGCGGAATGGGCGTTGACGCTCGGCGGCGCGCTCTATATCGGCGGTCTCCTGGGATTTCTGATCTTGCTCCGCGCTCTGGAAACCCCGCTGCACAACGGATTGCTCGCTCCCCTTCAACCACAGCCCGGCGCCGCCTGGATCGCGCTGGTGTTAATGGCAACCTGGGGGCAGGATGTCTTCGCCTATTTCGTCGGTAAACGCTGGGGACGCCGCAGGATGGCGCCGTCGCTCAGTCCGCGTAAGACGTGGGAAGGCGCAGCGGGAGGGATGCTGGGCGCGCTCGCTGGCGCATTCCTGGCGCTGGCGCTGTTTGGTCTGCCGCTCTCGCTCTGGGCGACGGCGCTTATCGGAGTCGTCGCCGGTATCGCCGGACCGATCGGCGATCTGTCCGAGTCGTTCATTAAGCGTCAGGCGGGCTTGAAAGACGCAGGCACCCTCATCCCTGGCCATGGCGGCATCCTGGATCGGATCGATAGCGTGCTGTTCAGCGCGCCAGCGATCTATATCACGCTTATGATCCTGGTGCAGAGGTGAAGGGAACGGCGCGAGACGGCGGAGGGGCTGAAGAGGGGAAGGTTGAAGGCGGGAAGGTCAAGGGGTGAACGTTCGCTCTTAAACCCTAAACATTCAGGAATCGTGATATGTCCACACCCCGGTTGTCTGCACGCAATAAACGCTGGCTCGTCCAGGAGACGCCGCATGAGTTCATCGCCGCCTTTCGCCAGTTTCCGCCGCCGGTCGCTGCGGCGCTCTATCAACGCGGTCTGCGGAGCGAGGACGCTATCCGGGAATTTTTCTCCCCCGACTATCGGCTGCA
>JAUQOW010000343.1 GCA_030550675.1 Chloroflexota bacterium
GCTGACGTTGAGCGCCGCCGCTCCCGCGCTGGCGCAGGAGCAGAATCCGCAACAGAATCCCCGCGATCTCTTTCTGTTCACGCGCTATCCGGTTCAGGAAGCCGCCATCGGCGAGCCGACAACCATCCGGCTGACGCTGGGAACCGACACGACGCCGCAGATTGTGCGCCTTGCCGTGCGCGGCGCGCCTGACGGCTGGGACATCAGTTTCCGCGGCGATGGCAGGGTGGTTCAGGCGGTCTACGTTGCTCCGAAGAATGATGCTTCGGTTGATCTCCGCATTGAGCCGCCGAAAGAGGCGGCAGCCGGAGCGTACAAGATGACCGTCGTCGCCAGTGGTGAGACGCGCGAGGCGACGCTGCCGCTTGAGTTGATCCTCAAGGCTGAGGAAGAGACGACTGCTGGATTGACCCTCGATGTTGATCTTCCCACGCTGCGCGGAACAGCCAGCACCACCTTCCGTTATAACCTGACTGTGAAGAACGAGAGCGATCAGGAGGTGCCGGTCAACCTGCTGGCGGAAGCGCCGCGCGGGTTCCAGGTCGATTTCCGCTTCGGCGGTCAGAGCATCACGAGCATTCCGTTCGGTCCGAATGACTCGAAGATGTTGAGCGTTGAAGTGCGACCGCTCCCGGATATGCCCGCTGGCACGTATGAGATCCCGGTGACAGTGCAGGGCGGCGAGTATCGCGCGACAACCACGCTTGCCGCTGAATTGACGGGGCAGCCGCAACTGACGCTCACCACGCCCGATGGCCGACTCTCTGGCGAAGCGCGCATCGGCGAAAAGACTGCCATCAAGCTGGAGGTGCGGAATACCGGCAGTGCGCCAGCTCGCAATATTCAACTGAGCGCCTCGCCGCCAATCGGCTGGACGGTCGAGTTCGAGCCGCAGAACATCGCTGAGCTGGCGAATGGTCAGACGGTCGAAGTCACCGCCAATGTGCAACCCTCCAATCAGGCAATCGCTGGCGACTACGTGGTGACGTTTACTGCGCGCCCCGAAGAAGGCGCGTCCGACTCGGCGGAGTTCCGCGTGACGGTGCTGACCTCTACGCTGTGGGGACTCGTCGGCGTTGCGCTGATCGCGATTGCCGTGGTCGGCGTGGGCATGGCGGTGATGCGCTTCGGTCGCCGCTGAACAGGAGGACGCTATGGACGAAGCGGTTGTCGAGTGCCGTGACCTGACCAAACAGTATGGGTCGCTGGTCGCCGTCGATCACCTGAATCTGACGGTGCGCAAGGGCGAGATTTTCGGGCTGCTCGGTCCGAATGGCGCCGGCAAGACCACGACCATTCTGATGCTGCTCGGATTGACCGAGCCGACGTCCGGCAGCGTGCGCGTCCTTGGGCTTGACCCGGCGCGCCAGCCGCTCAGCGTCAAGTCGCGCGTCGGCTACCTGCCCGACCAGGTCGGATTCTACGATGGTCTGACAGCGCGTGAGAACCTGACGTACATTGCAAAACTGAACGGCATCCGCAGCAAAGAGATGCAGGACCGCATTCGTGATGCGCTGGAACAGGTCGGGTTGAGCGACGTCGCTGACCGACAGGTGCGGACGTTCTCGCGCGGCATGCGGCAGCGTCTCGGCGTTGCCGAAGTGCTGCTCAAGCGCCCGCAGTTGATCATCATGGACGAGCCGACGCTGGCGCTGGACCCGGAGGCGGTGCGCGAGTTTCTGGACCTGATCCGTCGCCTCAAGGAGGAAGGGATCACGATTATGCTGTCGTCGCACCTGTTGCATCAGGTGCAGGCGGTCTGCGACCGGGTCGGGCTGTTCCACCGGGGGCGCATGGTGCTTGAGGGCACGGTCGGTGAACTAGCGCAGCGCGTGCTTGGCGGCGCGTACCGCATTCACGTCGAGGCAGACGGCGGAACCGCGCTTGATGACGTGTTGCGCCGCCTGCCGGATGTCGTTCAGGTGACGCGCGACGGCGCGCAGACGTACCATATCGAGGCGCGCAGCGATCTGCGCGCAGATGTGGCGCGCGCCGTTGTTGAAGCAGGCGGCAGGTTGCTGGCGCTCAGTTCCGATATTCCCCGGCTCGATGAGGTGTATACGCGCTATTTCCAGAAGGAGGCGACGTATGCAGCAGTCTGAAGCTCTTCCGCCCGGACGGCAGCGCGAAGGTTCGCCATGGACGGGCTTGTGGGCGGTGGTGGCGAAAGAGATGGCGGACCATCTGACCAGCGTGCGGATGCTGATTCTGGAGGCGCTGATTATTCTGACCGCCGCCGGGACGGTCTTCGCAGCCTCGCAGAACCTGCGCGACGGCTTTGGCGGCGATACGTTCCTGTTTCTCAAGCTGTTCACCACGGCGCGCGAGCCGCTGCCCGCGTTCGTCGGCTTTCTCGGCTTGCTCGTGCCGCTGCTCGGCATTGCGCTGGCGTTCGACTCGGTCAACGGCGAGTTCAACCAGCGCACGATCTCGAAGGTGCTGGCGCAACCGATCTATCGGGATGCGTTGCTGTTCGGCAAGTTCCTGGCGGGGTTGGGCGCGCTGGCGCTGACGCTGACGTCGATCTGGCTGTTGATCGTTGGCATGGGGCTGCTGCGGCTGGGTGTGCCGCCTACCGGCGAGGAGGTGGTGCGCAGCCTGTGGTTCCTGGTGGTGACGATCTTCTATGGCGGCGTCTGGCTGGCGCTGGCGATGCTCTTCTCGATTGTCTTCCGCCAGCCAGCTACGGCGGCGCTGGCGTCTCTCGCCGTCTGGCTCTTCTTCACTGCGTTCTGGGGGATCATCGCCAGCCTGCTGGCGAATCTGCTGCGCCCTGTACCGCCGGGCGATCCGCTGGCGTTGATCGATCAGGTGCAACTGGAGCTGGCGCTGGCGCGCATTTCGCCTAATACGCTGTTCACCGAGGTGGCGCTGGCGACGCTCAACCCGACGGTGCGCTCGCTCGGAGTGATCCTGCCGATCCAGTTGCATAACGCTGTGCTGGGGACGCCGCTTCCCGCTGCGCAGAGCATGCTGCTCACCTGGCCCCATGCTACGGGTCTGATTGCGGCGACGATTGTGCTGTTTGCGCTGGGGTATATTCTGTTCCAGCGGCAGGAGATTCGGGCGTAGGCTTTTTCCCTCATCCCCCCTGCCTCCTGCTCCCGCCAGGGGAGAAGGGGGATTGTCGCCCTCACCCCCTGCCCCGCTCCCGCGCTGCGGGAGCGGGGGGTGGTCCTCGCCCCCTGATCCCTTCCTCGCAGGTGTCGAGTTTTGGGGGTGCGTGGGGTGTTTGTCGCGGCCTGATGCCTTTTTTCCCCTCTTCCCCCTGCCCCCTTCTCCCACAAGGGGAGAAGGGGGATTGTCGCCCTCACCCCCTGCCCCGCTCCCGCGCTGCGGGAGCGGGGAGTGTTTTGGCGTCCTGATGCCTGAAACGGACGATTCAACACGGGGATGCGCCGAACACCTCTCCTCTTGTGCGAACGGGCAGGGGGGAGCCGGGGAAACAGGCAGCGGGACGCGCAATCTCCCCCTTCTCCCATAGCGTGGGAGAAGGGGACAGGGGGGATGCTCACCAGTGGAGAGTTCCCAGGCGCGCCCTCATGTTGCATCGCTCGTTTCAGGCATCAGAATGCCCTGACCCCACTTCTCCCCTTGTGGGAGAAGTGGGCGGGAGGAAGAGGGGAAAAAAGGCGTCAGGATGTGGAAAACACCCCTCGTGCCCTACAAACTCTACACTTGTGAGCAGGGGGATGAGGGGCAAAGGGTGCGGGACAGGGATAACGCCCTCACCCCCCGCCCCTCTTTCACACCGCAGGAACGGGGCTGGGGGTGAGGGCAAAACGCTCCTGCAGCCTTCAACCCTCCGCCTGCGCCGATCCCGCCGCTGCGTTCAGTTCCATCAAGCGGGCGATGATTGCGCGTCGCGCGGCAGCGGAGAGCATGAAGCGCGTTTGCCCGCGGTCGTTGGGGTGGAAGTCGTGCTGGAGCGCCAGGTCGTCCCAGCCGTAACACGCCAGGATCGCCTGATCCATCGCTGCGTGCAACTCCCGCAAACGCGCAATGTCAGCGTCGCGGCAGGCAGGATCGTGGAACAGGTTGTAGGTTCTGGTCAACCCCAGGCGCCGCGCCAGCATCACCTGCCGCCGATGATCGTGATAGGCGGCGCCGATCTGCGCCGCCTGCGCGAAGACCGGCTGCGCCAGCAGCGCCGCCAGCGCGTCCGCCG
>JAUQOW010000089.1 GCA_030550675.1 Chloroflexota bacterium
ATTCGTGAACATCCAGAGCGGCGCGTGCGGATGGCGCATCTGGCGTGCGTCGGCGCGTATGCCATCAATGGCGTCGCGGCGCTGCACAGCCGCCTGCTGCGGGAACACACGTTGCGCGACTTCGCCGAATACTGGCCCCATAAGTTCTCGAACAAAACCAACGGTGTGACGCCGCGCCGCTTCCTGAAACTGTCGAACCCGCGCCTTGCCGACCTGATCTCTGCGCATATCGGCGATGCCTGGCTGACCGACCTCGATCAATTGCAGCGTCTCGAACCGCTGGCGGACGATCCGGCGTTCCACGCCGCCTGGCGCGAGGTGAAGCAGCGCAACAAACAGGCGCTCGCCGATGAGATTCAGCGGAGCCTGGGGCTTTCTGTCGATCCGACATCGCTCTTCGATGTGATGGTCAAGCGTCTGCACGAGTACAAGCGGCAACTGCTCAAGGCGCTGCACATCATCACGCTCTATCGGCGCATCCTCGAAAATCCGTCGCTCGACATCCTGCCCCGCACCTTCATTTTTGGGGCAAAGGCGGCGCCGGGTTACCACATGGCAAAACTGATCATTCGCCTGATCAACGGCGTCGCCGAGGTGGTCAACACCGATCCGGTCGTCTGCGGACGGCTGAAGGTCGCCTTCCTGCCCAATTTCAACGTGTCGCTGGCGGAGCGGATCTACCCGGCAGCCGATCTCTCGGAGCAAATTTCGCTGGCTGGCAAGGAGGCGTCGGGCACGGGCAACATGAAGTTCGCCCTGAACGGCGCTGTGACGATTGGGACGCTCGATGGCGCGAACATTGAAATCCGCGAGCGCGTCGGGGCGGAGAACTTCTTCCTCTTTGGATTGACTGCGGACGAGGTTCTTGCGCTTCGCAGCGCCGGTTACCGTCCGCGCGAGATCTATGACCGCTCGCCGACGCTGCGCGGCGTCATCGACATGATCGCCGCCGGGCGCTTTTCGCGCGGCGACCGCGAGATGCTGCGCCCGCTCGTTGATTACCTTATCAATCATGATCCGTATATGCACCTGGCGGATTATGAGTCCTACTGCACCGCGCAGGAAGCGGTCGATGCCGCCTATCGCGATCAGGACCGCTGGACGCGCATGTCGATCCTGAACACGACGCGTTGCGGCTATTTCTCGTCAGACCGCACGATCCGCGAGTACTGCGAGGAGATCTGGAAGGTTCATCCAGTGCGCGTTCAACTGCCGGGATAGATGATAAGGCGTGAGGCAAGAGGGTGGCAGGTGGGAAGGTTGAAGGTTGCAGGCGTTTCACGTTGAACGTTCCACGTTGCACGTTGCATAGGGGAAGGTAGCGTTGGGAGCAAGGCGCGGGGCAGGAAGTCTAACCCCTAACCCCTAACCTCCAGTTCTCAGTTCTCGGTTCTCGGTTCTCGGTTCTCAGTTCTCGGTTCTCAGTTCTCGGTTCTCAGTTCTCGGTTCTCTTCCTGACTGATATACCTGAAAGGATTATACATATATGGACGTACTCGTATACGATGCCCATTCATACGACCGGACCTTTCTCGACGCCGCCAATCAGGGGCGGCATCGCCTGACGTACACCGCAGCGCAGCTTGACCCGCATACGGCGACGCTGGCGCAGGGGTTCCCGGCGATCTGCTGCTTCGTGAATGACCAGGCGACGGCGGAGGTGATCGAGCGCCTGGCGGCTGGCGGCGTCCGCCTGATCGCGCAGCGCTCCACCGGCTACAACAACATTGATCTGGTCGCTGCGGAACGGCATGGCATCACAGTGATGCGCGTCAGTTACTATTCGCCCTACTCGGTGGCAGAGTTCGCCGTCGGTCTGCTGCTCACGCTCAACCGGCGCATCCATCGCGCCTACAACCGCACCCGAGAGTTTAACTTCCGTCTCGCGGGCTTGCTCGGACGCGACATCCACGGCTCGACGGTCGGCGTCATTGGCACCGGCAAGATCGGTGCGGTCTTCGCGCGGATTATGCACGGCTTCGGGTGCTCGCTGCTCGGCTACGATGTGGTGCCGAATCCCGACTGCCTGGCGCTGGGGATGCGCTATGTCACGCTCGAAGAGCTGCTGCGCTCGTCGGATATTGTCAGCCTCCACGTGCCGCTGCTGCCGGAAACGTATCACATTATCAACCGCGAGACGCTGGCGCTGATGAAGCCGGACGCCTTTCTGATCAACACCAGCCGCGGCGGTCTCATCGACACCGATGCGCTGATCGAAACGCTGCGCGCCGGTCGCATCGCGGGGGTCGGTCTTGACGTGTACGAAGAGGAAGAGGGGGTATTCTTCCACGATCTTTCCGATAAGGTGATCACGGACGACACGCTGGCGCGCCTGATGACCTTCCCGAATGTGCTGGTCACCGGGCATCAGGCGTTCTTTACCCGCGAGGCGATGACCACGATTGCGGAGACGACGATCCGCAACATTACTGATTTTGAGGAAGGGCGCGAGAATGAAAATATCCTGCGGCCGAGGAGGTGAGATATGACGTTCCTGACGCAACTCCCTGAGTGGCATGCGCTCGAAACGCACTATCGGTCGATTCGAGACGTGCATTTGCGCCAGTTGTTTGCCGATGATCCCGGTCGCGGCGAGCGTATGAACGCCGCAGCCGCCGGTCTGTTCTTCGATTACTCCAAAAACCGGGCGACCGACGAGACGCTGCGCCTGCTGATCGCGCTGGCGGAGGCGCGCGGGTTGCGCGCCCGAATCGATGCCATGTTTCGCGGCGAGCGGATTAATGTCACCGAGAACCGCGCCGTCCTGCACGTTGCGCTGCGCGCGCCGCGCGATGCAGTGATCCTGGTGGATGGCGTGAATGTGGTTCCTGAGGTCCATGCTGTGCTTGATCGCATGGCAGCATTCGCCGAACAGGTGCGCAGCGGCGCCTGGACCGGGTTCGCCGGCAAGCCGATCCGCAATATTGTCAATATCGGCATCGGCGGTTCCGACCTGGGACCGGTGATGGCGTATGAGGCGCTGCGCCACTACAGCGACCGCAATCTGACGTTTCGCTTTGTGTCGAATATCGACAGCAGCGATTTCGCCGAGGCGACCCGCGACCTCGATCCGGCGGAGACGCTGTTTATCGTGGCGTCGAAGACGTTTACGACCCTCGAAACCATGACCAATGCGCGCACAGCGCGCGCCTGGCTGTTGGCGGCGCTCGGCGATGAGGCGGCGGTGGCGCGCCATTTCGTCGCCGTCTCGACCAATGCCGCCGAGGTGACGAAGTTCGGCATCGACACCGCCAACATGTTCGGCTTCTGGGATTGGGTCGGCGGGCGCTACTCAATGACCTCGGCGATCGGGCTTTCGACCATGATTGCGATCGGTCCCGACCGGTTCCGCGAGATGCTCGCTGGCTTTCACGCGATGGATGAGCATTTCCGCACTGCGCCATTCGAGCGCAATCTGCCGGTGATCCATGGGCTGCTGACCGTCTGGTACGCGAACTTTTTCGGCGTCGAGACGGTTGCGATCCTGCCCTACGACAACTACCTCAAGCGGTTTCCGGCGTACCTGCAACAACTGACGATGGAGAGCAACGGTAAATCGGTGACGCTGTCGGGCGAACCGGTGACGTATCAGACTGGCCCGATCTACTGGGGCGAGCCGGGCACGAATGGGCAGCATTCGTTCTATCAGTTGATCCATCAGGGCACGCGGCTGGTGGTGTGCGATTTCATCGGGTTTGCCGAAACGCTCAATCCGCTTGGCAATCACCACGATCTGCTGATGGCGAATATGTTCGCGCAGGCGGAGGCGCTGGCGTTCGGCAAAACGACGGAAGAGGCGCTGGCGGAAGGCACCCCGGAGCGGCTGGCGCCGCATCGCACCTTCCCCGGCAACCGTCCGTCGAACACTATTCTGGCGGAACGACTGACGCCCGCGATCCTCGGCGCGCTCGTGGCGCTCTACGAGCACAGCGTCTTCACGCAAGGCGCGATCTGGGACATCAACCCCTTCGACCAGTGGGGCGTCGAGTTGGGCAAGGCGCTGGCGGGGCGCATCGCTCCTGAGTTAATGAGCGATACTGCGCCATCACTGGCGCACGACAGTTCGACGAATGCGCTTATCCGGCGCTATCGCGCATTACGCGGGCGCGCGTCGTCGTGAAGAAAGCATAGCCCCATCGCATCCTGGAAAGGTGCGATGGGGCGCGTATTCGGTCCTATCAGTCCTGATACCGTCACCTATGCGTTGCAAATGGCGGTGTTGAGCATGGAAGGTCCAGGTATGAAATTGTCAGCAGGCAAGAAGGCGCATCCCTGCCTGCGCCCTGGCTGGCGACTGAAGTCGCGCCGGGCGTCCACCTGCGCGGTTCGGCACGCTCACCGCACGCGGACGCCGTCGTCCCCGTCCGCGTAGGCGGACGGTCGGCTGCAAGTCCGTCAGGGGCGATTTCAATCGCTGGCAACCGGAGCGTCGTTTCCTGGCAATTCATGCCTGCACTCTGAGGCATAGCGGTTGTTGTAAGGACGACCGTATCATGTGCTACAATGATGCCTATGAGCGCACGCAGCGTTGTCCACTCGCCGCACATCCTCGATTTTGTGTCGCACAGCGTTTCGCAAACAATGCGCATTGGTCAGCGTCTGGGCGAACTATTGCGGCGCGGCGATGTCGTGGCGCTGCGCGGCGACCTAGGCACGGGTAAGACGCACCTGATCAAAGGGATCGTGCAGGGTCTCGGATCAACCGATACGGTCAACAGCCCGAGTTTCGTGTTGATCAACCAATATCGCGCTGGCGCTCAGCACAGCGGGATGCCGATCTACCACGCGGATCTCTACCGCATTGAGCGGCTGGCGGAACTGTACGGCGTCGGGCTGGAAGAGGCGCTCGACGGCGATGGCGTCTGCCTGATCGAGTGGGCGGAGCGTGCAGAAGCATTGTTGCCGGACGAGCGGCTCGATGTCCATCTCAGCCATCTGAGCGAGACCAAGCGGATCGTGCGGTTTACGCCGCACGGTCGGCGTTATGAAGACCTGGTCGATACGCTGAAGAAGACGGCGTTCGCCTGACTATGCTGCTTGCGATCGATACATCGACGGTGGATGCGGGCATCGCCTGCTACGATGGGGAACGCGGCGCGCTTGGCGAATGCGTCTGGCGCGCCGGGCGCGATCACACGGCGCAGCTTCTGCCGCAGATCGATCTGTTGCTGCGCCATATTCGCTGCGCGCGCAGCGATATTCAGGCGATCGCCGTCGCCCTGGGACCGGGCAGTTGGAGCGGGTTGCGGGTCGGGATGAGCGTCGCCAAAGGGTTTGCGCTGGCGCGTGACCTGCCGCTCATCGGCATTGGCACGCTTCAGGCGCTGGCATACCAGCATCGCACGTCGCATCTGCGCGTTGTGCCGATCATTAACCTGGGGCGCGGCAGAGTGGCGACGCTCGCTGATGATGCGCTGGCGCCGCAGAATGTCACGCTTGCCGATCTTGCGGCAATGATCAACGAACCGGCGCTCTTTTGCGGCGACATCGATGCGGAGACGCAGGCGACGCTGCGCCGTCTGTTGCCTGACCGTGCGCGCTTCCCGTCGCCAGCGGCAAACGTGCGTCGCCCTGCATATCTGGCGGAACTGGCATGGAAGCGCCTGGTTGCGGGAGAGCGCGACAGCGTCGCCGCGCTTGAACCGATCTACCTGGGGCAGCCGGTTAAGACTGCGGGCTGAACGTGCAAGCGACGTTTCTTGCTGCGCTTCTCAAGGTTCATGGGACGCAGGGCTTCAAAGACACGTAATCAAACAAATATGCCTTTGCGTCCTCGCGTCTTCGCGTCAGCCTTTCTGAGAAACCCTACAAGAGACATCCTAATCTTGATACGCCGACGGAGGAACACGTCATGCCGCTGCAAGCACTCCAGATTGCACTGACCGATCAGCGCGTAATGACAGAGCGCCTGCCTGATGAAGTTGAGCAGCGCTTCCTCGGCGGGCGCGGCGCCGCCGTCTGGCTCCTCGCGCAACGTGTTCCTCCGAAAATCGGTCCGCTGGCGCCCGCCAATCTTCTGATCTTCAGCGCCGGACCGCTCGCTGGCGTGACGTTCAGCGGGTTGACGGTGACGACGCGCTCGCCGATTACCAATTCTATTTCGCACGGGTGGGCGTCGGGGCGATGGGGGGCGCACCTCCGTCGCGCCGGTCACGATTTGCTGATTCTCGAGGGGCAAAGTCCCGACTGGTGCTGGATTCGGATCGACGGATCGCAGGTGGATATTCGCCCTGCGACGAATCTCCTCGGTCTCGACACGCAGGCGACGAACCAGGCGCTGCGTCGGGAACTTGGCGATGAGTACGCGGTGCTCTGCATCGGACCGGCAGGCGAGGCGGGCGTGTCGTACAGCGCTATTGTCGCCGAGGGCGCATTTGCTGTCGAACCGGCAGGCGCCGGTGCGGTGATGGCGCGGAAACGTGTGAAAGCAATCGCGGTGCGCGGCGCGCAATCCTGCCCTGTTGTCGATCAACCGCGCCTCGATCAGGCGCTGTCAAGCATTGCGCGACGTATCGCCGCCAGCGATGTCGCCGCCGGATTTCGTCAGTATGGCAGCCTGTACTACGCGCAGCGCGCCGAAGAATTGGGGGCGTTGAGCGCGCGCAACGGGCAAGACCATGCCATACCGCACGCAAGTGCGATCAGTCGCGCTGCGCTGGCGCAGCGCGGTCGGCGGGAACCGCGCGGCTGCGAAGGTTGCTCGCTCTCGTGCCATAGCGCCTATATTCGCAAAAATGGCGAACCGGTCGCCTATCCCGATCTGGAGGCGCTCGCGGGCTTTGGCTGGCGGTGCGGGTTGACGACGCCGGACGCTGTCATTCTGGTCAACGATCTCTGCCTGCGCCTGGGTCTCGACGTGTCGGAAACCAGCGCGGCGCTGGCGTTTGTGATGGAGTGCCGCGAGCGCGGGTTGATCAATACCGGCAACCTGGCATGGGGCGATCTCGAGTCGGTGGTCGGCGCACTTCGTCGCCTGGGGCAGCGCCAGGAAAAGCGCGACATTCTGTCGCTGGGGGTGGGCGAAATGCAGGAAGTGTATTATGGCAGCAGCGCCTTTGCGCCACATGCGCGGCATCTCGCGTTCCCGGCGCTCGATCCGCGCGCGTTGCCTGAAATCGCCCTTGCCGACGCCACCGCGCCGATTGGCGGCGATTACCGCTACGCCATGATCTACGAGCCGTTTCTCGTCGAACCTCCCGTGTGGCTTCCCTCCGACCCCAACAGTCCCCACTCCATCCATGGGGTCGTCCCGCGCCTGATCTGGCATGAACGGTTTGCAGCAGCGGTCGATGCCGCAGGGTTGTGTCGTCGCCTGGCGTTGCTGGCGTATCAGATCGCTCCCGCTGAACTCAACGAACTGCTGGCGGCGACGCTGGGACGGTCATTTACCAGCGTCGATGTGGCGAAGATTGGCGAGCGGATTGTCACGCTGGAGCGCCTGCTGGCGGTGCAGTATGGCGCCGGGCGCGATGCGCTGCCGCATCGCTGGATGGAAGAGCCGCTCGAAGACGGTCCGGCAGCCGGGAAACTGCCGCTTCTGGACGAGATGCTGGCGGAATATTATCGCCGTCACGGTTGGGATGAACAGGGACGACCATCAGAGGCGCGGCTGGCGGAACTGGGGATTGCACTGCCCGCCTGAGGTCTCTCTTTCCGTGCATTGCAACCTGATTGCAGTTTCCGGCGTCTCACCGGCTGAACATCCTGTTGCACGCCGAAGAATCACCGTATGACCCTCCACGTTGATGATGTCTTCGCGCCGCTTGACCACGATCATGTTCTGGAGCGGTTGGCGGGGGGCAATGAGACTGAGGTGTACTGGACCGACGACCGCCGCTATGTCGTCAAGCTCAAGTATGATCTGGAAGGAAGTCTGAACCAGGCGCTGCAATGGGCGCGGCAGATGCGCGCCGTCGCTGACCGCTACACCGCATGCCTGGGAGAGCGCCACACGATTCCGAACTGCTTCATTGTGGCGCGCGGCAGCGATGAGCGTCGGCGCATGAAAGCGCTTGACCGTTTACCGCAACGTCTCTGGAGTTTTCTCGTCGAGCGGACGGTGCTGCGGTCGCATAACCTGATGCGGGTCCACAATTCGGAGCCGCGCATCGTGCTGATCGATTATGATCCCGTTCGCAGAGGTCGCTTCTCCCGACTGATCTATTTCGCTGTGCGCCGCGTGCTGCTATTGCGCGATCTGGCGGCGCTGGTGCGGCTGCGCCTCAGCGCTGGCATCGACCGCAAGGGAAAGCTTCCGACACTGCGTGCATCCGCACCGTCGCCCAATCCGTCATGACACATCGGCGGGGATAGCGGGGCTGACCGTAGACCCGGCTTCCCTGAAGAGGATCGCATGGTCGCTTTTGCGATCTGATTAACGCAGATGTTCGCCCCCTGTCAATGCGACGTTTGAAACAGGATCAAAAATTGTGATCTTGCCACATTGTCGCACAGAGAGGCGTCTGGTATAATATCAGCACGAGCGGTCTACGAAGGCTGTCGTTGTCTGTCCGTATCCGCTGGTGTGCCGCGCAAGATCAATCAGGAGCAGCGCTCCTAGAACGTGAACGAGTATGGGTGACAATCGCTGGCTGAAGAATAGTTTCGTCTACCTTATCATTCTGGTTGCTGCACTGGCGCTGTTCTTCAATTACTTCAACAATGCGCAGGGTCAGGCGGAGGAGCGGGGCATCTATCAGGTGCTCGCAGATGCCAAAGCCGGCAGAATTGAGAAGATTGAAGCGCAGTCGGGCAACACCGAAATCCTGGTCACATACCGCGACACCAGAACGAAAGTGCGGTCGCGCATTGAGTCGAACGATAGCGTGACCAGCCTGCTGGTACAGGCAGGCGTGCCGCTCGACGCGGTAAATGTCGAGGTGCGCGCGGCGCCCGCCTGGGGCGGGTTGCTGAATGTTTTTACCATCCTGCTGCCAGTGCTGTTGATGATTGGCTTTTTTGTCTTCTTCATGCGTCAGGCGCAAGGGTCGAACAATCAGGCGCTGTCATTTGGCAAAAGTCGGGCGCGCATGTTCTCCGGCGATAAGCCGACAGTGACGTTTGCTGATGTCGCCGGGCAGGAAGAAGCCAAACAGGATTTGACTGAAGTTGTAGAGTTTCTGAAGTTTCCCGATAAGTTTGCAGCCCTTGGCGCGCGTATTCCGCGCGGCGTGTTGATGGTTGGTCCTCCCGGAACCGGGAAGACGCTCCTGTCGCGCGCAGTCGCCGGGGAAGCAGGGGTGCCATTCTTCTCGATCTCTGGTTCGGAGTTTGTCGAGATGTTCGTTGGCGTCGGCGCCAGCCGCGTGCGCGACCTGTTCGATCAGGCGAAGCGGAACGCGCCGTGCATCGTGTTCATCGACGAGATTGACGCCGTGGGTCGGCAGCGCGGCGCCGGGCTCGGCGGCTCGCACGATGAGCGCGAACAGACGCTCAACCAGATTCTGGTTGAGATGGATGGCTTCGATACGAATACAAACGTTATCGTCATTGCCGCCACCAACCGACCGGACGTGCTCGACCCGGCGCTGGTGCGCCCCGGTCGCTTCGACCGCCAGGTGGTGCTTGATGCGCCGGATGTGAAAGGGCGCATTGAGGTGCTCAAGGTCCATACCAAGGGCAAACCGCTTGCGGACGACGTGCAGCTCGACGTGATCGCCAAGCAGACGCCGGGCTTCTCCGGCGCCGATCTGGCGAATGCGGTGAATGAGGCCGCGATCCTGGCGGCGCGTCGCTCGAAGAAGAAAATCGGAATGGCGGAGTTACAGGACGCCATTGAGCGCGTGGCGCTTGGCGGTCCTGAGCGCCGCAGCCGCGTGCTGACCGAGCGGGAAAAATTGCTGACGGCATACCACGAGTCGGGTCATGCTATTGCTGCAGCGGGCATGCCAAAGGCCTTCCCGGTGCAAAAAGTGACGATTGTGCCGCGAGGACGCGCAGGCGGGTATACGCTCTACCTGCCGGAAGAGGATAGCATTCGCTATACGACAGCGTCGCAGTTCGCAGCGCAACTCGTCTCGGCGCTCGGCGGGCGCGTGGCGGAGGAGATCGTCTTCGGTCCTGATGAGGTCTCGACCGGCGCCGCTGGCGATATTCAGCAGGTGACACGCATTGCCCGCGCAATGGTGACCCGCTACGGCATGAGTCCGAAGCTCGGTCCCATCGCCTTTGGCGAGCGCGAGGAGCTGATCTTCCTGGGACGCGAAATCACTGAGCAGCGCAACTATAGCGACGCTGTGGCGCGCGAAATCGACGCTGAAGTGCATCGCATCGTGTCTGAGGCGTATGAGCGCACACGCCTGATCCTGACGCACAACCGCGAGGTGTTGAATGATATGGCGAGTGCGCTCATTGAATACGAGACGCTTGACGGCGAGCGGCTGAAGGAATTGATCAGTCGCGTCGTCAAGCTTGATGAGATTGAACGTCGGCTGAACGGCGGCAATGGCGTGCTGGAAACATCGCCGACGTTGAATGTTCCGTCAACGCCGCAGGCGTAACACCGACAGAGTCTTGAGCGGAGCAGGGGAGGCGCGAAGCCTCCCCTGTTGCATTTGCCGTGTGCTATAATGCCAGAAAGAAGTCGGTGTTGTGTTAATATGCGGTAGCGGAGACTCTGGTTATGTCTGGTCACTCGAAATGGCATACCATCCGTCGCACGAAGAGTGTGCTCGATCAGCGGCGCGGGCAGCTCTTCACCAAATTGGCGCGCGATATTACGATTGCGACGCGTGAAGGAGGCAGCGGCGACCCCGAGGCGAATTTTCGCCTGCGCTTGGCGATAGAGAAGGCGCGCGCCGCTAATATGCCGATGGAGAATATTCAGCGCGCCATTGATCGCGGGTTGGGCAAAGGCGGAAGCGACGCCGCCGCACTTGAAGAGATTTACTACGAAGGATACGCTCCCGGCGGCGTGGCGTTGCTGATTGAAGCGGCGACCGATAATCGCAATCGCACGGCGTCCGATGTGCGCGCCACGATGACCAAGAATGGCGGCAGCCCTGGCGAACCTGGTTCGGTGAGCTGGATGTTCGAGACGAAAGGGTTGATTACCATTGATCTGTCAGTAAAGCGCCTCGACCCGGATGAAGTCATGCTCATGGCGATCGATGCGGGTGCGGAGGATGTGCAGATTGAAGATCATATCGTTGAGGTGTATACCGATTTCAAGCAATTGGCTGCGGTACGCCAGCAACTGATCGCCGCCGGTCTGCCGGTGACAAGCGCCGAAAAGACGATGGTCGCTAAAACGACTGTGCAGCCCGATACCGCCGATGCGCTCAAGGCGATGAAACTGATTGAGAAACTTGAAGACCTCGACGATGTGCAGAAGGTCTATAGCAACCTCGAGATCACCAGCGAACTGGCTGAACAGTTTATGAGCGGGTGATGCTTGACCGCCTCGCGCACAATTGGCATCGATCCCGGCACTGCCCGCATGGGATGGGGGATCGTTGAAGAAACCGACGGAACACTGCACCTGGTCGATTGCGGCGTATTGACGACGCCTGCGGGATTGTCGCAAGCGTCGCGCTTGCTTCAACTGTACAACGACCTGCGCGGTTTGATTGAGCGATACCATCCTGCCGCCGCCGCCATCGAGGAGCTGTTCTTCGGCAAGAATGTGAATACCGCGCTGACTGTCGGGCAGGCGCGCGGCGTCGCCTTGCTGGCGTTTGCACAGGCGGGCATCCCCGTCCACGAATATAAACCGTTGCAGGTCAAACAGGCGCTGGCGGGATATGGCGGCGCCGACAAACGGCAGGTGCAGGAAATGGTTCGTCTGACGCTCCGGTTGCCTGCCATCCCGCGCCCCGACGACGCCGCCGATGCGGTGGCGGTGGCGATCTGCCATACGTATGCCGCGCCGATGATCCGGCGAATCGATGAGAGTCGATAGACCTTGACGGGTAAAGTGACTGCCGCGCTCTGGTTCAATCCCTTTGATGCTCCTGAACTGGCATCCGGGTACGAAGCCTGGTACGAGACGGAGGGTCGTGCTGCGGATCTGGCGGAACGCCGTTTGCTTCGATGGTTGCTGTCTGGTCTGTCGCAGACGCACATCTTGCTGGAGATCGGCGCCGGAACGGGGCATTTTGCGCGCTGGCTGGCGTCGGAGGGGTATCGCGTCGTTGGCGTGGACCGGTCGGCGCCGATGCTCGCTGAAGCGCAGCGGCGCGGCGGCATGCCGCTGGTGCGCGCAGACGCATCAGCGTTGCCGTTCGGCGACGATACGTTCGACGCCTCGCTGCTGATCACAACGCTGGAATTTGTGCCTTTCCCGGAACGCGCGCTGCAGGAGGCGGCGCGTGTCGCGCGGCGCGGGATCATTCTGGGTGTGCTCAACCGCTGGCATCCGCTGGCATGGCAACGGAAGCGCAGCGGGTTGCCTGTCTGGCAGATTGCACACTTCTACTCTCCTCATGAACTGGCACGGCTGGTACGACAGGCGCTTCCCCGATCAGTTGCCGACATCACGTGGCGCACCACCCTGTTGCCGGGTCCCTGGTCACTCTCTTCCTCTCGTCTGCCAGTTGGCGCGTTCATTGGGGTGCGGGTCGCGCTGTCGAAGCGGAAGGGGTGAAAGACGATGACAGATGACAATCGTCCTGCTGGTCTGACGGCGCAGGTGAGTCTGTATCCATTGCGTCAGGAACGTCTCAGTCCGGCAATCGATGCGGCGCTGGCGCTCTGGCGCGAGCGCGGCTTGGATGTGCAACCAGGGGCGATGAGCACGCTGATCGCTGGCGACGAAGCAACTGTGTGGGAAGCGTTGCGTGCGGCGTTCGCCGCTGCTGCCGCCAGCGGCGAGACAGTGATGGTGATCACGGTGTCCAACGCCTGCCCGTGGACGCCAGCCGGTCAGTAAATGAACGTTCTGGCGTCTTCGCGCCTACGCCCCTGATAAGGAGGTCAAATAAAATCTGAACAGTCGAGCCTGCACCTTTTGAAGGTAGCTGGCGTGGGCTGAGCCTGTCGAAGCCCACGCCAACTGCGGGACAGTCAACGCGGGCAAGATATTCACTGTCTGGTTGATCTTCCTTTGGGATATGTATATCGGGTCTGCTGCCGCGCACCCTGAGCCTGTCGAGGGGTGCGCGGCGGTATTCTATACTCCGCCTGCCGCCAGCGCCCGCAGTTCGGGGAGCGCCTGCATCTGGTCTTCGTGCGACGCTTCGTGCGGCGCCGACTGGCTGCGTTGCACGATGAGGCGGAGCAGACGCACCGTGCGCTGCACATCATCCGATAGCGCGGCTTCTTCAAGATCCGCGATAAGCGCGAGAACATCGGACGGCACAAGACGACTGGCGTGCCGGGCGATGAAGATTTTGTCGTGGCTGGTGCGATCATACTGTTCACCAGGCAGGAACAACTCTTCGTACAGTTTTTCGCCCGGACGCAGTCCAACGAACGTAATATCGATGTCACGCCCGACCTGCAATCCGGAGAGTTCGATCATATCGCGCGCCAGATCGAGGATTTTGACCGGCTCACCCATGTCGAGCGTAAATACCTCGCCGCCTCGACCGAGCGCCGCCGCCTGCAACACCAGTTGCACCGCTTCGGGAATGGTCATGAAATAGCGCCGCATTTCCGGGTGGGTGACTGTTACCGGTCCGCCAGCAGCGATCTGTTGCTTGAAGGTCCACACCACGCTGCCACGACTGCCGAGCACATTGCCGAAGCGCACCGCCATAAACGCCCGACCGCTGAGTTTCGCGGCGTGGTGGACCAGCAGTTCGGCGGCGCGTTTGCTGCTGCCCATAATGCTGGTCGGATTGACGGCTTTATCGGTCGAGATCATCACAAAGCGTTCCACGCCGGTCACGATCGAGGCGTCGAGCAGGTTGCGCGTTCCGAGCACGTTATTGGTGACCGCCTCGACCGGGTTTGCCTCCATGAGCGGCACATGCTTGTGCGCCGCCGCATGGAAGATAATCTCTGGACGGTACTGCTCAAAGACGGAATGGATCCGTTCGGCGAAGCGAATGTCGGCAATGACCGTATGCAGAAAGGGTTTGCTATGCGAGGCGCCTGTTCCATTGCCTGCAGGGTCGGGTCGATGGCAGGAGTCGTTCAGCCATTGGTGCAGTTCGTTATGAATGGCGAAGACACTGTTCTCGCCATGCCCGAGAATAATCAGTTCCGACGGTTCGTAGCGCAGCACGTGGCGACAGATTTCGCTTCCGATCGAGCCGCCGCCGCCGGTGACCATCACGCGCCGTCCACGGATCAGCGCACCCACTGCCTGCATATCGGTTTTGATCGGCTCGCGCCGGAGCAGGTCTTCGATCTGAACATCGCGAATGTGGTTGACGCTGAAGCGTCCGTCAATCAGTTCGGCAATGCCGGGAATGATTTTCGTGCGCACGCCAGCACGCTCGCAGATTGCCACAATGTCGCGGATCGTCTTTCCCGGAGCGCTTGGCATGGCGATGATGACTTCATTAATGTGATGCTCGGCGACCAGGCGAGGAATATCGCGCCGATCGCCCAGGACCGTCGCGCCGTTGATCCGCACGCCTCGCTTGTGCGGGTTATCATCGACAAAGCCGACGATAACGGTGTTTCGCCGGGTGGTGCGTATGCTTTGTGCAATCATAGCGCCAGCCTCGCCCGCACCCATAATCAGCACCCGATTGTCGCCGGGCTGCGCGCTTCGCCGGGGTAGGGGGGAAAAGCGCGTATGCACGACCAATCGTGGCAGCATCGTCAGCGCCAGCGCGGGCATGATGAAGATCAGCGGAACGGACAACGGCACAACCGGGATGGATGGGAACAGGGCGCGACCGAGTAAGATAAGGACTGCCAGAGCGATCCCGGCGAGTACGAGGGCGAATGCCAGCAGACTGAACTCGTAGAACGACGCATAGCGCCAGTATTGCGCGTAGATGCCAGCCAGCGCGAAAATGGTTGGAACGATGATCAATGCCGCACCTGTAAACAGCGCAAACGATTCCCAGTATTCCCCCAGATTGAGTCGCTCGAGACGCAGAGCATACCCGATGAACGCGGCTGTTATCAGCGCCAGAGCATCTATTCCAAAAAAATGGAATGCATAAGCGGAACGTTGCATATGACGCCTCCTTGCTAACATGCCCAGGGCGCCACGCCAAATCGCAGCAGGTAGTAGAACGTCTTGAGCAGTTCCCCCGGTACAATGTAACGCCCCTCTGGATCGCGCCACCAGTCAGCCGGAGTATAGGGCGGACTGCGCGGACCGTCGTAGATCGCAACAACCCCGGTATTTGCCAGATGCCGGTTAATCACGCACATCGCGCGCCGACTGTGGGGCCAGTCGGTGACGATAAGCACCCGTTCAACCTTGCGTTCCTGCGCCATCCGCGCAATTTCGCGCCCGTCAGTCCAGGTGCTGTCGGTGATCACTGGCACGAATGCAGAGGCTGGCACGCCCTGCTCAAGCGCCAGACGCCGGGCTTTCTGGACGACGAGGGAGCCGCCGGGCGTCTCGCCGGTGCGCCAGATTTCCCGCGCATATCCCTCCCGATAGAGATCGATGGCGTGCTGGTCGCGCAGCGGAAACCCGCCGCCCAGGACGACAATCGCATCGGCGGGCGCCGGACGCCCCGGCAATGCCAGCAAACCGCCGAGCGCCGGCAGCCACCATCCGGCGCTGCCTGCCAGGATCGCAATGGTGACGAGGGCGGCGCCGCCAATCCGGACGAACAGGCGCCGCGACCATCGGGATCGGCGACAAGATGACAAACGCCGGGGCAAAGCGTCGTGATCCAGTGATCGGATGTTCATAGCGCGCCCGCCATTTCCTCGCGCACGATTGACCGCTCCAGACTCTCGCGCAATCGTTCACAGACCATATCCACCTGCGACTTGGTCATCACGCTGGAGAAGGGCAGCGCCAGCGAAGTATCGCCCAGACGCTCGGTGACCGGAAAATCGCCGCGCTGGAAACCAAATCGTTTGCGATAGAACGGTTGCAAGTGGATGGGGGTGAAGTAGGGACGGCTGGGGATGCCTGACGCTGCCAGATGGCGCATCACCGCATCACGGCTGGCGGGCGGTTTGATCCGCACCACGTAGACGAACCAGCCCATCCGGGTGGTCGTGGCGCTGATGATCGGACGCTCGATCAGCTCTATGTCTGCCAGGCGCTCGTTGTACCAGGCAGCGACCCGCTCGCGCTTCGACAACAGTTCGTGGATGCGCTGCATCTGCACGCACCCCAGCGCTGCGCTCAGTTCATCGAGCCGGTAATTGAAGCCGAGACGGGTATGGTTCAACCAGGCATCGAAGATGTCGCGTCCCTGATTGCGCAGACTGCGCAGCAACGTCGCCCAATCTTCGTTGTTCGTCACGATCATGCCGCCTTCGCCTGTGGTGATCTGTTTGTTCGGGTAGAAGGCGAAGACTGCGATGTCACCCAGCGTTCCAGCCGGACGACCGCGATATTCTGAGCCAAGGGCTTCGCAGGCGTCTTCGATCACCACCAGATTGCGGCGCCGTGCAATAGCGATGATCGGCGACATATCCGCCGGTTGACCGAAGGCATGTACCGGCAGGATCGCCTTGACTCGACCGTAGCGACTATTACGTAACGCCGGAGGCAGCCAGCGGCGCGCCGTCATCCCGCCGCGCGCCAGGTCGCTGACAGCCGCATGCACCTGCTCCGGGTCAATGTTGCCGGTGATCGGATCAACATCGACAAAGATCGGGATGCCGCGCTCGTAGAGAATGCAATTGGCTGAGGCAATGAACGAGAACGGCGTGGTGATCACCAGATCATACTCGGTCACGCCAGCGGCGATGATGCTCAAGTGCAAGCCGCTCGTGCCGGAATTGACTGCAATGCCGTAGCGTGCGCCAACGAATGCCGCCAGACGCTGCTCGAACTGTTGCACGTATGGTCCGATGCTCAAGACTGGCGTCTGCAAAACCTGGAGAACGGCATCGCGCTCCGCATCGGTCAGATCAGGCGATGACATGGGCACTGCATCCATATGGTTGTTCCTTCCCTTTGGCTGGAGGGTTGCACCATCCAGGCGGCGCCTGGACCGGGTCGCACTCACGAGCGCACGTCAGCCCCCAACCTCGCGCGCGCGTCCTTCGTCGTGCGACGGCAGCATGCGGTATGCCGGAAAGTACGCCGCGTCGCCCGGCAAAGAGCATCCGTAATACTCCGTCCACGCCTGGCACAGATCGGCATACAACGTCGGATTGCGTATGTGTCGATAGGTTGAGAACCGCAAACGCAGCGGTGAAAAGCTCGCTTTGAATCGGAAGACACCGTCGTTCGGTCGATAGCCGCCGCCCAGAATGAGACGGCGCTTTCC